>DVDZ01000124.1 GCA_015296025.1 Thermosynechococcus sp. M46_R2017_013
CCCTGTGGCAATTGCCTCCACCCGCCCGCCCCTTACCCGGCATCTCGACAAATCCGAATGAAGATGTTGCCGTTGCTCCGGCACTAGTCTCACCCATGCCAACTTCTGAACCCACCCCTAAAGAGCCAGTGGCAACCACAGAAAGTGAAGCAGCAGCAGCCTTATCCCGTTGGTTTACTCAAGCCCGACTGACACTGAACACCACCAATCTACAAGTGAATTTAGCCCAGCGAATCACGGATTTTTATCCCCAAGAGGCCTGTGGCGATCGCCTGCAAGGGGAAACAACGGTTGCTGTCGTCGTCACTCCCCAAGGCAAGTTACTCCCTGCCAATGCCGCCCCTGAAACTGGTCTGCTCACTCGCAATCCCCAGATTATTCGCAGTAGTGGCTCTGCGCTCCTCGATCAAGCTGCCCTAGAACGGGTACGTCAGCAGTCCTTTGAGGCCACAGGGCAGTATCAAGCCTTAGCGCTCACCTTTGCCTTTGAATATCGTCCAGAGGTATGCCGTAGTCAGCCACCTGCAGCTGCCCCCACGCCAACCCCAGGGACACCGCGACGACCCCCTAGCCCACCGCCTACAGGTGAAGCGTCACCAACACCGACCCCCACACCTCCTGAAGAAACCCCACCACCGCCATCCCCAGAACCTAGCGAGACAACCCCCGCGTCTGCAGCGCCGGCTGCGAGTCCGCCAGCAACATCTCCCGAATAAAACGGGCGATCGCCCGTTGCAGGAGGCCGTTGACAATACGCTGACCCATGTCTTGTACCTCTGGGCGCACAATAATCCGCAGAATCACAGGAATGACCTTACCCCAGTCGAAGCCGGGAGTATCCTGCAAGATGCTGAAAATACGGCGCAAATGCTCTAGGGCATTGGGTTCACTGACAATATTGGAACTTGCCGTTGCAGGTACTGGATGGGTTACGAGGGGTAACAGTTGCACCAAGTTCCATTGCCCCATCGTTGTCCGCGCCCAAGTGTCGAGACTTTTGACAATTTCATCTGCTAGGCGATCGCGATACTCCGTCCCCCGCTCCGAAAACAGAAAATCCAAGGCCTGCTCTAGCACCACATTAAAGTCATAGTCACGGCTCTCGCGGGCATTGCGCAGCAGATTTTCGAGGCGCGTCCAGCGAAATTGACCATCCTTGAGGAGGAGATTGGTGAGACTCGTGCGCAGCTCTGGGGCAGGATCTGTGAGTAGTCGTTTGGCAATGTAGGGATAGGCAGCACTGAGAACCTTAAAATTGGGATCAACCCCCATGGCAATCCCCTCCATGGTCAGGAGGGATCGCACAATCAAGGCATAGTAGGCGGGCACCTGAAAGGGATACTCGTACATCACCTCTGAGAGGCGATCAAAAATCCGTTGGATATTGAGTTCCGAGACACTTGCCCCCAAGGCATCCTCAAATACCAAGGCCAAAGCGGGAATGATGGGTTCAAGATCCGTATCTGGCGTCAGGAAGCCCAAATGCACATAGTCGTGAGCAAGGCTTTCGTACTCGCGATTGACAATATGAACAATGGCATTTAACAGGCCATAGCGTTGCTCTGGGGCAATCTCACTCATCATGCCAAAGTCAAGATAGGCCAATTTGCCACTGGGCATGGCCAATAGATTCCCTGGATGCGGATCCGCATGGAAAAACCCATGTTCAAGCAACTGCCGCAGGGAGCACTGCACCCCCACATACACCATGTAGCGCGGATCAATCCCTAAGGCCTGAATTTGCTGCGGTTGGTTGAGTTTGACCCCCGTTACCCACTCCATGGTCAGCACCCGCCGCCGCGTGTAGTTCCAGTAAATCTTGGGAATATACACATCCGTCAAGTGGCCATAGAGGCGGGCAAAGCGTTCGGCATTCCGTCCCTCTTGGGTATAGTCCATTTCCTCAAAGAGGCGACTGGCAAACTCATCGAGAATGGCCACTAAATCACTGCGAATGTCTTTGATCAGGCGTTTTGCCCAATAGGCTACCCCCCGCAGAATGTAAATGTCCAAAGTGATACTTTCTGCTAAACCGGGGCGTTGCACTTTAACGGCCACTTCTTCACCGCTGTGGAGTTTGCCGCGATACACTTGCCCCAAGGAGGCAGCAGCAATGGGGTGATCACTGAGTTCAGCAAAGAGTTCAGCGGGAGGAGCGCCCAATTCCTCCTCAATAAACTGAAACGCCACTTCATTGGGAAAGGGGGGCAACTGATCTTGGAGTTTTGTTAACTCCTCTAGATATACAGCGGGGAGGAGGTCAGGACGGGTGGAGAGGGCTTGTCCCACTTTGATGTAAGCAGGACCAAGACGGGTTAACGTTTCCCGCAGGGCGATCGCCCGCCGAAGCTGATTTTGTTTACTTTGGCCGGTAATCCTGTCCCACCAGTAGTTAAAAAGAAGCCAAAACACTGGCCAGAGAATCCGCAACCAGCGACTCAACACCAGCAAAGGCCGCCGCCGATAGTAGGCATCAATGGCCACCGGATCGTAGGGTTGAAAGGTATCCAAATCATTGGCAAGGGTTTCAGCCGCGATCGCAATCTCTTGGGGCGCGGAATCGGTGGGGACAATTGCCGTATTCATGGGCAGTGGCGCAAACTCTTAAAGTATTTTAACAATCAGTTCATCCTCAGGGAGTGCGGAAAATGCGGCTAGTCATTTTGGGGGCAAGCGGACAAGTGGGCTGGCAATTGGTGCAGCAAGCCCCCCCCCGGCGCTGAAGTGATTCCCGTTGCTCGCCAAGGCACTGCCGTAACGCTGGACTTGGAAGATTTAGAGGCCATTCCCCGCTTGCTGAAAACCTTGCGACCCGATGTGCTGATCAATGCAGCAGCCTACACTGCTGTGGATCAGGCGGAACAGGAACCGCAACGGGCACAACGGATGAATGGCACGGCTGTGGGTCTTTTGGCAGAAACAATGGCAGCGGTGGGGGGGCTGTTGATTCACTACTCCACCGACTATGTGTTTGCCGGCAATCAATCGCTGCCCTATCGAGAAACCGATGCCACTGCCCCCCTCAATGCCTATGGCTACAGTAAGTGGCTAGGAGAGCAGGCGATCGCCAGTCATCAGCCCGCCCACCTCATTTTGCGCACCAGTTGGGTCTATGACCTGCGGGGGAAGAACTTTTTGCGGACAATGGTTCGCCTAGCCCAAACCCGTTCGCTGGTGCGTGTCGTTGCCGATCAAATGGGGACGCCCACCGCTGCTCCCTTCATTGCCCAAGTGACGTACCAACTCCTTGGGCGTTGGCAGGTAGATCCCGCCCTCAGTGGCCTCTATCACCTGACACCGCGGGGGAGCACTAGCTGGTATGGCTTTGCCGCCAAAATTTTTGAGCATTTGCGTGCCCGAGGCTACAGCACTGCTACCTTAGAGCCAATTCCCAGCCATGAGTATCCCACCCCCGCCAAGCGTCCCGCTTTTTCCGTCCTCAACTGTGGCAAGCTCGAGGCTGTTCTAGGGGCTCCCCTCCCCCCTTGGGAAGCAGTTCTTCAACCCCTTTTAGACCAACTGGATCCTCAATCCGTTCTCTAGGAAAGGGTGGCAGCAACCGTTGTGTTCATTTGGCTGAACCACTCAATGAGTTGCTCCAGTTGTTTTTCAATGGGCTGTGTCCCTAAACCGCGCACAGTAATTTTGCCCTGACTATAGACAAACCGAGGGTGGAGATGGGGAGGCAGTTGCTCTAGGAGCAATTTCCACGCCGGTTCCGCCATGGGGGTTTCAAGGATCACATGTTGCTTGCCTTCGGGACGAATGCGGCTAATGCCACACTGGCGCGCCAGTTGTTTCAATTCAACAACCTGCAGCAGTTGCTGCACCGATTTAGGGAGTGCACCGTAGCGATCGCTCCACTCGGCTGCCAGTTGTGCCAATTCTTCCTTGGTGGTTGCTGCAGACACAGCGCGATAGGCTGCCATCTTTTGCGCCAGATCGGGCATGTAATCGGCGGGAATAAAGGCAGTGACATTGAGATCCACTTGGGTATCGTCAACCGTGGGGATATCTTGGCCGCGAATTTCGGCGATCGCCTCCTCTAATAGTTCCACATACAAATCAAAGCCGACACTGTCCAGTTGGCCGTGCTGCTCCGTCCCCAAAAGATTGCCCACACCGCGAATTTCCATGTCTCGCATTGCCAGTTGGTAGCCAGAACCCAGTTGGGTAAACTCCTGAATTGCCCGCAGCCGTTGACGGGCAGCATCCGTGAGCACCTCCTGGCGCGGATAAAATAACCACGCATGGGCTTGAATGCCGGCGCGGCCAACACGACCCCGCAGTTGATAGAGCTGTGCCAAGCCAAACCGCTGCGCATCCTCCACTAGGATGGTATTGACGCGGGGAATATCCAAGCCCGACTCAATAATGGTTGTACACACGAGAATATCCGCCTCGCCATTGCTAAAGCCGAGCATCGTGGATTCCAGTTCTCCCTCTGCCATCTGACCGTGGGCGATGAGAATACGGGCGCTGGGCACCATCTCTTGGAGCTTCGCCGCCACCTCCTCAATTCCCTCCACGCGAGGCACAACATAGAAGACTTGACCCCCCCGATCCAATTCTTGGCGAATCGCACTGCGCACCGTTTCTGGGTCATAGGGAGCCAAGTGGGTTTGAATCGGGCGTCGCGAGGGGGGAGGCGTCGTGATCAGGCTCATTTCCCGAACCCCCGACAGAGCCATATAGAGAGTGCGCGGAATCGGTGTCGCACTCAGGGTGAGGACATCCACTTGGGTTTTGAGGGCTTTGATTGTCTCTTTTTGGTTAACCCCAAAGCGCTGCTCCTCATCCACCACCAAGAGACCTAAATCGCGAAATTTAACCGCCTTACTCAGCAGTTGATGGGTTCCCACGACAACGTCAATTTCGCCAGTTTTGAGTTTCTGCAGGAGGTCTTGGCGCTCCCGCTCACTGCGAAAGCGGTTCAGTAGCCCCACTTGAATTGGATAGGGGGCAAAGCGCTCCTTGAGGGTGTGGTAATGCTGCTGCGTTAGGATTGTTGTTGGGGCAAGAAACGCCACCTGCTTGCCCGCCATTACTGCTTTGAAAATGGCGCGAATGGCGACCTCCGTTTTACCAAAGCCAACATCACCGCAGACTAGCCGATCCATGGGGCGATCGCTCTCCATGTCGGCCTTGACCTCTTGAATGGCCTTGAGTTGATCAGGGGTTGGTTGGTAGGGAAAGGAGTCCTCCATCTCCCGCTGCCACGGCGTATCGGGGGGAAAGGCAAAGCCCTTTTGTTGGGCGCGCTGGGTATAGAGTTGCAACAGATCTACTGCCACTTTCTTGATGGCTTTGCGTACCCGTGCTTTGGTGCGTTCCCAAGTATTGCCCGTTAACTTATTGAGTTGGGGGACACCATCACTTTGTTTGCGGTAGCGGGAGAGACTATTCAGTTGATCGGCGGCAACGCGGAGAATGCCATCGGCATACTGCAGGGCAAGGTACTCACGGGTTTCATTGTTAATCGTCAACGTTTCAAGTCGCAGGAACTGGCCAATGCCGTGCTGGCGATGGACAACGTAGTCCCCGGGCTGGAGCTTGTTCAAATCCACCTGTTTGGCAGCAGCGCGGCGGCGTTTACGCACATAACCGAGGTTGACCAAGTTGTGCTGGCCAAAGAACTCGCGATCGCTCACGAGCACGGTGCGGAAGGTGGGCAAAATAAAACCACTGATTTCCGCTAAACCACTGGCTTTGAGGGCAATGGGAACTCGCTGTTGTTGCAGCTTATCAATGGCCGGAAAGTCCTTGGGATTGGGCACAAACTGGGCGGGGCAATCGTGCTCCTGCAATAGCGCTACAGAGCGGCTCGGCTGCGCCGAGACTAACCACACCGTGTAGCCCTTGTCCCGCTCCTCCCGTAGTGTCGCCGCCAAGCGAGCAAATTGGTGGGGAATGGCCGGCACTGCCCGTGCTGACAAATTAAGACCTAGCCCCTCACTGGCCAGTTCATAGAGGTGTAGGCGTTGAAACGATGCGAGGCCTTGGACAACGGCTGACCACGGGCGATGGATGGGGGGCGGTGAGGGGTCTAAAGTTTGCCAGTAGGCTTGAGTCTGCTCATACCAGCGATCGCCATGGGTAGCACAAAGGGGTGGCTCATCCACGGCAATTAGGGTTTGGGGCGGCAAATAGTCCAAAAGTGAGGCTGGCTGTGGAAAAGCCAACCCAAGGTAGCGCCGCAGCCCCTCTTGATCTTCTGGAATGAGATGGGCTTGACCCGCTGCCTTCAGTGCTTGGGCAATCAGCGGCGTAAAACTAATGGGTGTGAGTGTAACCCGCTCAAGGGCATCCAGGCGATCGCCTTCAGTGTGTAGAGAGCGTTGACTAGCCGGATCAAACTCGCGAATGGACTCAATCTCATCGCCAAACCACTGTAAGCGAACCGGTAACTCCGCCGAGACAGGGAAAATATCCACAATGTCGCCGCGCCGACTCCACTGACCCTCGGTTTCCACCAAGGAAACCCGTTCATAACCAAGGGCTGTCAAGGCGGTGGCCAGCTCCCCTAGAGATTGCTCTTGACCCACCTGTAACGTTAGACAGGCGGCACGGAACTGCTCTGGTGGGGGTAAATGGGGTTGCAGTGCCCGTTCCGTAGTGACAATGGCAATACGGGGGCGATCGCTTTCGACTAAAACTTGCAGTTGCCCCCAGACCATCTCCGCTTCCAAATCAAAGGGGTCATAGGGAGAGGCCTCCGATGTCGGGTAAAAGAGAACGGCATCCCAGCCCATGAGTTCCAATTGCGCTGCCCAGCGTCCCCCCTCCTCTAGGGTGGAAGTAATCACACACAGTGATTGCTGACTCTGCTGCGCCAATGTGGTGGCCACCAAGCCCTTGACAAGGCGGGGCATCCCCGTAAGGACAAGTTCCCGTTGGTGTTGTAATTTGCTGAGCAGTTTAGCCGTTAGCGGCAGCTTACCCCAACTGCGGGGAATTGCCATTAAGGACATAGACAGTGCCGGCGCAGGTTACCAAGACTTGAGAAGGGAATTGCCCTCCCTTCAGGCAGGGCTAACGCATTATGGTGCTTACGCTGTAGCTCTTTATCTAAAATATGAGATAGACCAAAGGGATGCAATCTAGGGACTTCGTTCATAATTATTGAAGAGCTAGAATTCCAGACATTTGATGACGCGATCGCCCGATATTGATAGCCCCCCTCGAGAATCTTCAGCCCTTGCTGACAGCGCCTTTGAGGTCAGTGACCCCATTGACCCGGAGGAGGAGCTGCCCAATGAAGTGGAAATGTCCCTCTGGGATCACCTTGAGGAGTTGCGGCAGCGGCTCTTTGTTATCCTCGGTACTGTTGCGGTTACCATTGTTCTCTGCTTTACCCAAGTCCGCTGGATCATTCAGTTCCTTGAAAAACCCGCCCATGGTGCTAAGTTTCTCCAACTCAGTCCGGGCGAATACTTTTTTGTCTCCTGTAAAGCAGCGGCCTACAGTGGCATCCTTCTAGCAACGCCAATGATTCTTTACCAAGCAATTCGCTTTATCCTGCCGGGACTGACACGGCGGGAGCAACGGTTGCTGGCACCGGTGGTTTTTGGCTCATCGATTCTTTTTATTGCTGGTTTGGCCTTTGCCTATACCTTCTTGGCACCCGCAGCCCTTGGCTTTTTTATTAACTATGGGGCAGATGTGGTTGAGCAACTCTGGTCGATTGATCGCTATGTGGACTTTATTTTGCTATTGCTTCTTGCCACTGGCCTAGCCTTTCAAGTCCCTATTCTTCAGTTGGTTCTCATTGCTCTAGGGATAGTCTCGATTCCGCAAATGCTCAGCCAATGGCGCTACGTGGTGATCATTGCTGTGGCCGTGGCGGCCGTGTTGACCCCCTCTATTGATCCGATTACCCAGGGACTATTGGCGGGTGCCCTGCTTGCCCTCTACTTTACGGGGATTGGCTTAGCAAAACTAATGGGGGTGGGGCGTTCCTAGGCTTGCCATCCCCCAAGAAAGACTCAATCAGAAAAGATGATTTGGGGGATAAAAATCAATGATGGCGATCGCCCTTTGAACTTATCAGGGCCATCAATAGAAGTGATATGCTAATGTTGCCAAATTGGTGCGTCCTCTAGCGATCGCAGAAATGGCGTTACTTTAACAAATTTTTGTGTTCAGGAGCAGTCTTCATGCCCATTGCCCTTGGGATGGTAGAAGTACTGGGTCATCCCCCTGCCTTAGCTGTTGCCGATGTGATGGTGAAAGCAGCCCGTGTTACCCTTGTCGGCTATGAAGTGGTCAGTGGTGCTCGCCTCACAATTATTGTGCGCGGCGACGTTTCTGAAGTGCAAATTGCAGTTGCCGCCGGTGTGGAAGCCGCCAAAAAAATTTTGCCTCAGAGTCCTAAGGAAAAAACTCTGTATCTGTCGTCAACAGTGATCCCACGCCCCCACGAGAATCTAGAGGCCGTTTTCCCGAAAATGCGGTTCCAATATGGCGATGGCTGGGAGCGTTTTCTAGTTTAGGGGCCTTGAAAAAGGCGCTCTAATAAGCAAAGCTCCACCGTTTAGATAATTGTCTCAGGAGGGAACACCCCAGCCAAGCAACTATCTCAACAGTGAAGCCTCAAAATCGCTAGGAAACACTTTTAGAGGAGCATTTAGGCTAGACCGGTATTGACCCCCGGCTTGCCCGTAAACAGTTCCACTTTCACAATCTTACCACCCATTTTTTGGATGCGTTGTTGCTCACGGAACCAGTTTTCGTAGGGCACTAGTTTCGTAAAATAGGTATTTTGCAGTTCGCGCTGGGTGCGAATACGGGTTTGACTCGGCACACAGGCAGTAATTTTGAACATGCGCATGGGATGGGACTCCAAATCTGTGTGGGGTGATGACACGTCTGGGAGCTAAAGGCCAGACTCAGACTGTTTAAGCACAATTGCCATGACAGGCTGACACTCTAACCCCTAACTCCCAGACAGATGTGCGACTGGAGAGCTGTACCTAGCTTAAGCCAGAGCAGATGTAGTCGAAGTAGATGCCCATTTCCTTGCCGGCATCAGCACCCACCAAGCTGGCGGTGACTTCTTTCATGGCTTGGATTGCTTGCACAGTGGCAGCGATGGGCACACCCAAGGAGTTGTAGGTTTCTTTCAAGCCATTGAGCACCCGCTCATCGAGGATAGAAGGATCCCCAGCTAACATGGCATAGGTAGCATAGCGCAGGTAGTAGTCGAGGTCACGGATACAGGCCGCATAGCGACGGGTGGTGTACATGTTACCCCCGGGACGGGTGATGTCAGAATACAGCAGAGATTTGGCCACTGCTTCTTTGACGATGTTGGCAGCATTGGCACTGATCACAGTGGCAGCACGCACCCGCAGCTCGCCAGTGGCAAAGTAAGCTTTCAGCTTCTCCATGGCGGCGGTGTCGAGATATTTGCCTTGAACGTCAGAGGCGTTGATGACAGCGGTAATCGCGTCTTGCATAGTTCTTTTTCCTCAAAAACTGATTTGGATGATGGATCAACAAAGAATGCTGTGGCGACCTACTGCATGGCGCCAATTACAAAATCAAAGTAAGAACCGGCTTCAGCGGCATCTTCAGCAGACAGCAGCGAGGAAGCAACGTTCTTCATGGCGCGGATCCCTTCGGCTACAGCAGAAATGGGAGTGCCGAGGGAGTTATACATTTCACGCACACCCACCAAACCAATTTCTTCGATGGGAGTGACATCACCCGCAACAATACCATAGGTCACTAGCCGCAGGTAGTAGTCGAGGTCACGCAGGCAGGTGGCGGTCATTTCTTCACCGTAGGCATTGCCACCGGGGGAGACCACATCAGGTCGTTTTTGGAAGAGTTGATCGCCCGCTTGCTTGACAATCCGCTCGCGGTTTTCGGTCAAGGTTTGGGCAATGCGCAGACGGCGCTCGCCAGTGCTGACAAAGCTTTTGATGCGATCCAGTTCACCGGGGCTGAGGTAACGGGCCTCGGCATCTGCATTCACGATCGATTTCGTGACGACGCTCATTGAGTTCCTCCAAAGTTGGAATTGTAAAACAAGGGTCTTGATAATGTGGCATCTGCCATTGAAGTGTTACGACTCACCGGCCTTCTGAAGGCGAGATAGGCACGGCGATTGACCCGATGGGCTGACGTAACCTTCCGCAAACATTCTCAGGCATAGGGGGGACATCTCCCACATCATCGCAATCCTTTTTAACATTCTTAACGTTTTTTCAAAAATCTGCTAAGGACGGCTATTGGAGCCATTCGATAATGCGGGTACCCAGATCAAGGGGAATATTCACAGCTTTGCCGAGGCGGGGTTTCTCACGGGTGGCCTCAATAAAGGCGCAGACTTGCTGGGCACAGCCCCAGTCATTGAGGTGCTGCGCAATTGCTTCTAGGTGGGCGGTATAGTCTTCAGGTGTATCGGGATAGGACGCCTGCTCGAGGTAGCGCCACATCACTTGCAAAAAGATGCGATCGCCCACGCGGCGAAACTGAAGGTCAAAAGAGCGCCCCCATTTGCGCAGGAGCAAAGCATGGAGTTCTTCACCAGTGAGGGGCGTCAGCATTGGCAAGAATTTCAGTCCTTGCGGTCGGGACGGCTCGGACAGTGTAATAATAGTTAATAAACGTAATTATTTTACGGCTATCCGTTTCGATTCCTTAGTAAAGAAGCGTAAACCATGGCTCAAGTTTCTGGAATGTCTGATGTGCCCGATATGGGGCGGCGACAGTTTATGAATCTGCTGACGTTTGGTACCATCACGGGTACAGCGTTGGGCGCTCTTTACCCTGTCGTCAAGTATTTTATTCCGCCCTCCAGCGGTGGCACAGGGGGCGGCGTCATTGCCAAAGATGCATTGGGAAACGATATTAAGGTGTCTGATTACTTGGCAAAGCATTTGCCGGGCGATCGCTCCCTTGCCCAAGGGATTAAAGGGGATCCCACCTACGTCATTGTTACTGAGGATCACCAAATTGCCAATTACGGTTTGAATGCCGTCTGCACTCACCTTGGCTGCGTAGTGCCTTGGAATGTCAGTGAGAACAAGTTCATTTGCCCCTGCCACGGCTCTCAATACGACAGCACCGGGAAAGTGTTACGTGGTCCTGCTCCCCTCCCATTGGCACTGGTGAACACCACAGTTACCGAAGATGACAAACTGCTGTTGACCCCTTGGACGGACACTGATTTCCGCACGGGCAAAGAACCTTGGTGGACGTAAAAAGAGATTCAGGGAGTGATATGAAACACTTTTTCAAGTCTTTGACGCTGGCGATCGCCCTTGCTACCAGTGTATTTCTCTGGTCACCGCAAGCACAGGCCTACCCATTCTATGCCCAGCAGGGCTATGACAGTCCCCGCGAAGCCACAGGCCGAATTGTCTGTGCCAACTGTCACTTGGCCGCCAAACCCATCCAGGTGGAGGTGCCCCAAGCCGTTACCCCCGATTCCGTTTTTGAAGCGGTGGTGAAAATTCCCTATGACACCAGTGTGCAACAGGTGCTAGGGGATGGCTCCAAGGGGGGTCTCAATGTCGGGGCAGTGCTCATGCTGCCCGAAGGCTTCAAAATTGCACCCCCCGATCGCCTGTCTGAAGAGTTGCAGGCTAAAACCAGCGGTATTTACTACCAACCCTACAGCGAGGACAAGCAAAACATTATCCTAGTAGGTCCCCTACCGGGTGAGCAGTATCAGGAAATTGTTTTCCCTGTTTTAGCCCCAAACCCCGCTGTTGATCAATCAATTCACTTCGGTAAATACTCTGTCCATGCCGGGGGCAACCGCGGTCGCGGCCAAATCTATCCCAATGGCGAAAAGAGTAACAACAACGTCTTTACCGCACCAATTGCGGGCACAATTACCCGTCTGGCTGCTAACCCCGATGGCAGTACTGCGGTGGTGATCACCCCCGAAAGCGGTGAAGCAGTAACAGAAACCATTCCCGCCGGCCCTGAACTCATTGTCAGCGAAGGTCAAACGGTAGCCGCGGGCGAAGCCCTCACTAACAATCCCAATGTGGGCGGTTTTGGTCAAAAGGATACGGAAATTGTCCTTCAGGATCCGAACCGCATTAAGTGGCTGTTGGTCTTCTTTGCCGCCATTACCCTCTCGCAGATTCTGCTTGTCTTGAAGAAGAAACAAGTGGAGAAAGTACAAGCCGCCGAGATGAGTTTCTAAAGGAGCAATATCACCAAGGGTAGTGCAACACCTCCATGACACGATTGTGGCGATCGCCACGGCTATTGTGCCCCAACAAGGGAGTATCGGCATTGTCCGTCTCTCAGGAGCCGACGCCGTTGCGATCGCTCAGTCTTTATTTGAAGCTCCCGGCAAGCAGTCTTGGAAATCCCATCGCATTCTCTATGGCTATGTGCGAGATCCCCAGACGGGGGAACGGGTAGATGAAGCGCTCCTCCTTTTAATGTTTGCTCCCCGCTCCTACACCCGCGAAGATGTGGTGGAATTTCACTGTCATGGTGGCCTGATCCCTGTACAGCGAGTACTGCAACTTTGTGTTGCCGCAGGGGCACGTTTAGCAGCGCCGGGGGAATTTACCCTGCGTGCCTTCCTCAACGGTCGCCTTGATCTCACCCAAGCCGAAAGTGTAGCTGAACTGGTGGCCGCCCAATCCACAACGGCAGCCCAAATTGCTTTAGCGGGTCTTACGGGGAAATTCGCCCGCCCCCTCAAGCATATTCGTCAGACCTGTTTATCCCTCTTAGCGGAAATTGAAGCGCGGTTAGATTTTACCGACGAGCTACCCCCCCTTGACCCCCAAGCCACTGCAGCACAAATTCGTGAGTTACAACACCAAGTAGAAGGGTTTTTGGCAACCGCAGAACGAGGAGCGCTCATCCGCACCGGGTTAAAGGTAGCGATTGTCGGCCGCCCCAACGTGGGTAAGTCGAGTCTATTCAATGCTTGGAGCCGTAGCGATCGCGCCATCGTTACAGATTTACCCGGCACCACCCGCGATATTGTGGAATCCCAATTGGTTGTAGGTGGCATTCCCATCCAAGTGCTCGATACCGCAGGTATTCGCCAGACCGATAACCTTGTTGAACAAATTGGCGTCCAGCGATCGCGCCAAGCCGCAGCCAGTGCCGATCTTATCCTTTTTGTCATCGATGCGAGTCAAGGGTGGACAGCTGCCGATCAAGAGATTTACGACCAACTCAATCTCCAACAGCGGCGGCAACAGGCACCTAAGTCAGTTTTGGTTGTCTTGAACAAAGCTGATCTCCTCCGGGAAACGGGAGATATCAAAGATATTGCATTGCCCATTGCCCCCATTCCCACTGTGCTGCTCTCTGCCCTTAGCCAAAGGGGAATTGAGCATTTGGAGGACGCCATTTTAGAGCTTGTTCAAGGCCAAGGGGTTACTGCCGCCAATTTAGACTTTGCCATCAACCAACGCCAAGCCGCGCTCTTGGAGCAGGTTCACCAATCCCTGAATCACGTGCTTGCGGCCATTGATGCCCAACTGCCCCTCGATTTTTGGACCATTGACCTTCATGCCGCCGCCCGTGCCCTTGGCACCCTAACTGGGGAGGAGGTGACTGAGTCTGTGTTAGAACAAATCTTTAGCCGTTTTTGCATTGGAAAATAGCCCATGCTTTGGAATACCAGCTACCGGCTGTTATTTGCCTATATCCTTCCCTATCGGCGACGGTTGCTGGTTGCTTTTTTGTGTACCCTCGGCTACGTCTCGACCATGCCGGCGATCGCCTACCTGATTGGCCAAGCGGCCAAGCTCATTGGCGCAGGAGATTTACTCGGCCTCATTCAGTGGTGTGCGGCCTCCTCGCTGCTGTTTGTCGGTCGTAGTTTTTGCCAATTTGGCCAAGATGTTCTCATGTCCGATATTTCCCTACGGATTGTCTATGACATTCGGGTGCGGCTTTACCGTCATCTGCATCGTTTGGGCGTGGACTATTTCGAGAAAGCAGCGACGGGCGATCTCACCTATCGCCTCACTGAGGACGTGGATCGCATTGGCGTCATGATCAATAGCAGTTTTCATCGTCTGATCCCCTCGATTTTAACAACATTTGCCGTTATTGGCTATATGTTCTACCTCAACTGGCAATTAACACTGGGAACGATGATCATTGCACCGCTGATGACGTTTCTTATTGCTTGGTTTGGCAACCGTTTGCTGCGACAGTCGCGCCTAAGTCAAGCCCGCATTGCCGATTTAGCTTCCCACCTCACGGAAATTTTTTCTGGAATTCGCCTGATTAGAGCCTTTGCCGCTGAAGACTATGCCGTCGAGCAGTTTGAACAGCAAGCCGATACTAACCGCCGTGCTCGCTACCGTGCAGAACGCATCAAGTCAATGCAATACCCTGTAGTGGGGTTTCTCGAAGCCCTCAGCATCATGCTCCTGTTTATCTTAGGGGCATGGCAAATTAATGTAGGTCATCTCACAGGACCACAGTTCCTGAGCTTTGTTGCCGCAGTGGCACTACTAATAGACCCAATAAATATGATTTCCGCCGATTACAACGAACTGAAAATGGCACAGGCCTCGGTGGAGCGCAGCTTTGGCCTGTTGGCTCTAGAGCCCACAATCAAGGAAATCAGCCAGGCGCAGCCCTTACCACCCATTTCTGGGAAAGTGCAATACCTAGATGTGTGCTTTGGCTATGATCCAGAGCGTCCAGTGCTCAATGACTTTAATCTATTAGCGGAGCCGGGCGAAGTGATTGCCCTTGTGGGGCATTCAGGGGCAGGTAAATCAACCATTGTTAACCTATTGCCCCGTTTTTATGACCCCCAAGCAGGAAAAGTCTTGATTGATGGTATTGATATTAAAACTGTCACCCTTAAAAGCCTACGGCGGCAAATTGGTATCGTTCCCCAAGAAACCATTCTTTTTTCCGGTAGCATTGCCCAAAATATTGCTTTTGGTTACCCTAAACCAGATTGGGAACGTCTAATTGAGGCCGCCAAAATTGCCAATGCCCACGACTTTATTACTCAGTTTCCTGAGGGGTATCAGACATGGGTGGGGGAAAGGGGAATCAATCTCTCTGGGGGGCAACGACAACGACTGGCGATCGCCCGCGCGGTTTATGCCGATCCACGCATCTTGATTTTGGATGAAGCCACCTCTGCTTTGGATGCTGAATCGGAAGCCTTGGTGCAGAGTGCCTTGGAGAAAGCAATGAAAGGGCGCACTGTCTTTATTATTGCCCACCGTTTGGCGACGGTTCGTCGCGCCGATCGCATTCTTGTCCTAGAGCAGGGGCGGATCATTGAAAGTGGTACTCACCAAGAACTCCTAGCTCAGTCTGCCCGCTATGCCCAGTTTTACACGCAGCAGTATTTTCAAGATGCGGAATGACCCTTTATTCTGATGGGCTGGCTGTTTACGTTCTATTTTCTGAATTTGGCATGAGATCTTTCCTGGATAGCTGGATGTGAAAATAGACCTTGAACTCTTAGATTGGCGAGGACAGCCATAGGTAGCATCGTTTCTGTGCATTCTTTTGGGGAACAGTGATATTTTCTGTTTGCGCTACCCGCAGCATCCCTACAGTTTGGTTATCAGGAGTGTTGTGCAGCACTTGTTGGATTAGGGTAGCCTAGGCAGATCAGGAGCGCTGTTTTGATCCTGCTTAGATGCAACTACAAGTGACGAAGGCTGAGCCACTGCCGTTGAGGAATATTGCCAATAATGAACAATCAAGACACCAGTAGTGGTTCTGAGAGGGGGCTGAATCCCGCAGATTTACTAGTTTTGACCGATCGCCAGCGATTGCTTTTAACACTGATGAGGCGCCAGCCCAAACCCTTAAGGGTGCCAGAATTAGCTGAGCAGTTGCAGTGGTCTGCGGCAGAGGTGAGCGCCACTCTAGCAGAGATTTTGCAACTAGGTTACGTAGCAGTTGACAACGACACCTACCAAGTCAAATTTGGACGGCGTACTCCTTGCGTTCAACCCAAGCGTCAATCGCCCCGAGTTGCGGCGGTTTGGGACAAGTTGGGTTGAGTTTCATCCACTTCCTAGATCAACAAATCCTTAATGGTAGAGGCAACCCGTATGGTACTCTTAAATACGCTGAGTTTTACAAAGGAAAATCAGGACGAGTGCGCCCAAAAGTTCTTGCTGGCAACTGGAAAATGCACAAAACCCAACAGGAGGCAGTGGCCTTCCTACAGGAGTTTTTAGGAAAGTTGGTGGATACGCCCGGCGATCGCGAGGTGGTGCTGTGCGTCCCCTATACCTGTTTGAGTGTATTGTCCAAGAGTCTGCACGGAACGCGGGTAAAACTAGGTGCCCAAAATGTCCACTGGGCAGATCAAGGGGCATTTACGGGAGAAATTTCGCCACCGATGCTAGTGGAGTTGGGTGTGCGCTACGTGATTGTTGGCCACAGTGAGCGGCGGCAGTATTTTGGTGAAACTGATACTACAGTCAATCAACGGCTCAAGGCTGCTCAAAGCCACGGTCTGACCCCCATTCTCTGTGTCGGCGAAACAAAAGCGCAGCGGGATGCCGGGGAAACAGAAGCCCATATCTTGCAGCAGTTGGCGCTGGACTTGGTGGATGTGGATCAGGCCAATTTGGTAATTGCCTACGAACCCATTTGGGCAATCGGTACCGGCGATACCTGTGAAGAGGCGGAAGCCAACCGTGTCATTGGTTTAATTCGTAGCAAGTTGCAGAATCCCGATGTTCCCATTCAGTACGGCGGCTCGGTCAATGCCACCAACATTGATGCGATCATGGCACAGCCAGAAATTGATGGGGTTCTTGTGGGTGGCGCCAGTTTGCAGCCGGAGAGTTTTGGGCGTATTGTTAATTACAAGCCCCTTTGAATCTCACACTGCGTTCTATCTTGGTGCCCAAGATCGCGCCTGATCCAACAGATAGGGCGCTGCCAACTGGGGGCAAAACCATATTATCAACATACAGTCCTTTTCCCAAGGATGGAATGTGCTTAAAACAGTCACAACTGCTATGTGACTGTATTTTTTGTATTTCCATATTTAAGGAAAGAGCCACACCCAGTGGTTTATTACAGCTCTTATCGTTTGCTGGGCGATTTCTTCATTTTCTTTTAGGATCGAAGTAAGGCTGAGTAATGCCGCAAGGAGGCCGACGATGCGCCAACAACTCTCCAGTACTTTGATAGTTTTAGCTGCTTTTGTTGGTCTCAGCAGAGCTGCTGTGGCACAGCCCATAGCGATCGCCACCTTGACAACACCGGAACTTCAGGAGCTACAACGACTGGTACCCCGCAGTGCTGAGGACTACTACAACATAGGGTTAATGCACCAAGGTACTGGTAATCTAGATGCTGCCATTCAAGCCTTTAGCCAAGCAATCAGACTCAACCCTAGCGCTGATTACTACTTTGCTCGTGGCATGGCCTACTACGACCAAGGGGATATGCAGCGGGCGATCGCTGACTTTACTACGGCAGTGCGCAACGAGCCACAGTTTATTGCCGCCTACTACAACCGAGGCATGGCCTATCTCGCCCTGCAAAACTATACAGCGGCGATTGCGGACTTTGATGCTGCCCTAGCACGGGATCCCCAATTTGTTGCCGCCTACTATAGTCGGGGTATGGCCTACTTCGACAGCGGCAATGTGGAATTGGCACAACGGGACTATGAGCGTGCTCGCAGTCTCAACCCAACAATGACAGCTCAGTACTATGATCGCGCCCCCCGTCCCCTCACCGGGGGACCTTAGTACCTGAAGCCACCAATTACGGCGATAATATGGCGATAATATAATGTGCATGATAAGGATGAGCGATCGCGCCTATGCCCAGAACCCCTTCTGAATTTGCGGTTCATTTATTTCTGGATGGCGGTCACCGTGAGGAGGTGCGCTTCCCCACTATTCAAGACTTCCAGAAGTGGTACAGCAGTGAATTAGCGGCCAAAGCAAATTCCAATGACTTTATTTCCGTCCCCATCAAAAATATTCAAGGGGAATACATGGTAGTGCGTCCCTCGAAGGTGTTTGCCATTCGGGTGGAACCTGTGTTTACCTCTAGTGTGGATCGGTTTGCCTAAAGCCTATGGCGGGTTTATTCACTGGATGGATGCAGGGGGTCGTAATCTTGGCAACAGGCGCGATCGCCACCGCCCCAACCGTTACTCCCTTAATCCGCCAAAACCAACTCCCGCCGACGGTTGCCCTTGATACAACTCTTTGGGAATCCTCCCGTGAGCGAGCGCGACTTCTACAAGCCATTGATCACAGTTTGCGCTACCTGCGCACCGAGAAAGCACGCCGAGACTACGCCGCCTACACCGCTCCCGGCCAGCCAGGGGCAGCCCTAGGGGTCAATTTGCATCAGCGGGTGATTCGCTCCCTGGAACGCTTTCGCCATTTGGTACAAATCCATCGCTCTGCGGTAGAACTGCAAACAGCAGTCAAACGAGAATTTGTGTTTTACCAGTCCATTGGCGCCGATGGCCAAGGCCGAGTGGATTTTACGGGCTACTATGCACCAACCTATCGAGCCAGCTTAGTGCCCACAGCAGAATACCGCTACCCCCTTTTTCGGCGTCCTCCCAATTGGGAACAGTGGCGAGAGCCACACCCAACGCGCTTGGAACTGGAAGGCGCAGATGGACAGCAGTGGCACCAAGGTCCCCTGCGGGGGTTAGAGTTGGTATATTTGCGCGATCGCCTAGAGGCTTTTCTAGTTCACGTCCAAGGATCTGCTGAACTGCAACTGCCCAATGGTCGCCGCTTTACTGTGGGCTATGCTGCCAAAACCAATCATCCCTACACTAGTATTGGCCAAGAACTCATTCGCGATGGCAAGATTGCCCGCGAGGAACTGACACTACCGCGGCTTGTGGCCTACTTTAAGGCCAACCCTGCTGAGTTAGATCGCTATTTGCCCCGCAACGCCAGCTTTGTTTTCTTTGAATACACCCAGGGTCGGCCACCCACTGGCAGTCTCTCAATTCCTGTAATTCCAGAGCGTTCGATCGCCACCGATAAGTCCTTGATGCCCCCGGGTGCCTTGGCCGTGATCAATACCCAGATTCCCCGCAAAGCCCAAGGTCAATGGCAGCAAACCCCTGTCAGCCGTTTTGTTTTGGATCAAGATACAGGGAGTGCCATTCGCGGGCCAGGGCGTGTGGATATTTTCATGGGCACAGGAGATGTAGCCAAAGCGCGGGCGGGCCTAATTAATACGCCAGGGCAATTGTACTATTTGCTCCTGCGGGAATAACTCCCTAGGCTGAATTGCCACTTTGATGACTTGGCGTGCCTTCATTCCTTGGAGGACGCTCTCAATCTCCATCAAGGAGGCTTGGCCACTAATGAGCTGCTCAAAGGGCAGTGTGCCACGGGTAATCCATTGCAGCGCTTGGCGGACAAATGCAGGGGTGTTGTGAAAGACTCCCTTCAGTGTCAATTCTTCATAGTGCAAGCGCTCAGTATCCACGCGGATCGCGGTTTGCCGTGGACAGCCGCCAAAGAGGTTAATCGTGGCACCGGGACGACCACAGGCAATTGCGGTTTCCCAGACAGTTGGAACCCCCGTGGCTTCAATGACAATGTCAGCCCCTCGGCCTGCGGTCCACTCTTTGACTACGGCGGGAATATCGCTGCACTGGTGATGATTGACGGTTTGCTCGGCCCCAAAAGTACGGGCGATCGCCAGCCGCTGATCAGAACCGCCAAAGGCAAAGACCCGTGCTCTTTGCTGAGCTAAAACACCAATGAACATCAGACCAATGGCACCATCCCCAAGGACAACAATTTGCGGTGGACTTGGCCACTGCTCAACCATGGCTGGGTCAAACCCAGAGCGAGCCACACCGTGAAGTACACAGGCAAGGGGTTCAGTGAGCGCTGCCAAGGCAAAGGAGAGGGATTCGGGAATGGGCAGAAGATTCTGGCGGACAATGCTGGCGGGAATTTTTAGATATTCGGCAAAGGTGCCATTGTTGAACTCTAGGTGGGGGCAGAGGGAAAAGGCCTGCCGCTGACAGTAGAAACACTGACCACAGGGGGCAGAATTATTGGCCACTACGCGATCGCCCAAGCGCCATCCCGTCACCCCCGCTCCTAAGGCCACAATTTCTCCTGCGGCTTCATGGCCAAAGAGAATGGGCGGCGTTAACATCCGCGCATGTCCTCCCCGCTGCCACACCTTTAAGTCAGTGCCACAGGTAGTTGCTGCCCGCACCCGAATCACCACTTCCCCTGGTCCCGGCGTGGGATCGGCCACAGTTTCAATGCGGACATCTTCTTTGCCGTAGAGTACTGCTGCTTTCATGGAGATTCCCCGCCAGACTTCAGGTCAGCCATTTTAGGAGGCCACAGAGCACTCCCAAGAGGGCAACCACTCCGTAGAATGTACCCACAACCCGCAGTTCTGACCAACCGCCCAATTCAAAGTGATGGTGTAGGGGAGCCATCCGCAGCAGTCGTTTGCCCACACCGTCAGGTCCTTTTGTTGCTTTGTAGTAGAGCACTTGGGCAATCACCGAGAGCGACTCCACAAAAAAAAGACCGCTGACAATCAACAGTTCCCAAAGGTGATGACTCGCCAAGCCAAGACCCGCAAGGAGCGCCCCAAGAGCCAGGGAACCCGTATCCCCCATAAATACCCGCGCCGGATGGTGATTGTGCCAGAGAAAGCCAAGGCAGGCACCACTCATGACCGCCGCCAAAATTTGCAAATCGGGGTAGGAAGTCAGAATCATTCCTAGGGCCAACAGGGCGATCGCTGTAGTGCCAGCAGCAAGGCCATCTAAACCATCAGTGAGATTTAGGGCATTGCCTTCAGCCATCGGCACAAAAATTGCTAAAGGAATAAAACCAATGCCCAGGGGCCAGACCCATCCCCACGGAGCAGTGACAGTGGTTGCTGTAGGATCACTACCCACTAGCCAAGCACAAAAGAGCGCTGCCCCAATACCCTCTAGGAGGAGCCGCAGCCGAGCCGATAGTCCTTTATTGGATTTGCGCTGCAGCACTTGCCAGTCGTCCCACCAACCAATGGCAGCATACCAGAGCACCAAAAGGGCGATCGCCCCCACTGTTACCGATAGTTGCCCTTGAGCGAATCCCGTCCACAGGATCGCCAGACCTAGCCCCGTTGGCACAAAAAAGATTCCCCCCCATTGTCGGTGTGCCCGATTTTTTTAGGTGAGATTGCGGGCCATCTTCACGAATCACTTGCCCTGTTTTCAACCGCCGTAGAATAGGCACCACAGCCATCCCTAGAACTGCAACGACAGTAAAACCCACCAACCAAGGCACCGTTAAGGTTTGCAACGGCTGCCGCCACTGAGTTGCCCTGGTATCGTAGGCAAGACTTGCCATGAGCAAGCCAATAGCAAGAAGACCAAACAGTCGCTGTCCTGTAAGCCAACTGGCTTTGACTGTGGCGGTAGTTTTGGGCGAGGACATGGGCATCTTCCAGCACGTCACTCCGATAATAGGGGTATCCGTGCGCTACTCTTCAAGCCCTAGGTCCTCTTCTTCGTCGTAATCCCCCAAGGAGTCACCAACAAACTCCTCAATTTCACCCATATCATCAAGGGCGCTATCTAGAAGGGGGTCTGCCTCATTGCCATCGCGGGCAATCAATCGACCCGTTTGCTGTAACCATTCCAAAATGGAGCGCTCCGAGCGCCCCGCAGCCGTTAAGTTCTTTTGGGAAATGGGTTCTTCGTACAAGGAGGGGTTGTATAGGGTCATAGGGTTAGGGTAACAGTATTGTGATAGTCCAATCTTTAAGTCTAACGTTTGGCTACGGGAATGTAAATCTTCAGCCTGTGGCGATCGCTTAAAGTGGCACATTCCTTGGAACCTGCCTATACTAGAGAAGTCACTAAAAAATAGATATTCAACTTTGACACACGAGGGATAAAAAGCATGTCTTTATCAAAGAAATCATCCATCGCCTTTGCTGTTTTGAGTGCAGTGTCCCTCGGTGGGGGCGCGATCGCGGCTCCTTATCCCCCAGAAGTAGTTTCCCGATTTACGAGTGAATGCACGACTGCCCTGCAGGAACGGGTACCACAAATGGCACAATACGGTAACGCTTACTGTAGCTGTGTGATCAATGAATTGCAATCGTCACTGACCTTAGCCCAGTTTCAGGCAATCGGTGAAGATGTCCAGACCAATGTGACCCCAGAAGTGCGGCAGATGCTTACCAAAACAGCACAAACCTGCCTACAACGAGTTACCCAGTAAGAGTTGAGGGGGGAGCCATTCCCCCCAATTTTTTGCCTAGACTGTGCTGAAAAACTGAGCAGCTGCCGCTTGCAGCTCTGCTACTTTGTCAAGTTTTTCCCAAGGTAAGTCGAGGTCACTTCGGCCGAAATGGCCATAAGCAGCTACATCTTGATAGAAGCGCCCGCCGCGCTCTTGGGGCAGGTGACACAGGCCGAAGGTTTGGATGATGGCAGCAGGGCGCAGATCAAAATGGCTCTTAATCAACTCCAGTAATTGCTCTGGAGCGAGTTTACCCGTGCCAAAGGTATCCACAAACAGGCTCATGGGGCGAGCGACACCAATGGCATAGCTAATCTGTAACTCGCATTTATCGGCCAACCCCGCGGCAACAATGTTTTTGGCAATGTAACGAGCCATGTAGGCAGCACTGCGATCCACCTTAGTGGGGTCTTTACCAGAAAAAGCACCGCCCCCGTGGCGGGCATAGCCACCGTAGGTATCCACAACGAGTTTACGTCCTGTCAGTCCTGAATCCCCTTGGGGACCACCAATTACAAATTTGCCCGTGGGATTGACGAGAAAGCGGGTATTGTCATCGGGTTTGATAGCCAGATCTGCAAAGACGGGTTTGACCACTGCTTCCTGCAGATCAGACTTGATCTTTTCTTGAATGGCAGCTTCATCGCTGATGTCACCAATGGTAGCTGTGTGTTGGGTGGAGATTAGAATTGTATCAATGCCCACGGGCTTGCCATCCTCGTAGATGACGGTGACTTGGGTTTTACCATCGGGACGCAGGTAAGGGAGTTGACCCGTTTTGCGGACAGCGGCCAAGCGACGTGCCATGCGGTGAGCCAAACTAATGGGCAAGGGCATATACTCAGGAGTTTCATTGCAGGCATAGCCAAACATAATGCCCTGATCGCCCGCACCAATACGATCTAATTCAGCATGACTGAGGTGTTCCCGTGCTTCCTGGGCAGTGTCTACCCCGCGGGCAATGTCGGGAGATTGCTCATCAAGGGCAACGATGACAGCACAGCTATTGGCAGCAAAGCCATTTTCAGCGTCGGTATAGCCAATTTCACGGATTTTCTGCCGAGCCAAGTTGACGTAGTTAACCTGTGCTTTGGTGGTAATTTCCCCCGTAATCAGCACAAGACCTGTATTCACAACGACCTCAGCGGCAACGCGACTCTGGGGATCCTGGGTAAGTAGAGCATCCAGAATGGCATCGGCAATTTGGTCGCAGATTTTATCGGGGTGGCCTTCGGTGACGGATTCCGAACTAAATAAGTAACGCAAGATAGCACTCCTATGGCATGAATAACTGAAAGAGATGCAATCAATTTGCCTGCCCTAACACGGACTTTTGACTAAAAAACAAGGACTTGTTTCTAAATCTTAGAATTATACCTGAGCGGCGAGACACAGGAGTGAATGCAATGATTGGTTAGACTAAAGGCAAATTTTAAGTGATTTCAAAGATGCCTGATTCGGTGCAAATCACCTGGAGGGGTTGATCCCATGGATCACGGGGCAATTCTTCGACCACCGCTGACTCAAACACAATCCCCCAGCGACAAATGTGTTGCCAGTCTGGATGGGCGAAGAGACGATCGAAAAAACCGGCGCCATAGCCGAGACGGTAGCCTTGGCGATCGCAAGCAATCGCAGGAACCAAACACAGATGAACGACCTTTAGATCAATGAGGGGAGCATTGGCAGCAGGTTGCCAAATGCCATAACGTCCTTGCTGGAGAGAGTCTTCTTTGCCACTAAAACAATGCCACTGCAAATTCTGACCTACGATACGGGGCAAACCCCACTGTTTGGGAAGTGGCCAAAGGGAGCGCAAATCAGGTTCCCGCCGGTGGGGCACGTAGGTCAAAACCGTCGTTGCCTGTTGAAACTGGGGATGATTAAGCAAGTGCTGACAAATGCGCCGACTGCGATCTTGCCACTCGCGATCGCTCAAGTGCTGCCGCCATTGGAGATACTGTTGTCGCAGTTTGGTTTTTGCGTCATCCCTCATTGGTTTTTAGACAAACTCCTGATTTTTACCGCTGCCCTTGTGGCCGAACGTCGTAAAGCACGGGGTCTCAAGCTCAATTATCCCGAAGCAGTGGCCATCTTTCCGCTGCTTTTTTGGAATAGGGTGCAGGAGGGACCCACAGTCACGGATTCAATGCACTGTGGCCCAACACTGTTCAGCCGCGATTGATGTCAAGGGGTACCGGAAATCCTCAACAGAGGTGCCAGTCAAGGCGACATTTCCCAATGGCACAAAGCTGGTGACCGTGCATACACCCATTTGCTGAAATCACAGAAAGTCTTAAGGATATTGAGTATTTTGGTATTTCAAGATACTTTACAGGCATTCAAAAATCTACTAACTTTTCCAAAGCCAAAGCTTTTCACGCTAAACGCTTTACGAAGGGACGTTATGGCAATTAATCCAACAGACTTCATGACAACGATGGTGCGTCGCGTCCAGCTCAGCGATGCCGACAAAGCCACCTTAACTGCCGCCGCTCCTTGGGGCAAAGAAATTGCCCCAGAAATGGCAGACATTTTCTATGACTATTTGGGGCGAGATGAGGAAATGAATGCCATCCTCAATGCAACTGAAGGGCGTATTCATCGTCTCCGGCAAACGTTTGTGGAGTGGTTTGCAGAAATGTTTACCGGCATGGACGGCTGGGGCAAAAACTATGCCGATCGCCGTTGGAAAATTGGCTTAGTCCATGTGAAAGTCGGCATTGGGCCACAGCATGTCGTACCAGCCATGGCAGTCGTAGTGAATGCAGTGCGGCAAAAGCTGCGCCAAAGTGGTCAATCCGAAGTACTAGGGGATGCCCTCGGCAAGATCTGCATGATTGACTTGGCTTTTATTGAGCAGGCCTATTTTGAGGTGTCTGCCCAAGCTGTGTTGCAGGAAACTGGTTGGACACAAGCCCTCTTCCAGCGCCTCATTACGACCGGTGCTGCCTCGATGTAGTTGTTAGTTTTTGTAACTGCCGCCAAGAGGAAAACAAAATGCCAATTGACGTTTCTAAACTTGAAGCCACATTACAAAGCTTTGTTGCCAATGCTAGTAATGTCCAAGGGGCAGCGTTGGTTTCCCCAGATGGTCTTACACTTGCTGCTGTTTTACCAGGGGGAATGGACGAAGAACGGGTAGCTGCAATGTCAGCAGCGATGCTATCGTTGGGTGAGCGAATTGGCCGCGAACTTAACCGTGGACAAATTGAGCGGATTTTAGTTGAGGGTGGCAGCGGCTATGGCATTCTCACTAGTTGTACTGAAGATGCTGTTCTTTTAGTCCTTGCTGATGCCTCAGCCAAACTGGGAATTATCAACCTTGAGATTAAAAATGTCTTGGCCGAATTGCAACTGCAACTGAGCAGTTTGAATCAAACCTTGGGCGTCTAGGAGTCACCGCCGATGGAAATCATGCGCATTGTGGTGACAGGCCCTGTCGGTGCTGGCAAATCGACATTTATTCGCACAATTAGCGAGATTGAAGCGGTGGACACTGATCGCAAGGCCACGGATGAGGCAGCTAGTCTCAAACCCAAGACAACAGTAGCGATGGACTTTGGCCGGTTGCAGTTTAGCCCCAATATGGCACTGCATTTATACGGCACTCCCGGCCAAGAGCGCTTTGACTTTATGTGGGACATTCTCATCCGTAAGGCTCATGCATTTATTTTGCTTGTGAGTTCTCATCGTCCCCAAGATTTCCGAGCAGCACGGCGAATCTCTGCCTTTATGCGCCATCGAACAAAAGTACCGATGATTTTGGGCTGTAGCCACGCTGACAATCCCAATGCTTGGCCTATGGCAGAAATTGCTCTTGCCTTGGGTTACCTCAGTCCCCATGGCCGACCCCCCATGGTTGCGGTCAATGCCTTGGATCGCTCGTCGGTGGCAAACGCAATGATGCATTTGATTCAGGCCTACGCTGAAGCTCAAACCACTGCTGTTTACTAGGAGATGCTATTTACTCAAGAAACGCTTGCAAGATCAGGGGGAGACTCATGAAGATCAGTGCTTATTTGTCTGAGTTTTCACTAGGAGAGGTTTTTCGTTTTCTGGAGCAGGGTCACAAAACAGGCTGTCTTTCTATCAAGACTATAGATAATCATAATCATTTATCTGGGCTCCTACTGCCGCCAAGCCAAGAACATTATCTTTTCTTCCGATATGGGCAAATAGTAGCAGCCACTACCACTTTAAACCATCAAGGCCTCTGTCAACTGATTGAGCAACGGGGCTTGCTTCATCCGCTAACCATACAGCGAATCATGAGCCGCTATCCGGCCAATGTGCCTTTAGGTGTTTTTCTCAAATCTCAAGGGATTATGGATGCACACCAAATCCAATTATTGTTTAAGCAACAGGTGTTAACTCCAATTCCCTATCTGTTTGCCTTGAAAGAGGGCTATTTTCACTTTGATGCCCATCATCCACTACCTTTTGCTGAAATGACTGGGCTAAGTGCTTCACCACAAGCAATTACATTAGCTGGCTTGCGGTTGTTGCGGGATTGGACGCCTCTGATGGATAAGTTGCCCTTGGCGGACTCAACAATGGTGAGCTTGGTCAGTGAACCGCCCTCTGTCCAACTAGGAAGAGTAGAGTGGCAGGTGTGGGAGCATATTAACGGCATGACCACGATTCAGGAAATTGCCCAGAGACTGAACCTAGATATTCTGGAAGTACAAAAAATTTGTTTTCGCTTTGTCGTCATGGGCATGGTTGAAGAGGTTGTTAACATTGCCCCAGTAGCAGCAACCCATCCATGTCCCACAGAAATGGTAGAAGAGACCACCAATGACGTGGCGACCCCCTTAAGTTCATCATTCCTCAATGGGTTGGTGTCTTTTCTAAAAAACAAGACGGGTCTGCCTTCACTGCAATCGTCTCAGTGACATATTTGTTTCAAGCGGGCGCTCGCGGGTACTCACCCCAAAATATCGCCGCAAAGTGTTCATTTCAGAGCTATTCATTTTCCGTAATGGCGGGGATGGCTGGATAGATTTGTGCCTGTGCTCGTCACAAGTACCTGCTGCCTGCTGAATTCTCCTCTGGAAAATTGATTGCAATTCAAATCCCGATAAAAATAGTCGGATATGTTTGACAGGGCGATCGCCCCCTGCTAGGATGGTCAACAACTTGTCTGAGGCAGTCTAAGACCCATGACCGCAACCTTGACCTCCACTCCCGAAACCGCCTACTTTACCCACCTCAAATGTAAAGAGTGTGGTGCAGAGTACGAACCCAAAGCTATTCACGTCTGCGAATACTGCTTTGGTCCACTTGAGGTGAAGTACGACCTCAACCGACTGGCGACAGCCGTGACTCGCAGCACGATTGAGGCGGGTCCGAAGTCCATTTGGCGCTACCGTGCCTTTTTGCCGGTGACCTCGGCAAACCCCATTGATGTGGGGACGGGGATGACTCCCCTCATCAAAGCCCAGCGGCTGGCGCGGCGCCTCGGACTCAAACATCTGTACATCAAAAACGATGCTGTGAATATGCCTACCCTCAGCTTTAAGGATCGGGTGGTCTCGGTAGCATTGACGCGGGCGCGGGAACTGGGTTTTACGACGGTCTCCTGTGCCAGTACCGGCAACTTGGCGAATTCAACAGCGGCAATTGCTGCCTACGCTGGGCTAGACTGCTGTGTCTTTATCCCGGCAGATCTTGAAGCAGGCAAGGTCTTGGGCACGCTCATCTACGGGCCAGTGGTGATGGCCGTAGAGGGCAACTATGACCAAGTGAACCGCCTCTGCTCGGAAGTGGCCAATACCCACGGGTGGGGGTTTGTCAATATCAATTTGCGCCCCTACTACTCGGAAGGGTCCAAGACGCTTGGTTATGAGGTGATTGAACAGTTGGGCTGGCAGCTCCCTGACCACATTGTGGCTCCCTTGGCCTCCGGTTCTTTGTTCACAAAAATTTACAAGGGCTTCCGCGAATTTGTGGAAGTAGGTCTTGTGGCCGACAAGCCAGTGCGTTGTAGTGGTGCTCAAGCCGCAGGCTGCTCTCCCATTGCGCAAGCCTATGCTGAAGGGCGGGACTTTGTAGCACCGGTGAAGCCCAACACGATTGCTAAATCCATTGCCATTGGCAACCCTGCCGATGGGGTTTATGCTCTAGAGATTGCCCGCAAAACCAATGGGGCGATCGCGGCGGCCACCGACGAGGAAATTGTGGCAGGGATTAAGCTCCTAGCAGAAACAGAGGGTATTTTCACCGAAACGGCTGGCGGCACCACAATTGCTGTTCTCAAAAAGTTGGTGGAAGCGGGCAAAATTGACTCCGAAGAGGTGACGGTTGTCTATATCACGGGCAATGGCCTGAAAACCCAAGAGGCAGTGCAAAACGACATTGGTCAACCTCTGACGATTGAACCCAAGTTGGCTAGCTTTGAGCGTGCCCTAGAGCGATCGCGCACGCTGGAACGGTTGGATTGGCAGCCGGTGTTGGTCTAGGTTTTCTTGTCCTTTTGAAGTTGATTGAGGGTTTCTAGAGGTCTATGGCTGTTACCGTTTTGATTCCTACCCCCTTGCAAAAACTCACTCGCGATCAGGCCACGGTGGAGTGCCAAGCCCAATCGATCGCTGAGCTGCTCGAAAAGTTAGAACAGGACTGCCCCGGCATCAAAGGGCGCCTCTGTGATGAAAGTGGTCAACTGCGGCGATTCGTGAATTTCTATGTCAACAATGAGGATATTCGTTTCCTGAATGGCCTTGAAACGCCCCTCAAGGATGGCGACGAAGTCAGCATCATTCCCGCGATCGCTGGCGGCTAGGGCAGAACACAGTGAGAATGGTTGGCTCCTGTTGAGAGGATTGAATGCTGATCACAGGAGCATTAAGCTTTTGTGCAAATATTTTTCATATCCTTGAGAAAACGCCGATAGAGAACTTCCCGACGGGGGCGATCGCCCCCCAACACTCTGAGCATCTACTGGTTCTAGGGCAGAGATTTGCTAGGATCAGGCACCGTTTGCCGCTGCCATCTAATGTTTCAATCTTGGTTGCAACTAATTGCCAATTCACCGATACTGGCTCCCGCCAAAAATGTCGAAGACTCGCTGCTGCTGCGGTTTGGCGTCTTGGCCATGGTAATTGTTGGCTTGGTGGCCACGGATGTTGCAGCAGATACGGCCAATAGTATTTGGGCAGTTCCCCTCTCCATTGCTGGGTTTGGTTGGAGTTGGTGGGCACGGCGGCAAAAAAATATTGCAGCGAAGCTGGCGATCGCCATCGGTATGTTGATGGCGTTGGCCATCTTTTTAGGACGATTGACAACGCTCAATCAAGATTCGCAGATTCTGCTGACAGAACTTTTAATTCAATTACAAGTCCTCCATAGCTTTGACTTACCTCGGCGCAAGGACCTGGGCTACTCGATGGTGATTGCCCTCATTTTAATTAGTGTGGCAGCTAGCTTCAGCCAAACCATGATCTTTGGGCTGTTTCTTTTGATCTTTCTGGCGATCGCCCTACCTGTACTTGTTCTTGACTACCGCTCGCGCCTTGGCTTGCTCTCCCCTACCCTGAAATTGCTGCGCTTGCCCTGGCGGCAATGGGTTGGACTTTTTGCTCTGATTCTCGGCTTGGGGATGGTGGTCTTTCTGCTGCTGCCGCGCTTCCCCGGCTATCAAATTCGCACCCTGCCCGTTAGTGCCGACATTCAGGTGGAAGGGGAGTTTGACCAAACTCGCGTGATCAATCCCGGCTATGTCAGTGGTCGTAGCCGTGGGAATGGGGGTGAGGAGCTGGCCAATCAAACGTTTGCAGACAGGGGCAGTGAACTCCCTTCTGAAACTTTTGACAGTAATTTTTATTACGGTTTTAACAGCGAAATAGATCAGACCTTTGGCCTGCCAATGGTGCCCCGGGAACTCATGCGGGTGCGCTCCCAAGCTCCCGGCTTCTGGCGTGTCCTTGCCTTTGATCAATATACGGGGCGCGGTTGGCGGATTAGTCGCAACGATGAGGCAGAAGTGCTGCGGCGCTCCCCTTGGAGTTTTCGCTATTTGCTGCCGCAGCAACAACTCTCCCAACTGACCACACGGGAAGTGATTCAGACCTACACGATTGTTTCTGAGTTTAGTAACCTTATTCCCCACCTCTACGAACCCCGTGAACTCTATTTCCCAACCCGTGAAATTGCCCGCGATCCTGATGGGGGGTTGCGTGCCCCTGTACCGTTGCCACAGGGGTTAACCTATTCCGTGATTTCCCAAGTGCCCGTGCGCGATCGCTCCTTGTTGCGCAAAGCACCTAAAATTAATCATCCCCTCGGCTATCAGCAGTACCTAGAGGTGCCTAGCCATCTGAAGTCGCGACTGCTAGCGCTGGCCAAAGAGCTGCTTGCCAAAGCCGATCGCCCGATTCCTGAACCCTATGAGCAAGCTCTTTACCTCACCCAAGCTCTGAAGCAATCCTATGCCCTAAAAACAGATATTCCTGAATTGGGCAAAGATCAAGATTTGGTCGAAGCCTTTCTTTTTGAATGGCGAGGGGGCTATCCCGATCACTTTTCTAGTGCCTTGACGCTGCTGTTGCGCAGTATTGGCATTCCCAGCCGCTTGGTAACGGGACTCGGAACAGGAGAATTTAACCCCTTTACGGGGTTGTATGTGGTTCGCAACACCGATGCCTATGCCCTCACAGAGGCCTATTTCCCGAATTTGGGCTGGTTTCTCTTTGATCCGATTCCAGGACACGATCTCTATCCAGCAACCCTAGAGGTGGATCAGACCTTTAGTGTCCTGCAGCAGTTTTGGCAGTGGGTGACGGGATGGCTGCCAACACCAGTGACGGGATTCTTGGGCGCTGTCTTTGCAACGCTAGAAACTGCCCTGCGAAAATTCTTTGATCTGTTTAGTCAAGGGCTAGGGGGCGTTGTCCAAGGAATGTTGATTCTCTTTGCCAGTATCATTGTTGTTTGGAGCTTATGGTACGCTCTCCAGACGTGGCAATACCGCCAACGGTTGCAAAAACTGCCGCCGATTGCTCGCCTCTATGTGCAAATGCTCGATGGTTTAGCACAGCAGGGCTTACCCAAGCGACCCAATCAAACTCCTTGGGAATACGCGCGATCGCTGCAAACCTGTAACCGTCTTGATGCCATCAGTCAACGTGCCATCGAAACCTTGACACAAGCCTATGTAGTTTGGCGCTATGGTGGTGAGCAGCCTCCTTTGGCTCCCTTGAAGCGCGCTCTAAATCAACTGCGACAACAACACTGGCGATCGCTACAACGCACCATAGCGGATTTTCGCCGTCGTTAATCCTTGTCCTTTGGGTTACTCTCCTCGGCGAGGGCATCATGGCTCACCAGCTCGGTCACCAGCACTTTATCGACACGATTGCCATCCATATCCACCACTTCAAAGCGCAGTCCATCGGTTTCAATGTAATCTCCCGACTGGGGAATGCGGCCAAAAAGGGTAATGATTAGCCCGCCAAGAGTGTGGTAGTTGGCGGTGTCTTCCTCAGGCAAACTGTCTCGCCGCAGTAATTCCTTGAGTTCATAGGTGGAAAGCAAACCATCCAACAGCCAAGAGCCGTCCTCCCGCTGAATAATTTGTGGTTCTTCGCCTTCTTCATGGTGCAGCGTGCCAATAATCGCCTCCGTGAGATCATTGAGGGTAACCAGCCCTTCAATCCCGCCATACTCGTCGGTAATTAGAGCCATGTGCTGACTCGACTGGCGAAAGAGTTCAAGGACATCGAGTGCCGGTAGACCTTCAGGAACAAACAGCGCCGGTTGCAAAAGCTGGCGCAGATCAATGGATTGCTGAGTTAAGCGGGCGGCTAAAAAGTCCTTGGCAGAAATAATCCCTAAGCAGTGATCAATCGTTTCTTCGGCAACGGGAAACCGGGAGTGGGAACTGGCCAGAATATCGGCTTCGATTTCCTCAAGGGGAGATTCAATATCTAGCCAGACAATGTCGGTGCGGGGGGTCATGATGGACTGAATCGGGCGATCGCCCAAGTTGAAAATCCGTGCCACCATGTCCTGCTCTGCCACCTCAAAAAGACCCGCCTGTGCCCCTTGCTCAATCAGTACCTTAATTTCATCCTCAGTAACGGTTTGGTCGGCGGTGGTGGTAATGCCTAATACTTGCAAGATGGCATCTGTGGAGACACTTAATAAATGCACAATTGGGGCTGCTAATTTCGTCAGCCATGTCATTGGTTTAGCAATATTGCAGGCGATCGCCTCCGGATACGTCATGGCAATGCGCTTTGGGACGAGTTCGCCAATCACAAGGGAAAGATAAGTGATGCCCGTCACCACAAGGGCAATACTGAGGGGCTGACTGTACTGTCCTAGCCAAGGTACAGGACTGAGAACTGCCTGTAACCGCTGCGCCAAGGTTGCTCCCCCCACTGCCCCACTGAGAATACCAATGAGGGTAATCCCAATTTGGATAGCGGAGAGAAAATTATTGGGAGAGTTGGCTAATTTCAGTGCAGCTCTGGCTTTGCGTTTACCCCGTTTTGCCAGTTGTTCGAGGCGGACTTTGCGAGCAGAGACCACTGCGATTTCAGCACCAGCAAAAATGCCATTGGCGATGATCAGCAGCAGCACAAGTAAAATTTCTAAAGCAGCGGCAGACATTGCAGCTATGCTTCTAGGGGTAACCCCAGATATACAGTCTTGGTCGGCATCGTCGGTCGTCAGGCTGATTCAAGAGACTGCTCCTTTACTGCCGATGTTGTTTCCAACATGCTCAATAAATCGCTCCTTGTTATGTTGCCCTGTCGAGGGGATGTGATTCCGTCATTAAGCAGGTTTAGCTGTTTTGAGGGGGTTCCATCCTTGTGAAAAGGGCTGTTATAGCAGTCAGGATACTGGAATCTGGGAGACTCTACAAGGGGGAGAGGGAATCTGAGAATAGACGTGATGTTTCCCTAGCTAGCCAATGCACGAGTGGCTTCAGCGTTTCATTACCCGAGGGGCAATCGCCATGCTGGTGCTGTTGATTGTAACTTTTCTCTGGAGCGCAGAGGTTCTCCATTGACTGTCAGAACCTATTACCCCAATCTATGACTTGTGCGGATAAACCCGTCCTTTCCAAGCACCCCCTTGGCCTTGCCAGTGGCGACGAGCCGAATCCAGTGTCATTAGCGTATAGAGGAAGGCAATCACGGGGAGTGTCAGTGCCCAAATGCTATTGAGGCCATAGAAACGAACCGTTGGCCCGTAGGCGATCGCCATCCCCCCCCAGGTGAGTCCCCCCATGGCGGCCAAGGGCAGAGATGGACTAATGAGACCAATACCAAGGGCAAGGGGTGCCCACAGATACACGAATGTCATGCCAATTACAGTTCCTACAAGCAAGAGGGGCGAATAGGACAACTGTGTATAGGCGGTGCGAGCCACCATCTGCCAAATACTGCCCAGGGTATTGTAGGCACGCAGACTCACAGTAGTCGGTGTTAGCCCCAACCAAATGCGGTAGCCGGCTTGCTTCACAGCGGCGGCCAAAGAACAATCATCAATCAGGGCATCGCGAATACGGGCCATGCCACCAATTTTGTCCAGCGCTATGGGATCAATCAAAATACAACCGCCGGCGGCAGCGGCTGTTGACCGCTGCGGATCGTTGACCCAGCGGAAGGGATAAAGCTTGGCAAAGAAAAAGACAAAGGCGGGAATGAGTAATTTTTCCCAGACACTTTGGCAGCGCAGTTTCACCATCAGGGAGACAAGGGCACACTGTTGCCGATGGGCGTGGGCGACCAATTGGCGCAAATTTTGGCGATCGTGGGCAATATCGGCATCGGTGAGGAGCAAGTAATCGGGGGCAAAGGCACGAGCCGCCTCAATGCCTTGGGAAAGTGCCCAGAGCTTGCCAGACCAACCCCCAGCAAGGGGGGCACCTTGCAACACCGTTAGGCGATCGCCCCGATCCAGATCTAGGGCAGTTTGGCGCGCAATCTCCCCTGTGCCATCCGCGCTTTGATCGTCCACCACGATCAGGTGCAGGGTTCCTGGATAGTCCTGTTCTAGGAGCGATCGCACGCTGGCGCCAATGACAGCAGCTTCGTTGCGGGCCGGAACCACAGCAACAACCGTTGGCCAAGCCCTGAGGTCTCCTCCTTGGAGTCGTTGATCCATGCGCCAAAACTGTCCCCAAAAAAGCAGCAGGACTAGCCAGATTAGGAGGGCAAGACCCGTTAGACTCAACAGAAGTAGGGTGAACACAGGAGGCATGATCATTACAGTTCACTGTCGAGGACTTCTTCAGCCATGGGATGAAGACGCTGATGTTGCTGTCGTCGCGATCGGCGGCGATATTTTTTTGCATCTAAGAGGGGTTCAAGCCGCTGCTGACCTTGGCTGTCACTCTTAGCCTTGACGCGGGTCACATTTGCCAAGGATGGCTCTGGACTGGCCATTGCTTCTAGCTCATGCAAATACTCAAGGTAGAGGGGATAGCGCTCCCAATCACCGCGTACACAGCAGCCCGGTTCCCGATCGTGGCGACAGTTATCAAAGAGGCACTGATCCTTACTGAGGCGTTGGCGAATCTCTGGGAAAGCTGCCGCCAGTTGCTGGGGGTCTTGGGGCAGTTCGGGCTGGTTAAAGCCCGGCGTATCGGCAATCCAGCCCCCCTCTGGCAGCGGGAACAGTTCCACATGGCGAGTGGTGTGCCGCCCGCGGTGCCAGTGATTGGAGACCGCACCGACGCGAATATCCTCCCGAGGCGAAAGATGACGGATCAAGCTACTTTTACCCACTCCCGACGGGCCACAGACCACTGCAACCTTATGGGCGAGGCGGGGTTGCAACGTTTGCCAATCCGTTCCTACGACGAGACTGAGAATATCACAACTGTAGCCCCATTGCTGCAGGCGATCGCGCCACTGCTGTTGCTCCTTTAGCGAAACCAAATCGGCCTTGGTAAAAACCACGTGAATCTGGACGTTCAAGCCCTCTGCAGTCAACAGAAAGCGGGTAATTTGATGGAGATCGGCAGGGGGATCAGCTAGGGCAAAAAGGAGCAAAACCTGATCCACATTGGCAATAGCCGGTCGCTGTAATTGATTGCGGCGGGGCAAAATTTCAGTGATCGCGCCCCGGTGTCCTTGCCAGTCGGGATGGCTAATGACCACCCAATCCCCCACACACACCTGTTGTCCCATCTTTTTTAGACGGGCGCGGCGCACACACAGCAGCTCCTCAATGCCATTGACGGGTTCCCGCAGCCGGACACGGTAGTAATTGGCCTGAACGGCTCGCACCAAGCCCACCAGATCACTCATGCGGGACGCTGCACCTGAAGGGCAAAATAGTCCTGTCGTGGCTCAATTCCAAGGACATCATAGCCCGCCATCCGCAAACTATCCGGCACCTGCTCAATGGGTTCTCCCGCATCCAACCACACCTCAAGGGGCTGCTGGGGGGGCAACTGTTGTAGGCGCAGTTTTGTGCGCACAAAGTTCAAAGGACAGGGTGTTCCCCGTAGATCCAATGTTTCCATGGCAGGCAAGTAACCAACTGCAACTATCTTCCCAAAAAGGTGACCACCTTGGCGAATACCTGCTCCCGCTCCACATCAAGGGGTAGCAAGTGATCTGAATCCTTGAGCCAGTGCAATTCCTTTTGGGAACTGCCCAGTTGCTCATAGATGAGCTGTGCCCCTTGGGGGTCAACGGTGGTGTCAGCATGGCTTTGCAGAATCAGGGTTGGTGTTGTGATTTGCGATAGTTCCTGCTGCACTTGGGCAATGAGATCGAGGGCACTGCAGACTGCTTGGAGGTTAAAACTTTTGAAAAAACAGGCGGCCTCTGCTGCTTGACGCAGGGCACGATCCCGAATCGGGAGGCGCCGCCGAGGCAACCAAGGAATCCACTGCCCAAAGGATTCCACTAGTATCTCTGGAGCAAAGGGAAAAAGCCAAGGCCGATAGATCCGTAAAAAAGGGGCAAGAAGCACTAGCGCATCAACAGGAAAGTGATGGGCAAGATGGAGCGCCAGCGTTCCCCCCGTCGAAAAGCCGACCACAGCAACCCTTGGGTAGCTCTCTTGCAAAGCTTGAAAGGCAGTGACCACCGCCCCATACCACTGCGGCCATCTTGAGGCCGGCATTGGAGCAGCGGGGCAATCGTGTCCCGGATAGAGGATGCCCTGAACAGTCCAACCCACTTCGTAAAGTACCTCTGCCAAAAGTTGTAGTTCATAAACTCCGCCCCCTAAACCATGGAGCAGTAAACAGGCGCGATCGCCCTCGGCGTGGCTGTAGAAAAAGGGAAGATTGACAAGGTTCACCCATGGACTCACAACCGATACGTTACTCCCCTAAAAAATCTACCCCGATGCTAGCGCAACCGAGGTAGAGGACGCGACGGTCATCTAGGCGGCAATGAGCTACAAGCGTTCATGGAATGTGCGGTTAATCACATCCAACTGTTGTTCACGGGTGAGTTTGGTAAAGTTCACCGCATAACCGGAGACACGGATGGTGAGTTGTGGGTACAGTTCGGGGTGATCCATGGCATCCAACAACATTTCACGGTTAAGCACGTTGACGTTGATGTGGAAGCCCTGATCGTGGATGTACCCATCAAGCATATTTACTAGGTTGTTGATTTGATCTTCCCGTGTCTTGCCTAAGGCACTGGGCACAATGGAGAACGTGTTGGAGATGCCATCTTGGGCATGGACATAGGGCAGCTTGGCCACAGAGGCCAGTGAGGCGATCGCCCCTTTCGTGTCGCGACCATGCATGGGGTTAGCTCCCGGAGCAAACGGCTGACCCGCTTTGCGCCCATCGGGGGTATTCCCCGTTTTCTTGCCATAGACCACGTTAGAGGTAATCGTGAGGATGGACTGGGTGGGCACGGCGTTGCGGTAGGTTTTGTGTTTGCGAATTTCATTCATGAAGGTTTCCACCAGCCACACCGCAAGGCTATCCACGCGATCGTCGTTGTTGCCATATTTGGGGAAATCGCCGTTGATCTCGTAGTCCACCGCCAGCCCCTCGGCATTGCGGATCACTTTCACCTCCGCGTACTTAATGGCTGAGAGGCATCCGCCACCACCGATAGACCCGCCACACCACAGGCCATTGTGCGGAAGACATCGCGATCGTGGAGTGCCATCTCCAACCGCTCGTAGCAATACTTGTCGTGCATGTAGTGGATGACGTTGAGGGTATTCACATACACTTTCGCCAACCACGCCATCATTTGCTCAAAGCGCGGCAGCACTTCCTCCCACTTCAACGTGTCAGCGGTAATCGGTGCAAACATGGGCGCCACTTGCTCACCAGAGACTTCATCCCGCCCGCCGTTGATGGCATAGAGGAGGGCTTTGGCTAGGTTCACCCGTGCGCCAAAGAACTGCATTTGCTTGCCAACCCGCATAGCTGACACGCAGCAGGCGATCGCGTAGTCATCGCCCCAGTAAGGGCGCATTAGATCATCGTTTTCGTACTGGATGGAGCTGGTGTCAATCGAAACTTGGGCACAGAAGCGCTTGAAAGCCTCCGGCAGGTTTTCTGACCACAGCACCGTCAAGTTGGGTTCAGGAGCAGGACCTAAGGTGTAGAGGGTATTGAGGATGCGAAAACTGGTTTTCGTCACCAATGGGCGCCCATCCAGCCCCATCCCCGCAATGGATTCAGTGACCCACGTAGGATCGCCAGAGAAAAGTTCATTGTACTCCGGCGTGCGCAGGAAGCGTACCATTCGCAGCTTCATGACAAAGTGGTCAATCCACTCTTGGATATCGGCTTCTGTGGCCGTACCTTGGCGTAAATCCCGTTCAAAGTAAATGTCGAGGAAGGTTGAGACCCGCCCCAGGGACATGGCCGCGCCGTTTTGTTCTTTGACAGCCGCAAGGTAACCAAAATAGAGCCACTGAATCGCCTCTTTGCCATTCGCCGCTGGCCGTGAAATGTCAAAGCCATAGCTGGCGGCCATTTCCTTAAGTTCATTGAGGGCTTTAATTTGCTCTGAGAGTTCTTCCCGCAGGCGGATGGTTTCTTCATCCATCACATCCAGTTCTAGGGAAGCCTGCTGAGCCTGTTTGTCAGCAATCAAGCGATCCACCCCATAGAGAGCCACGCGGCGATAGTCGCCAATAATCCGACCCCGACCATAGGCATCCGGCAGTCCTGTAATGATCCCCGATTTACGGCAACGGCGCATTTCAGGGGTATAGGCATCAAAAACGCCATCGTTGTGGGTTTTACGATATTTAGTGAAGATTTCCTTCGTGCGCGGGTCTAATTCATAGCCGTAGGCTTTAAGGGAAGTTTCAACAACACGAATGCCGCCAAAGGGCATAATCGCTCGTTTCAGGGGCTTATCGGTTTGCAGGCCAACGATTTGTTCTAACTCTCGATCGATGTAGCCCGGTGCGTGCGCTGTAATTGAAGAGGGGACACTGGTATCGGCATCGAGAACGCCTTTTTCTCGCTCTAGGGCCATCAGATCTCGCACTTTTGCCCAGAGTTTCTGGGTGCGATCGCTGGCGCCCGTTAGGAAGGAGGCATCCCCTGTGTAGGGGGTATAGTTGCGTTGAATAAAGTCGCGCACATCAATGCGATCGACCCAATCACCACCCGTAAATTCTCGCCATGCCGCTTCCGGCAATTCTGTGTAGTATGTACAGTTCATAATCAATGTCCTCATCAACTGTGCAGCAATCTTTCGCGATCGCCTCGAACCGACAGCAATCGCCCCTTCAAACCTACAAGAACCTACTAACTGCGCGGGTTAAAAAGGAGGAAAGACTTTACTTGGCTTAGGAATAATCACAACAAACGAGCATTTTGTAGGTCGAGTTTTGTTGCTCTCTTTTTGGCCTTCTCGCACCTACACCCCTATTATAACCCGTGGGTTCTAGGGTCTTATGTTTATAAAATTTTTGCAAAATTTTTACGAAAAGTAAATCTTTTTTCATTGGTTTAGGCCGCGATCGCCCCGGCCTGTGAGGTCATTTGCAATCGTTCAATTGTTGTATCCAACAAGACTAAACCGGCCTCTAGACTTTCAATGCGGCACAATTCACTACGCAGTTCTGCGGCATCCGCAAAGCCCTTAGCGTACCACGTCAAATGTTTACGCGCTTGGCGAATTCCCCGTTCCCCCTTGTATTCCCAGAGGGCAATGAGATGATCCCGCGCACATTGCAGACGCTCCACCACCGTTGGCGCAGGCCGCAGTTCCCCAGTTTTCAAAAAGTAATCAATTTCCCCCACCAAGAAAGGATAGCCCATTGTTCCCCGTGAGCACATCACTCCATCCGCCCCCGTTTGCTCCAAGCAGCGCACTGCCGCCTCTACGGAGAAAATATCACCATTGGCAATGACGGGAATCCCGACCCGCTCTTTTACCCGTGCAATCCACTCCCAGCGGGCGGGGCCATTAAAGCCTTGGGCGCGGGTTCGTCCATGAACGGTAATCATGGCTGCGCCGGCATCCTCCATCGCCTTGGCAAAATCAAGAATATTGATTTCTTGATCATTCCAGCCAATGCGGGTTTTGACCGTCACCGGTACAGGCACCGCTTCTGAGACAGTGCGCACAATCGTGGCCGCTAGTTTCACATCCCGCAGCAGGGAGGAACCGCCGCCGTTCTTGGTAATTTTATTCACAGGACATCCCATGTTAATGTCCACGGTATCGGCTCCTTCGGCCACTGCCTTGATGGCTGCCTCTGCCAAAAAATCTGGCCGGCAGTCAAAGAGCTGAATACTAATGGGGTGCTCATTGGCATCCACTTCCATAATCCGGGGCAATGTTTTCAGATAGTGCAACCCGGAAGCACTGACCATCTCCGTGTACATCATTGAGTGCGGGGCATAACGGCGCACCAGTCGCCGAAACACCAGGTCAGTCACTCCCGCCAACGGGGATTGAAACACCCGACTGTGCAGGGTGAGAGAACCAATCTGTAAAGGGGTTGCCACGCGAGCTTTTAGCTCAGGGGAGAGGGTTAGCATCTTTGCACACAGGTTCAGTGGTGCCCAAGTACTTGCTCTCGATAGGCCAAATAAACCGCCTGCACATTATACCAATTCAAAAAGATGCGAGCCACTTCAAAGGCAGCTTGGGGGTGATTACTGCGAATAAGCCATTGTAGGATGGGAGCCATTGTTTTTTCATTGAGAATTCCCCCTAGGGATAAAACTGCCCAAAGGAAATAGTGAAAGGGAGTCATTTGAATCATGAGCCTGACTTCCCAAGTGGGATGTTTTTTATAGAATAGAATGGCCATTTTTCCCCTTTCAATTTCTTTTTGAATCAGAGCCGGAACCTGATCGAGGGCAAAGGGGGGATGCCAGTGGTAACCAACGGCCTCAGGGCATTTGAGCAATCGCAACCCCAATCGCTTTAGGCGAACCCCCAGTTCCAAATCCTCCCAACCGTAAAGTTGAAACTGGGTGTCGAACAAACCTGCTTTTTCCAGCCAATGACGGGCGATCGCTACATTCCCTGTAGCAAAATAAGCTGCTGAAAAATCGGTAACCTTATACAGCTCTGAGGTTGGATTCTCGAAATTGCATGTATTAATGACACGGCCATAGGAAAAAGCAGGGATAGCTAAGAGATCGGCAATGCCCAAACGTTCTTTTTCCTCAAGTAGCCGTCGTAGATGTGCCTCAATAAAGCCTGCAGTGACCACCAAGTCACTATCAATAAAAATAATCCATTCTCCTTGCGCATGTTGCAGACCTAAATTGCGAGCCGCTGCTGGACCACAGTGCTCTTGTTGCAGGTACTTCAAATGGGGCAGTGAAGCAGCGGTTACCTGAAGCCATGCCAGTGTGCCATCCGTCGAGCCATCATCCACTATGATTACCTCATAGCCCTTCAGGCCAAGATCCTCTGTCCAGGTCTGTTCTGTAATTGCCTTAACACATTTTTGGAGAATGGGTAACCGATTGTAGGTTGGAATAATCACACTTAAAAACATCAGGAAACACCTTTTACTGAAGGTGATTCAAGCTGTGTTAGAGTAAACTCTAATTCATGAGCACACCAGCGGAACAGCCCTGCTGTTCCTAAACGCCTTTTGGCTTCAGAATCTTGATAGGTCTGTCTCAGCAATTGAGCAGCACGCCACCAAGTCCAAGGCTGAGCATTGGCTGCTTTTGCCTGCTCTGCCGACCAGCCTAGCTTTTTCTGTAATAAAGCTTGCCAATGACGATGTCGAATGCAACTGGATTGGTAAATCATAGTTCTGCGATGAGATCGCGATCTCTGTCTGTGGTGAATCCGATACAACAGGAGGGGTTCTGGAACATTGCCCATCTTTCCGCCTACTGCCCACGCTCGCTGCCATAGGTCGTAATCTTCACAAAGAAAATCTTGAAAATATTGCAAGGAGTTGAGTATTTCTTTTTTGGCAACCACAGAAGGATTACCAAAAGGGATACCAAATAGCAGCTCCACCTCGCAACCTTCATGGGAAATTGGATAGCGCCACAGTCCTCGCCCCCGCCCGGTGAGGGTAAGAAATGTTCCACAAATATCCAATTGATATTGGTGAATCCACTTTAATTGTTTCTCCAGACGTTCAGGGTGGGCAATGTCATCCCCGTCCATGCGGGCAATATAGTCTCCCTTTGCCTGGGTAAGAAGTTCGTGGAGTGTCGGCACTAACCCTCGGTGGTCACGACTTAGAAACATCACCTTGGGGTTGCCTTGAATATGAGCAACAATCACCTCCGCAGAGCCATCCGTTGAGCCATCATCCAGAATCAAAAGTTCAAAATCTTGGTAGGTTTGCTGAAGAATTGATTGAATAGCTGCTCCGATGTATTGAGCTTGATTATAAACTGGCAAAATTACCGAGACTGCGGGGGTCATTAGACTACATCCTTAACCAAGTGTTGGGAATCAAATCCTCAGTGTTCTTGCCTTTAATGGTAAACCACTGCTGAGGAGCAATGACTATCTTGCTGGGAGAAGAGCATAGCCAAGCCCCCCACCAACTAAAGGTACTGTTGGCAAGGATATGGTGTTTACAAGCACTCATGAGTCGCAGGTCGTTATAACTTTCGCGGTCACGATTGTGCTCTACAAAGTAATGAGAAAACGGGAGGCGGAGGTGTTCCTTTGCCCAAGCAATTTCATCGGAGAAGATAAAAAAAGTCGGCTCCTCAAGTTGCTCTGTCAAGTATTTAATTGCCCTGTGGTAATAGCTCAAGGGTAACAGGCCATGCACGTGCCGCGTTACTTTTTCTAAAGCGTAGTCACCACGGCGGATGTGGATGCTTACGGCATTACAGGCTTTAATTCTTGCGAGCCAATCTTGATTTACTTTAGAAAGGGGCTGGCAAAAAGTAAAGTCCTGGCGCAGGGTCGCGGCAATTTCTTGAAAATATCTTTCTGACTGCCAGTAGCCAACAAGGTAGGCTTTGTCAGGAATCTCCCAAATTTGTGGCCAGTAATGAAAATGGGGTTCGACAATTAGTTGTGGACATAGAAAACGGCGGATGGCAGACTGCTGTTGGGCAAGTCCTCCCATCCCTGGCAGGGCACACCACCCCAACACTGATCGAAGATGGGCAGCAGTCGCAATTTCGCCAGCACAATTGAAAATGCGCTTTAGCTCAAATCCCTGATGCTTTTTATAGGTTCTGTAAGCAGAAATATCCAGATACAGAGGAACTTTCTTGCGAATTGCCAGCGACCTTGCCACAGCATACTGAAACATTTGGTTGCCTAGACCGCCGATGATTTGGGTAATGATCATTTCCCTACTCCACGATCACCACCGAAGTTAGGTTCAGACTCAGTTCAGGGAAAGTGCAACTTGCCAGAGTCCCATGGCCACAAGTGCTCCCACGGTGGTGTTAATGATGTTGGCAACCTCGTTGCTTAACCAAGGATGGCGATCTTGTAGTGTAGCACCAACAACACTCTCAACTAGGTTGGCCAAAAAGGCAGCAAAAAGACAAATGGGGATGGCGATCGCCCCCATCAAGCCCACACTCCAGCCTAGCACAGCCATCACGGTGGCACCCACAATACCCGCCAACGTTCCCTCTAAACTGACGGCGCCCTCTGTCCCTCGCGGCACGGGTTTTAAGGTGGTGATGAGAAAGGTGCGCTGGCCATAGGCTTTACCCACTTCACTGGCACAGGTATCTGACAGCTTAGTGCTAAAACTGGCTACAAACCCCACCCCAAATAACTCCCGCCATTGGGGAAACAAAAGAATAAGGAGTGCACAGACGGTGCCTGTGAAGGCTGACCCCCAGACGTTTTCCGGTCCCCTTGCCCCTGAGCGTTTTTCAGCAATGCCTGCGGCCTCTTTTTCGGCCATGCCGATGTGGGTGACGGCTGAACCAACTAGGAAATAGACCATGACAATGAGATAGCCCTGCCAGCCCAATGTGCCCCAAATCAGCACCCCCAAAAGCCACGCATGGAAGAGTCCTGCTAGGGTGAGTAATTTTTGCTGCGTCAAGAGGGCGATCGCCCCAAGAACGGTGTTGAGCAACACCCCTATCCACCAAGGGTTGAGGGCAAGGATTCCATCCATGAGAACCGCACTCCGACTGTACAGGCAGCACCTTATTATACTTTTCAGACATAGAGGCTGGATAATGATTACTTGGCTACTGGAGCCACTGCAGCACCCATTTATGGTCAAGGCGCTGGGGGTAAGTACCTTGTGGGCTGTGTGTGTGCCGTATTGTCCTGTTTTTTAACCCTGAAGGGCTGGGCCTTGATGGGAGATGCTGTATCCCATGCGGTGCTCCCCGGTGTGGTTTTGGCCTACTGGCTGGGGTTGCCTTTTGCCCTAGGTGCTTTTGTCTTTGGTCTGATGGCAGTTACCCTTATCGGATTTATTCAGCAGCAAACGCGAGTTAGGGAGGACACAGTCATCGGTTTAGTCTTCACCGGCTTTTTTGCCTTGGGGCTGGTGTGGCTCTCGAAAACTGCCAGCAGCGTTGACCTCATGCATATCCTCTTCGGAAATGTTTTAGGGATGAGCGATCGCGACCTCTGGCAAACCGTGATTGTGAGCCTCGTTACACTGATTACGATTGTCCTGCGGCATCGAGATTTCATCCTCTTTTGCTTTGACCCCACCCATGCCCGCACCATTGGCCTGAATACGACGCTGCTATACTATCTCCTTTTGGCTCTTTTGTCCTTAACCACTGTAGCTGCCCTGCAAACCGTAGGCATCATTCTTGTCGTAGCGATGCTGATTACACCGGGGGCAACCGCCTATTTGCTAAGCGATCGCTTTGGCGTGATGGTGCTCATTGCCCTTGGGGTAGGCGGCCTCGGCAGTTTACTGGGAACCTATATTAGTTACTATCTAGATGCGTCGACGGGCGGCTGTATTGTTGTCCTGCAAACAGTAATTTTTTTGCTGGCAATGATTTTTGCTCCGAAGCACGGTCTTTTGGCCAAAGCCCGCTCTCCTCTGAGTTAGGTTCACGGATTATCTTTGTGGGGTATTGCCGATGCCTTTGCTAGAGTTCATGATATAGTTGCCCCATATTTATCATGGGTGAAGACAGTTGCGTTATGGAGTCAGATCAACAGTGGCCTACAGAACATGTTCCCTCTGAAGCCTCCACCTCCTTTGTTCAGAGAGAGGTAGGCATTGCATCTGACGACCATGGTCATGGCGCACCAACCGATGTGTTAAGGAGTTATGACAGCTTGGTGGAAACTTCAGCAGCGCGCATCAAAGTGATTGGTGTCGGTGGTGGCGGTGGCAATGCAGTAAACCGCATGATTGCCAGTAATGTCGCTGGTGTTGAATTTTGGTGCGTCAATACTGATGCGCAGGCGCTCGCTCAATCCCAAGCCCACCGCTGTTTACAAATTGGCCAAAAACTCACCCGTGGTCTTGGCGCCGGTGGCAATCCTGCCATTGGTCAAAAAGCGGCTGAAGAATCCCGTGAAGACCTTGCTGCGGCGCTCAAAGACGCCGATTTGATCTTCATTACCTGTGGCATGGGTGGCGGTACCGGCACCGGCGCTGCGCCAATTGTGGCGGAAGTGGCCAAGGAACAGGGCGCCCTAACCGTTGCAGTCGTAACCCGCCCCTTTACGTTTGAGGGTCGTCGGCGCGCTAGTCAAGCCGATGAAGGGATCGAAGCCCTGCAAAGCCGTGTTGATACTCTAATTGTGATCCCCAATGACAAGATTCTCTCAGTGATTTCAGAGCAAACATCGGTTCAGGATGCGTTTCGAGTTGCCGATGATGTGCTGCGCCAAGGGGTTCAGGGGATCTCCGATATTATTAACTTGCCAGGACTGATTAACGTCGATTTCGCCGATATTCGTTCGGTGATGGCTGATGCCGGTTCTGCCATGATGGGCATTGGAATTGCCTCTGGCAAGTCACGAGCCACTGAGGCCGCTGTCAGTGCAATTTCTTCACCCCTACTGGAGGGGTCTATTGAGGGTGCCAAGGGCGTTGTCTTTAACATTACGGGGGGCACAGATCTCACCCTCCATGAGGTCAATGCTGCTGCAGAGGTCATTTACAATGTGGCCGATGCCAACGCCAATATCATCTTTGGTGCTGTGATTGATCCTCAAATGCAAGGGGAAGTTCAAGTCACTGTTATTGCCACCGGGTTTAGTGGTGAACCCATGAGCCGCACCCGTGCCACAACCAAAACAACACCCCTAACGAACCGGCCCCTAACAACGCCACCTCCTCCTGAAGCGCCTGTGCCCCAACCAGAGGTTGAAGCCAAACCCAAGCTGGATATTCCGGAGTTTCTCCAGCGACGGCGACCCAACCCCTAGCTACTGTCTCTAACCCATCTCTCAAAGGGGATAGTAAGTCACTTCAAAGACCTAATTCGCGGGCGATCGCCATTAACCCCTCGCGGTAGGAAGGATAGCAGAGTTGAACCCCTAAAACTTTCTTGATTTTCTCATTGCGGACTCGGCGGGATTCGCGCCAGAAGGACTGAGCCATTGGACTTAAATGGGCTGCCTCTAAGGGAATGGCTGGTGGGGCTGGGCGACCCAAAAGACGATAGGCCTCGAGGAGCACAGGGAGTGACTCTGAAGGTTGATCATCACTGAGGTTATAAATTTCCTGCGGAGTCGGCTGGGCGAGCGAGCGTTCGAGGGTTTGGACAATATCCGCCACATGAATACGGCAAAAGTAGTGTCCCGGTTTGTCAATGAGTTGGACATCACCCTTGAGAATACGAGCGAGGGGATTGCGCCCTTCGCCGGGGCCATAGATGCCGGCAAGTCGAAAGATATGGGTGGGCAAATTCGAGTGGAGAAAGGTTTGCTCAATTCTGACGCGGTGTTGTGAACGCAAATTTTGGGGATTGACCGGCGTGGTTTCATCCACCCAATCCCCTTGGCGATCGCCATAGACCCCTGTTGTCGAAAGGTAGCCAAACCAGTGCAGATTGAGTTTCTCTAACTGTGGCAACAGTGTTAGCGCAACCACATCCTCCCCCTGGCGATCCGGAGGAATACTGTGGAGGATGTGAGTGACTCCCTCAAGGGCAGTCGCAGCTAAGGGGACTTGCTTCCCCTGCGGCTCCCATGCAAAGGGAAAACAGGGAACAGTGCTGAGTTCTAGTGGCGGCTCTCCCCGGCGATTGGTGATGACCACATCAATGCCTTGGGCTTGGAGCGATCGCGCCAACCACGTTCCCGTATAGCCGCAACCGAGAATGAGAACCCGCATTGTACTCTAGTCTTGGGAAGAGGCTGCCGCCGCATCTACCAAACGCACCTTTGTAGCCAAACCCAGCACTTGCAAGAAGCGAATGGTGAGCCACGTTAGATCCAATTCCCACCACTGTAAACCATGGCGTGCCGAATATTGATAAGCATGGTGGTTATTATGCCACCCCTCGCCAAAGGTTAACAGGGCAACCCACCAGCAATTCATTGAGTGATCCGTGGTTTCAAACGTGCGATAGCCAAAGGTATGGGTGGCACTATTGACCAGCCAAGTGGTGTGATAGACCGTTACAAGGCGCACAAAAATGCCCCAAATCACAAATGGCCAGCCACCCCAAAGGTAAAGGACAATGGCCAAGACCACTTGAATCGGCAAAAAGTACTTGTCAAGAAACTGATACACAGGATCATCGGCAATATCTTTAGTGAAACGGGGAATCTCAGCCTCCGCTGGCACCTCACGAAACATCCATTCAATATGACTCCACCAAAAGCCCTTACGGGAATCGTGGTGATCATTCGGTTGATCCGAGTACAGATGGTGATGGCGATGCAGTCCAACCCACCAAATCGGCCCCCCTTGCATTGAGAGTGTGCCACAAAAAACCAAGAAATACTCTAACCATTTGGGCACTTGGAAACTGCGATGACTGACAAGACGGTGCCAGCCCAAGGTAATACCAATGCCGGCAGTCAACCAGTGAAGCATAAGCGCCAGCAGGACTGCCTTCCAGCTAAACATACTGGGTAAAAAAGCAAAGAGGGCACCGAGGTGAACAAAAATAATAAAGGTCGCCGTAGGCCAGGCAATGGGGGGTTTGGCAACGGTGGCTTGGGTCATGAACACATCCGTAAAACAACTGAGTAGGCTGCTGTTCTCTCTAGGCTGAGCTTGAACAACAATCACCAGAATTTAGTATAACGAGCTATGGTTGAGTATCTTTACTTAGCGTGTTTTTCCCACAACGCATAATTCAGCAATCCCCGCCGGTGGGGGAAGTCTTTGGGGAGAGTGTCCTCAAAAATATTAGGCAGGATACCCAATAGCCGGCTGATTATTTCGTTTTCTGTGGCTTTGTAACGAAATGTTGCATTTTCTCAGATTAATCCCTAGGATATAGGGTAAGGTGTGGTAGTTATTAGGAATTATGAAAACGCCACGTTGGACACGACTCATTGACTTCCTACAGCGCGAGATGGCACTGCCCACCGCTGCCATTGACTTTGGCCTCAAGCACTGCAATAAGCAGGTGAACTTGTTACCCGTTGTTCTCTGGCAGTATGGCTTGGTCAGCCTCGAACAACTTGACCGTATCTTCGACTGGCTAGAAACTACTCAGTCCTAGTGGCGCTCTCAGAATTCTTTTATCAAGACTTAATGAATCACTGTTTCCTTAGCAACAAAGTCATAGCTCTAGGAAATTCCTAACTGCTGAGGCAAAAGGATTGGACTCTGCCACCCCACGGGTTGAATTGACAACAGGGGGGAAGGAGTTTTGAATGTTCCCCAGAGATAAACTTTCTTACCCAGTAGTTCAGGGGGAACTGTAATTTTGTAATTACAACCATTATTACCAGTAGATGACAGAGGAGCG
>DVDZ01000147.1 GCA_015296025.1 Thermosynechococcus sp. M46_R2017_013
TCCCAGCCCCACAGCGGCGGTAACACCTCGTCTTCCTCCTGCGAAAACTCTTGAGGTCAAATTATCCCTCTCCGATGCCTCCTGGCTAGAGGTGGAAGCGGATGGTCGCGTTGTCTATGCCGGTATTCTGCAGTCGGGAACAGAGCGCCGTTGGCAAGCTCAAGAACGCCTGATTGTGCGCAGTGGCAATGCGGGGGCTGTCAACGTCAGTGTCAACAACGGTCCGTTTCAACCCCTAGGGCAACTAGGAGAAGTTAAAGAAAAAGAATTTCTGGTGAATCAGGCCACAACCACGTCAACAGCACCTGAGCGCACTGTTAACAACTAGGTCACCCTCAATGGCTCCAGCAATCACCTATCAAGTGGGGGGAAGCTTACCCCCCACATCGGCAGTGTATGTGCGACGCCAAGCAGATGCCGATCTTTTGGCGGCCCTCACCGCCGGCGAGTTTTGCTATATCCTCAATTCGCGGCAAATGGGCAAATCCAGCCTGCGGGTGCAGGTGACACAACAACTGATGAGAAGGGGGTACCGCTGTGCCGCCCTCGACATCACTAAAATTGGTAGCCAGAATATTCAACCTGAGCAGTGGTATGCCAGCTTTGTCGGTGCTCTTATTCAGGGATTTCGGTTAACCGATGTGGTTGCATTGCGCTCTTGGTGGCGCGATCGCCAGCTGGTGTCGCCCATTCAACGCCTCAGTGACTTTGTGGAAACGGTGCTGCTTGCCCATACCCGTGAGCCTCTTGTGATTTTTATCGATGAAATTGATAGTCTGTTGAGTCTGCCCTTTGCCACCGATGATTTCTTTGCTTGGATCCGCGCTTGTTACAACCAACGCGCCGATTGCCCCGAATATCAGCGCCTCACTTTCGCCCTCTTTGGTGTGGCCACTCCCGATCAACTGATTCAGGATAAGCAGCGCACCCCCTTTAACATTGGCTGTGCCATTGATTTACAGGGGTTTACCCTTGGGGAAGCCACACCGCTACTCAAGGGCATTGCCCACCTCAGCGATCATCCCGAGCAACTCTTAGCCGAGATCCTCAACTGGACCGGCGGCCAACCCTTTTTGACCCAAAAACTCTGTCGCCTTTTGCAACACCACGGGTCATTTATGCCGGCCTCTGCCCTTGTGCAGCAATTGGCTCAGTTTGTGCAAGACCATATCCTTCAAGATTGGGAGCGGCAAGATGAACCAGAACACCTAAAGACCATTCGCAATCGCCTGCTGGCGGATGAACAGCGCAGCGGTCGTCTCTTGGGACTCTATCAACGCATCTTGGAAACAGGAGGTGTCCCCCTCGATGGCAGTTATGAGCAGCGTGCCCTTGCTTTGACGGGATTGGTGTGCCAGCGCCAAGGGAAATTGCAGGTGTTTAACCCCATTTATGCCCAAGTCTTTAATGCCCAGTGGGTTGAACAACAGTTGGCTCAGTTGCGCCCCTACAGTGAGGAATTCCAAGCATGGCTGCGCTCTGGCAGCAAGGACAGCTCTCGTCTGCTGCGGGGACAAGCCCTTGAGGAGGCATTGCTCTGGGCAAGTGGCAAAAGTCTCAGTGACTTGGATTACCAGTACCTTTCTGCCAGTCAGGAGGCCAATCAAAAGGCAATTCAGGATACTCTGTTTCTTGAGCGCCAAGAAAAAGAAGCCATTAGCGCCGCCAATCGCATTTTAGAGGCAGCGCGTCATAAAGCCAGTCGTCTGACGCGGCGCGCCCTGATGGCGCTGGGGGTGGTTTCCCTAGTTTCTTTGGGGGTAGCAGCCATTTTGGCCAAGACCTATGCCGATTTACAGGCCACTCAGGCCAGTTTAGCCCTTGAGCAGACCAGTAATGATCTTTTAGAGCAGTTTCAAACCCAAGAGTTGCCCGCCCTGTTAGCTGCGGTTGCGGCGGGACGGGATCTGCAGCGCTTGGTGGGCGATCGCCCCCTCAGGGACTATCCCACTACCCGTCCCCTCTTTGTGCTCAATGTTTTTCTGGATCGCATTCAAGCGCGCAACCAATGGCACAGCCGGCACAATCCCCTTGTGGGCGCCTTCCTCACTGGCGATCGCCAGATGTTGAGTATCGGTGAAGGGGGTCTTGTGGAATTTTGGCAGCCGACGGGGCAGCGTCTGGGCACGCAGTCGTTGGCCATTGGCTCAGTGAAGTTAGCGCGGATCAGCCTTGCGGGCGATCGCTTGGGTCTGCTCAACGACAAGGGGGAAATTTCCCTGTGGCGCATCGAAGCGCAAAAACTGGTCTTTGAGCGGCGTTTGCCTGCTTTGCCCATCAACAACTTTCGCTTTAGTCCAACAGGGGAGGAGTTGACCGCCACCACAACCACAGGCGATCTGCTGCGTTGGAGCATTGCGGGGGAGCTGCTGACAACGATTCCCAGCCTTGGCCAGAGGATCAATAGCTTGAGTTATGCCGTCAGTGGCGATCGCTTAGCCACCGCCGATGAGGAAGGCTGGATTCGGGTTTGGTCGCCCCAGGGGCAATTACTGCAAGCATGGCAAGTCCAAGCAGATCTCCCTGTTCCCCAAACCAGTTTGACGTATCTGCGCAATGGTCAACTGGCTACTGTGGGCAAAGATGGTACCCTCCGCCTTTGGAATTCCAAAGGACAACAAATCAATCAATGGCGTGTTAGCTCAGCCCCTGTCTATTTTGTCGGCACCTCTCCTGTGGGGTATCGGCTATTGACCCTGAGCACCGATAACACGATGCGCCTCTGGCAGCCAACGGGGGAACTGATTGCCGAGTTACGCGGTCATGAACGCCTGATCAATACAGTGAGTTTTAATTCAACGGGGGCGGTTCTCCTCAGTAGCGATCGCGCTGGACAAATGACCCTCTGGTTCCTAGATCACGGCCGCACAGTGGAGTGGTTGGCCAATCAAGAAAGTATTTGGACGTTGGCTTTAGACCCCCAAGCAGCGACTTTGGTCACGGGGGGCAAAGATGGTCGCGTCAAGCATTGGCGACGGGATGGCACCCTCTTGGCAACAACGCCGGTGCTAGATGCAAAAGGGATTAACCAAGTGCTCTTTAGTCCCAGTGGCCAACAGGTGGCGATCGCCACCAAAGGGGGCAAACTGGTGTTGTGGCATCTCAAGGATGGGTCGCAGCAAACATGGCACCTCGCCATTGAAGTTCCCCTCTACACAGTTGCCATGGACGCCCAGGGGCGCTATCTAGCCGCCGGTGATGGAAAAGGCACCATTTATCTTATTGACCTCCAGCAACCGCAGAACATCCAAAAACGCCAAACCAAAGGGGAAATTTGGAGTCTCAGCTTTCATCCGCACCTCCCCCTGCTTGCAAGTACGGGGTCTGCGGGCACAATTGAAGTCTGGGATTTTGCCAGAGATCGCCTGGCCTATCGCTTGAATCCAGAGGCGGGATGGTTAGCTACTTTGGAATTTAGTGCCAACGGCCAATTCTTGGCAGCCGCCGGCGAAAGTGGCTCAGTCTATTTGTGGTCTATTCAGGGCAAAACGGCCGCTGGCCCTTCCCGTGTATTTCGTGCGCACCGGCGCAGTATTGTCAGTCTTGGTCTTAGCCCAGACGGTGAAATGATTGCCACTGCCTCCCCAGATCGCAGTGTGCGGGTTTGGACTCAAAGAGGACAGTTAGTTGCCCTCCTGGATCGCAGTTCTGCCATTCCCTACAGTGTGGATGTCAGCGGTCAAGACCCCCCCTACATGGCCATTGGCACCGAGGATGATGAAGTGTTCATCAGTCCGTTGGCCAGCCTAGGGCAATTATTAACTGGTGCCTGCACTTGGCTCAAAGACTACCGTCAACAAAATCCTGCGGTGCCTCAAGCCTGTCCCTAAACACTTGCCAAAGAGGCCAGCGGATTTGCAACCTCTTCGCTGGTAAATTGCCCCATTAGCACATACTCTAAGCGCAGTTTCAGCCACTGGATAAATTGCTGGTTTGTGGAGAGAATGGCAGCGGCAGGCTGCGGGCAACGTGCCTTTTGTTCAGCAAACTGGGGCTGTTCCAAGAAGGCAGGCTCTACCA
>DVDZ01000133.1 GCA_015296025.1 Thermosynechococcus sp. M46_R2017_013
GAACTGTTCCTGCTGTTGGGGGGTGGGTTGCCACTGGAGGGTCTCCTGCCAAGGGAATTGCTCAAGCAATAAGGTGTTAAGACTTGCCATCACCACCACTGGGCAACTCTTTCTTTGCCGTTAGCACCTCCCACGCCGCCTTGAGGCGTTCCTCAAAATCTTTTACATGGGTAGAGACAGTATCCGCATTTGACTTTAGCTCCGCAATCGCTGTTTCAAGGGCTTTTTGTACATCCGCCGGCAGGGCTTTGAGTTGAGCAGCAGCAAACCGCTGCAAAGCAGCAAGGAGTGCTTTTGCCGCTTCGGCCACTTCCTCAGGACTGACGGTTTCTGTTTCAGGCTCAGGAGTTGGAGACTCCAGTGGAGGAGCCTGCTCTTGAGACGTTGTTGTAGGGGCTGGTTCTTTGGACATAATAATGCTCCCAAGGGAATACAGGGCGACTTTTGGGTGACTTGTTATAGTCCTTAGTAAACTACCCCTACCTTAGCAGATGCCGTTTTTGATTTTCACAGTGCCCCAAGATCATGAGCAACCCCGTCTCTTTGGACAGGGAAGAGCCTCAGCAAGTGACATACTCCCGACCCCCACGTTTTGCGTAGAGGGCGGGCTTCTCTTTGGTATGCTTTTTAGCGATCAACAAGATCGCTGCTGTTATGTCCTACTCGCCCCGTGTTGCTGATCTACCCATTGGCGATCGCCCCCGGGAAAAGTTGCTCAGCCAAGGCGCTCGTTACCTCAGTTCGGCGGAATTGCTGGCAATTTTACTGGGAACAGGTCAAGGGGCTGGTAAACTCTCAGCCGTGGGCCTAGGTCAGTTCATCCTCAAACGGTTGGAGGAGCGCAGTGACAAGAGTACCGATGCTGTGAGTGTTTTGCGCGACATTACCCCAGAGGAATTGATGGCGATTCCCGGTGTCGGTCCTGCCAAGGCTACGACAATTTTGGCGGCTGTGGAATTGGGAAAGCGGGTCTTTCAATCGCGGCCAGGGGAGCAAACGATTATTGACAATCCTGCCCTTGCTGCTGCTGTGCTGAGTGCTGATCTCATGTGGCAACCCACAGAACGGTTTGCGGTTCTCTTACTGGATGTGCGGCATCGTCTGTTAGCATCCCATGTAGTTACTGTGGGAACGGCAACCGAAACCCTTGCTCATCCCCGCGAAATTTTTCGCGAAGCCGTGCGTCGCAACGCCAGCCGCCTGATTATTGCCCACAATCATCCCTCAGGTAATCTCTCTCCTAGTCAAATGGATTTGGACTTGACAAAACAAATTCTACAAGCAGGACAAGTCATGGGAATTCCCGTGCTTGACCATTTGATTCTCGGAAATGGGAATTACCAAAGCCTGCGGGAGATAACGTCCCTTTGGCAGGAAGTCCCTCAAGGAGAGGGCAGTGCCTAATCCTCCTCCGGTTCATTTTCAAGCAGTGCTTTTGCCTCTTAAAGTTGTTGCTTGTGGGCTTCAGTGACAATGGAGTAGTGCAGGTTAAGGCTGGCCAGTTTTTGAGAATTGACCTCCTCCCCGGCCTTCGAGTCGGGGTCTCCTGTGCAAGTGGATGAACACCAGAACCAACTGAGTCAAGGTTGAGTCTTTCCTGAGGCGTTTACTGTGGTCAAGGCCGTATTTCCTAAAGCAGGTATTGATTCAGGACAAAGGCCATGTCATTGCTGCTGTTAGCGGCAGCAGGTTGATTTTCTTGGCAACTGTGGTTGGAACAGTAGTGTCAATTGGCAGCCATTGATTGCGGATGAGCGATCGCCCCAATGATAAACTGCAAACGAAAGAGTGTCGGAGATCCCCTTGGTGACGCGCCCCAAAATTATTGTCTTAGATGATGACCCCACTGGTTCGCAAACAGTGCACAGTTGCCTGCTGTTGACCCGCTGGGACGTGGATACCCTCTGTCGTGGCCTCACCGATTCTGTGCCTATCTTCTTTATCCTCACTAACACTCGTGCCTTGCCACCAGAAATGGCTGCGGAGGTAACGCGTACAGTCTGTCGCCATTTGCAGGAAGCAATCGCCCAAACGGGCACAACCGATTACATTGTTGTCAGTCGCTCTGATTCCACCCTACGCGGCCACTACCCCCTTGAAACCGACGTGATTGCTGCTGAACTGGGTCCCTTTGATGCCCATTTTCTAGTGCCTGCCTTTCTGGAGGGGGGACGGATCACCCGCGATAGCCGGCACTACCTCCTCGTTGACGGTCAGCCTGTGCCTGTCCATGAAACCGAGTTTGCCCGCGATTCGGTTTTTGGCTACAACCACAGCTATTTGCCCGACTATGTGGCCGAAAAGACCCAAGGGCGCATTCCTGCAACAGCCGTAGAGCGCTTTGTTCTTGCCGATGTCCGCAATCTAGAGACTCTGCGCAGCCGCTTGACTCAGTTAACCGACAATGTCTGCGCTGTTGTGGATGCCGAGAGTCAAGGGGATTTAGACCAATTTGCAACGGCGGTGCTTCAGGTGGCCAGTCAAGGAAAACGCTTTTTGTTCCGCAGCGCTGCAAGTTTACTGACTGCCCTAACACAATTGCCCCCCCAGCCCACCCCCCCAGAGGCAATGGCCACCTATTGCCGCCCTGGTCGCTATGGCGTAGTTTTAGTGGGTTCCCACGTGCGCAAAACCACTGAACAACTGACTGCCCTGCTGGAGGAACCCGATGTGTTGCCCATCGAAGTGCCCGTGGCACGATTGCGCGACAGTGCAGCGGCTGAACCTGCGATCATCAACGAAGTCTTGGCGGCGGTGGATCAGGCGATCGCCTGTGGGAAAACCCCTGTCATCTTTACCAGTCGCGAAGAGCTAACCTTCGCGGATGCAGCGATGCGGTTGGCCTTTGGGCAGCGAGTCTCTGAGGTCTTGATGGCAATTGTCCAACAGTTGCCCGCTGATTTGCGCTACCTCATCAGCAAAGGGGGCATCACCTCTAATGATGTGCTGAGCAAGGGCTTAAACCTAGCTACGGTTCGCCTCTTAGGGCAAGTTCTTCCCGGTTGCTCCGTGGTGCGTACGGGTGCCGATCATCCCCGCTTTCCAGAGCTACCGGTGGTGTTGTTCCCCGGCAATGTCGGCGATCGCCAGGCCTTGCGTACGGTTTATCATCGCTTTCAGGGTAGAGGCACAACAGTTCACAAATGATTACTCACTCGCTTGAATCTCGCTCAGTTCAGGGTTTAGAATGCTGTTGTAACAATAATAAACAATTTTTAATTTTTCCGATAAGTGGATGAGTTTAGTCAACACGGTTGGGGCTAGATCAACGGTATGGCGCTGGCTGCTGCCCGTCTTGGCAGTGCTGGTGGTGGGCGGCGGTTGGGGGGCTTCTCTCCTATTGCCCCTGCGAGATCCCTACATCCAATCCGTACAGGCGGCGGTGGGCGATCCCAGTCGCGGTCAGCAAATTTTTATTCTCAACTGCGCTGGCTGTCATGGCATTGATGGCAAGGGGGAAGTAGGGCCTAGTCTTGTGCAGATTAGTTACCGGCGATCGCAAGTACAGCTGATTCAGCAAATCATCAGCGGCAATACCCCCCCTATGCCTAAGTTTCAAGCTCAACCCCAAGACATGGCCGACCTATTAAGCTACTTGAAGACACTCTAAAACTTTTGACAACAATTCCACCGTTGAAGGCAATATATTAAATTGGAAGTTGTGTTATCAAAATTACCAATTTTGAGCATCCTTTAGTAGGAATGGAAGAAGCTTTTGCGGTGGGCGATCGCGTTCGCCTTGTGGAACTGCCCCCCTATGTCAAAACAGCAGAACCGATGCCAATGTTGCGTCCATCCAGCATCCTGACTCTTGGTGAAGAGGGGGTTATCCTAGGCCAGCAGCCGGGGAACTACTGGGTTGTGCGGCTAGAGCGGGGTGCCTTTTTGCTAGAAGCCAAGTATCTGAAGCGGCTGTAGTGCCTTTGTTGCTATGGCTCCGCGGCTCTCTCTGTGCATGATTGTCAAAAACGAAGCCCATCAATTACGGCGCTGCTTGCAGTCGGTTCAGCCTTGGGTAGATGAGATCATCATTGTGGACACGGGGTCTACGGATGGCACGATCGCCATTGCCCGCGAGTTTACCCCCCATGTCCATTCCGTTGTCTGGCAAGCGGATTTTGCCGCCGCTCGCAATGCTGCCCTAGCCTACGCCACAGGGGAGTGGGTCTTTTACATTGATGCCGACGAGGAATTGGTGGTTACGGATCCCCAGTGGCGAGATTGCTTGACCGCTGAGAGTGCCCGTGCCATCAATCAGTGGAGTCTATTGCGCCGTGAACAGGCAGGCGATCGCAACTGGAGCGAGTTTTGGAATGTCCGCTTTGGCCGGCGCTTTCCCGATCTTCACTTTACCGGGGCACTCCACGAGCAACTGCATTATCGGGAACGGCAGACAGTCGTGGGTCAGTTGCAGGGGGTCTATCTTATTCACCACAACCAACAAAGCCAAGACCAGTTCCTCGCAAAAATTCGCGATCGCAATATCCCCATTCTCGAAAAAATGGTGCAGCAGGGCGATCGCCGACTTCAAAACCTAGTCTGCCTTGGCGATCACTACGCCGCCTGTGGCGATTCTGAGCGCGCCCAAGCTTGGTACGAGCAAGCCCTTGAGCAGATTGCCCCTGCCGTCGAACAGGGAATCCTTCCCCAAGACACAACCTGGCTGCGTCATCTCCTTTTTTGGGTCAGCTACCGCGCCTTTGCAGCCAAGGACTATGAAACGGCTCAATATTACCTCAGCTATGGCCTACGTTTCTTTGATTGCTATCCGCCTCTACTCTATGTGGCGGGGTTACTTGTCTTTGAATTGGGCTTACATCGGGGGGCTTTGCCCTACTTTCACCGCTGTTTAGATCTTTTTGAGCGGGGAACCTACGATCGCGCCGAACCTTTCGATCGCCAGTGGATGACCACTCAGCCGGCCTATAGCCTGGGCTATACCTACATGACCTTGCAAGAGCGCGATCGCGCCATTGCCTATTTTCAAAAGACCTTAGAATTTAACCCTGAGTATCCCCCCGCTCAGATGTACCTGCAACAACTGTTGACGGCATCGGCAAATCAATCGTAATGCGAGTGCCCGCTCCGGCTGCCGAGCGAATCCACATCCGTCCTTGAAAGCGCTTGGTAACAAAAAAACGCCTTCGTCAGCCCAAAGCCACCCCCCCATTGTGCGGCGATGTTGAACGTTGGAGCTCGGTAGCCAAAGCCAACCACCTTAGGAATTTCCTCAACGGGAATCCCACAGCCTGTATCCTCCACCACAAACTTGAGATGATCCGCCGTTTGCACTAGACCCGCAATGATTTTGCCCCCTTGGGGCGTGTATTTACGGGCATTAGCAATTAAATCCCGCATCACATCCTCAAAGACAGGAGGCATGAGAACCGTACGGCCGTTGGCAGTCTGAATATCAAAGGTAAGAAAATAATCTGAGGCTTCCTGAGCAGCAATGTTGTGGAGAATGCGGTAACGCCCCTTGCTATTTTTCTCAATAGCTTGGAAGACTTGCCCAAACTGAGCCTGCAACTGCTCAATGGGCACCTCAACCCAAGCCGACGGTGCCTTTTCCCGTGCAAGGAGTTGTTGCACTCGCACCTCCACCACATTAAAGACCGATTGAATATTGGCCACTGCCTCCTGCACATCGGGGGTCGCTGCTTTGTCGGGATACTGAACCAGTGCAGTTTCAATGTTTGCTGTGATGGCCGCCCGCAGATCGCTGATTTGTTGTAGATAGGCAAAAATGGTCGGGCGATCGCCCAAAGCATTCACCAGTTGCTCTAGGCTTTTCAGGCTGGGCTGCAACACCTGCCAATCATCGAGTTCCAACTCTAAAAATTGCAGTTCCCCCAGCAAAATGTTGAGGGTATTTAGTACACTGTGCATATCCAACAGGGTTTCCTGCTGGCTGGAGATCGGGGGAGCTTCAGTAATTTCTATCTCGACAGGGCAACAGGCTTGCGTACTCATTTCAAACCAACCTTTTTCTTGTTTTTCTTAATGTTTCTTAAAGGTAATCAATAAAGCGTTCGACAGGAACTTCCTTTAGCCTAGGTCAAATGTTTGTCGTTCACCTTGTTCACGAGGATGAAATCCAAGGTTAGGTGAACAGTTTGTTAGGATCAAAGGGCAGTTTAATTGGTCTAAGACTATGGTACTGCTGGGACAGTCCGCAGCAGAACTCAAAGCATGGGTTGAAGCTCAAGGACAGCCCGGCTATCGGGGGCAGCAATTACATCAATGGATCTATCAAAAAGGGGTGCGATCGCTCCAAGAAATTACGGTTTTTCCCAAGCAGTGGCGTGAGGCTCTCGCTGAGGTAGAAATTGGTCGCTCTCAACTTCGCTGTCGTCATGATGCCCAAGATGGCACTGTGAAGCTCCTCTTGACCCTGGCCGATGGCGAAACCATTGAAACGGTGGGCATTCCCAGTGGCGATCGCCTGACGGTGTGTGTGTCTTCCCAAGTGGGCTGTCCGATGGCCTGTGATTTTTGTGCCACGGGTAAAGGGGGCTATCGCCGCAATCTGGCTAGCCATGAGATCATTGATCAGGTATTGACTATTCAAAGTGAAATGGGGCGTCGCGTTAGCCATGTCGTGTTTATGGGCATGGGCGAACCCCTGCTGAACTTAAAGGCCGTCCTCCAAGCCGTCACCTGCCTCAACCGTGATATTGGTATTGGTCAGCGGCACATGACGATTTCCACCGTAGGCATTCCCCAGCAAATTCAGCGACTAGCACAGCACCAATTGCAAACCACCCTTGCCGTCAGTCTCCATGCCCCCAACCAAAGCCTCCGGGAGCAACTCATTCCCAGTGCCAAGCACTATCCCCTCAGCCAGTTAATTGCCGATTGTCGTGCCTATGTACAGCAAACGGGTCGCCGCGTTACTTTTGAATACACAGTTCTCGCTGAAGTGAACGATCGCCCCCACCATGCGGAGGAACTAGCGCATCTGTTGCGGGGATTTCAAAGCCATGTGAATCTGATCCCCTACAACCCCATTGCCGAGGCGGCCTACCGGCGTCCCACTGAGCAGCGATTGCGACAATTTCTGGCACAACTACAAGCCCTTGGTGTCACTGCAAGCATCCGGCGATCGCGGGGTCTAGATCGTCAAGCTGCCTGTGGTCAACTACGGCAAGCTCAACTTAGTGTCTAAACATTTTTTGCTATCATAACTTGCTAATTCCTGTAATTCCTATTGCATTTTGAATGAAGCCAGAGCTTTGGTTTATTGCCCCTGTTAGCGCGATCGCCCTCGGTGGTATTGCCACCCTGATTCAACCCCAACAACCCTTAGCCACACTTTTAGGAAGTGGCATCGGTGCCCTTGCCAGTGCTCCCTTCATTGAAAAGAACCAATGCCAGAGCGATCGCCTTCTTCAAGACATTCACCCAGTTCTCTCATCCCCCTCCTCCCCAGAGACCAGAGAACTCAAGGAACTTCTCCTGCAAGAACTTGAGCAACAACGCCGACAACTCACTGGCTTTGAACAGCAACTGCATCAAGTGTTTCCCGAAGCCTTGCGTCCGATTTGCAATGAGATAGCACAGACATTGCAAGCCCTCAAGGACAATCTCAGGGACACTGCCGTCACCACGCCGACGGCACAACAACTGGAGACACTCATTGAAACCATTCACGCCCAGAGTGCCACTCTGCAAACCATTCAAACCTTACTGCAAAAACCCCAACCGCCAGCAACCACCTTAAAAACCGCTGTCCTCTACGACATTGAGAACCTAGTCTTTAACCAAGGGCAGCGACTGGATCCCGCCAGAGTAAATGAGCTAGTCTCCTTAGACAACATTCTTGAATCAATTAAAGGAGCCATTGATCTAGGGGAAATCGTCATCAAGCGTGCCTATGGAAACTGGCAAAATCAAATCCTCCAAGCCCTCAATGCGCAGTTGGAGCGATTGCAAATCGAGCGGATAGGGGTCTATGGTCGCAATCACAATCAACGTAATGCAGCGGACATTCAACTTGCCCTTGATGCCATTGACCTCGCCTATCAGCATCCCGATATCAACACCTTTGTGCTCATCTCCGGCGATGGTGGCTTTGGCTCCATTGCCTTGCGCTTGCGGGACTACGGTAAAACCGTAATTGGCTGTGCTTACCGTAATGCTGCCAGTGATAGCTTTCAGCGGGTATGCCACCAATTTGTTTTCCTTGAAAATCCCTTCATTGACTCACTACCCGCAATTAATGGTAGAAACGGCACCACCCCTCGTCAATCCAGTGCAGAAAGTCGCACAGCACTATCCTCACTTCAGCGGCTGCCCATTGAACCGCTCAATTATGACCAAATTCCTCTCTCAGAAATTGGCCAACGGGAAACCGAAAAACTATTGGAGCTATTCTCTTACTACACTAGCGATGCAGCAAAACGTCGAGAATTGGCTAGGGGAATGCTCTTTGATAGCGTATATCTAGAAATGAGATCTGTGGTACCCCAACTAGATCCGCTGCGATTGGGCTTTTTCAAGCCCTCTGAATTAGTGGCCTACTTAACCGCGCAAAATCAATCAAAAATTGGGGAAATTGGCGTTGCGGTGAATAGTGAATTGGGTAAAACCATTCTCTGCTGGCGAAATAACCTACCGCAAGGCTATACCCTCCGCACCTCTAGCCCTCAAAACATTCACACAGTCGCAATTTACCGTGGCATCTTTGCCAATGAAGTGGCGGCGGATTTTTTACTGACTCAGGTGGGACAGTGGTTAATTGAGCACCGCCCGCGCAATGCTCCTTTTCAGACAATGACCGACATTATTCTTGAGAAAGCTCAGCAACAGTACCGCATTAGTCAGCAGGGGATTAAACGAGCGATCGCCAACTACCTCAAAGCGGGCATTCTCACGCGCACAGCAAACACCCTTACCCTCAACCCTGCCATCCAAGATTTTTCTGGTTTGGTCATCGAGCTGCAAACCCGTTTTCGCCAAGCCGTAGAAAAACGCCTCAGCAAGATTGGCGAGACAATTAATGAGGAAGTCTTTGCCCAAGCCGTTCCCCTCAAGCCGTTGAAACTGCCCACAAAAAATCCAGAACAGGCACCAGAATCCCATTTCTAGGACATATTAGAGGCATTGGGGGGTTCAATATGACTCGGTAACTCTAAGCAATACCCAGCGCCATAAACTGTTTTGATGTAGCGAGGACTGCGGGGATCGGGTTCCAGTTTTGTTCGCAGGTGACGCACATGGACGCGGATTGTCTCAATGTCATCATCGGGGTCATAGCCCCAGACTTCCTTGAGAATCTCACTGGGGGAAACAGTTTGACCGTGGCGTTGCAGCAGGCAGTGGAGCAGTTCAAACTCAAGGCGCGTCAGCTTGATAATTTTACCAAACCAAGAGACCTCAAATCGTTCAGGCACCAGGGTCAATGGGCCATAGCTGAGGATTTCTCGGTGTCCTGCGGTTGCCGGAATGCGATCAGCCCGTCGCAAGAGAGCACGTACCCGTGCCAGCATTTCCTCCAATTCAAAGGGCTTGGTGAGATAATCATCGGCACCGGCATTAAACCCCTCCACCTTGTTATGGGTTTGGCTGAGAGCCGTCAACATCAAAATCGGAATATCTTGGGTTCGGGGATCGCGCCGCAGCCGCTGGCAAATTGTAAAACCATCCACTTGAGGCAACATTAAATCAAGGAGAATCAAATCGGGAGAGAGTTGCACGGCGAGGGCTTGCCCTTGCATCCCATCGAAGGACTTTGTAACCTCGTAGCCCGCCATTTGCAGGTTAATTGCCAAAACGTCAGCGATCGCAGGGTCGTCATCAATGATTAAGATGCGGGGCTTCATAAGATAGACGGTACTCAATCCTCATGGGCGGTGAACTACCGCTTCTGAGAGAATTATAAACATGCTTGCAAAAACCTTAAGAGTTTGTTGGGTTTCTTTAGATTTTCTCAATATTTGACACCAACCGACGGATACAGACCTTCCTCATAAAATAGGGGGTATAGCTAGTAAACAAGAAGCTGTCCTAATATCAGCTTGTACAGTGTTAAGCGTGCTCAATCTATGGGACACTTAACGATCTAAAATTGGTTAAAATTGGTCTAGACCACTTTTTAATCAATACTGATCAGTGTCTCAAGCCCAGTTCTAGACTGGCATTGCACAAAACAACCTAGACTGGCAATACGTCCATACCGCAACCTTTATGCGGCCTTTAGCGGATTTTCTACAAACCTAGGCTATACTTTGGAAATGCAACTTTTGGGCAGAAGCGATGATCCTGTTCTAACTTTTGCGAACTGCTCACTCGTGTCATGCTGTGGTTTGGATCGAATATGCTGGCTCCCATTCTTGTGGCACAAGCCGCTTTAGCAACTCCACTCCAACATTCATCCACCGTTGTGCAGGAATATTCGTCCCGCTCGAAGGTTGTTGTTCAAGCCAATGCTGTACCTGCAAAGGTGCTGCCGGGGGTCTCTACGCCCCCTTCTGCAACAGCCTACGTCACACCAACCAATTTCGCCTATTTTCCCCAAGACATTCGTCCACTGCCTGGGCAATTAGATAATGTGCCAGTGTTTAACAGCAACAGTCCAGAGATGGTGCGCTCTGAGGGGATTCTCCTTTCGACATTTCCACCCCAAGGGAAATGGCAACCGGCAGCTCACCTCAACTATCCCCTAGAGGGGCGCTTTGATGTCTTTGCCCACCACATTACTCAATCCAATCGGGCAGTCAGTACGCCCACTCTCTATTTGGGGCTGTTGGCCTATAACCCAACAAATCACTATGTCACGGTAAGATTTCATCAAGCTGCTAGTTTCTTGAGTACGCCGGATGCTCCTTTCCGCAATTTACCCGCCATACTCGATAACCCCACTGGCTTTGTCTTCTCAGGACCCGGCAGTCGAGTGACCAACCAAGTGCTGCGGGGGGTGCGGCAAACCTCTTTTCCCTCCCAGGTGACCATTCCCCCTCGCGAAGCGCGGATGCTAGCTAATCTGCCCCTGCCGTTGCCTACTCAATTTCCCAATGCGGTACTCAATCGTGCCCGCGCAGAGTTTATCCTCAATGCCGATGGCACTGTCGGCCCCGGATTGCCTTTAATTCCAGATCCAAGTCCCTTTGGTGAGGTCTCCTCCTCCAATGGCCGCTCAACTTTAATGTATTTAGAAAGCAGTGGCCCAATTTACTTGGCGCAAATGTCAATGTTTGCCCGCCTGAACGAGCAAGGTACAGAACGAGCCCCCACCCTAGAGGAATGGTGGACGATGCTCCATCGGGGTCAACTGGTTACCCCCCGTGACATCCCACCCACGCCCCCGAATAGTAGTCAGTTGGGCCCCTTTTTTTATGGTCGCGTTGCTGGAGTGAGTCAAGGGTCTCAATGGCAGGCCACCCTCACGGATGCTCAAGGGAGTGTTCTGAATATTCCAGCTCCCGGACGAGCTATCTCCTATGGGATTAGTACGCTCCACCGAGGCACATTGGGCACTGGTCAAATTCAAAGCGCCCCCATGTTAGTACGCTATCCTGACACTGCTTACTATGCCCACGGCAACTATGGCGTTCACTACAGCTTGACCTTGCCTTTGGTTAATTATACCCACCAATTTCAGTCAGTGGTGTTAACACTGCAAACCCCGGTCAAGCAAGACCACCGCAGTGTCATCCTCCGGTTTTTAGAGCCGCCGCCACCCCAAGTGTTTTTCCGAGGGACGGTGCGTGTTCGCTTTATCGATGATTTAGGACAGAGGCAAGAGCGCTATGTCCACTTGGTACAGCGACGTGGTCAGCGGGGAGAACCATTGGTTACATTAAATATGCGTCCCGGTGAAAAACGGGATGTAACAGTGGATCTACTTTACCCACCCGATGCAACTCCGCCCCAAGTGTTGACAGTGGCTACATTGCTCGGTTCTGGCTATGAGAACACTACCCGGGTTCCCCCGGCATCTGGATCCCTGTCTTTGACACCTGCAACGGTACCTCAGGAGTAAGCGAGTGGGCGATCGCCTGATCCTGATTGGAGATGTCCACGGCCACTACGAAGGACTGTGCCGCTTACTGGATCTCCTCTCACCGAGAGTGGGCGATCGCCTGTACTTCCTTGGCGACCTTGTGGATCGAGGACCGAGTAGCGCCTCTGTCCTGGAATTAGTGCGTCAGTGTGGCTATGGTGCTGTGCGGGGTAACCACGAAGACATGATGCTCCTCACCTTCGAGGGCAAACAAATCAATACCGCGCGGTTCTTTGTCTGGTGCAATAGTGGTGGTGATGAGACCCTGGCTAGCTACACGTCCACCGATTTGCTTTGGCAACACCTCGACTGGCTGCATACGGTTCCCCTCTATCAAGATTTAGGGGATGTGTTTGTTGTCCATGCGGGTCTAGATCCATGTCTTCCCCTAGAACAACAGACGCGTCGGGAATGCTGCTGGATCCGCAAACCGTTTCTTACTCATCCCACGCCCTACTTTGGGGATAAGACCATTGTTGTCGGCCATACAATTACATTTACATTTTCTGGTGTTGAACCAGGGCAGCTGGTGCGCGGTACCGGCTGGTTAGGGATTGAGACCGGTGCCTACCATCGCCGTAGTGGTTGGTTAACAGCACTCGACTGGACAAATCAGTGGGTGTATCAAGTCAATGTGCTCTACGGCGGCACCTGCCAAGGGGAATTGACCCAGTTTTTGGTGGATTTAGGGGATTTTTCCTACAGTATCAGCTAGCGCTGGCGCCATGCCGACCACAGCAGACAGGCAATGCCGATGTTAATGGCAATGTCGGCCACGTTAAAGACAGGAAATTGAATCAAACGAAAATCTAAGAAGTCAACGACTTCGCCAGTGAGAAAGCGATCAATACCATTGCCCAAAGCACCGCCGAGTAAACAGCCATAGCCCACCTGCTGCCAGCGATCTAAGCGCGGACCTAGGACTGCCCAAGTGATTAGACCTAAGCTAACGATAAGAGACAGCCAGCGTAACCAGAGACTGCCATTGGCAAAGAGGCTAAAGGCCGCCCCAGTATTCGTGACGTAGGTAATATGAAAAACACCGGGGATAATTGGCGTTGTTTGCGGCGGCACTGTTAGCGCATAAGTAGCCAAAATCCACTTTTTGGTCAGGCGATCGCCGATTAAGGCAAGGCTAGAAGCCCACCAAAAGAGGGGGTTTTTGATCTTGAGCTGCTGACTACTCATCCCACGGCACTGAGGGCAGCCACGGAGACCCGTGCTGCTACCTGTTGGGCGATCGCCCGCAGGGCTTGAGCTGAAGCGGACTGTGGATCACTCATGAGAATCGGCTGACCCAAATCTCCCCCTTCCCGCACGGGCAACTCCAAGGGCACCTGTCCCAAAAGGGGCACTCCCATCTCTGCCGCTAGGGCTTCGCCGCCGCCACTGCCAAAAATGTCATAGCGACGATTGGGCAGGTCGGGGGGGATAAAGTAGCTCATATTTTCCACCAGGCCGAGAACCGTTACCCCCAACTGCTGAAACATCCGCAATCCTCGACGGGCATCCCCAAGGGCAACGGGTTGCGGTGTGGTTACAATAACTACCCCTGCCATTGGCACTGCCTGCGCTAGGGTGAGTTGCGCATCCCCAGTGCCGGGGGGTAAATCCACAATTAGATAGTCTAGATTTCCCCAATCGCTTTGGTAGAGAAATTGGCGAATTATGCCATTGAGCATAGGACCGCGCCAGATCACTGGCTGATCGCGCTCAATCAGGAAGGCCATGGAGACCACCTTTAAGCCGTGGGCAACTGCGGGTACCAGGACATCTCCTCTTGCTTCCTTGCGCACTTCGACAATGGCCTCCTCTAGTCCCAGCATTGTGGGGACATTGGGGCCATAGATATCGGCGTCAATCATGCCAACCGCTGCGCCGGCCTGGGCAAGGGCAAGGGCTAAATTCACGGCAACGGTACTTTTGCCGACCCCCCCTTTACCGCTGGAGACGGCAATGATGTTCTTGACCCCCGGTACATCGGTGCGATCAGGCAAGCTTCTTTGCTGGGGGGTTTCGGCGGTAACCGCCACTTGGACATCCATCACCCCCGGCAGAGTAAAGACGGCCTTTTTGCAATCCTCAACAATAAATTCCCTCAATGGACAGGCGGGCGTTGTCAGCACTAGGGTAAAGCGAACCGTGCCATCCTCAATGACAACGTCGCGGATCATATTCAACTCCACCAGCGATCGCCGCAACTCGGGATCTTCCACAGGACGGAGAACAGCCAACACAGACTCAACGGTAAGAGGGGCACTCATGCAGGTGATTCGTTACATTCGCTACTTAGATAGCGATCGTAGCACTGTTGGGCAGATTCCCCCGCCAACCACAGCAGTGATACAGCCCTGTGCCCGAAGATGCCATAGGCCTAAAGGAACGAAGACGGCTCTTAAACAGGATGACATTATTTCAGAAAAGGGCGGTATTCTGGAAAGTATTAGCTATTCGGGATCAGAAGGACTGCAACGTTGACTCACTCCACCCTCCATCAACCCGCCACCGTTGCCGGCTCAGGCCTGCAACGCCAACTCATTGTCATTCTCGATTTTGGGTCACAATACTCCGAACTCATTGCCCGCCGCATTCGTGAAACTCAAGTCTATTCCGAGGTTATTTCCTACCGCACCACCGCTGAGCAACTCACTCAATTGGCACCCAAAGGCATTATTCTCTCTGGTGGTCCCAACTCTGTCTATGACGAGAATGCTCCCCAATGTGATCCTGAAATTTGGAACCTAGGGATTCCTATCCTTGGCGTGTGCTATGGCATGCAACTGATGGTGCAACAGTTGGGGGGAACTGTGGAGCGAGCCAGCGCTGGTGAGTATGGTAAGGCAGCGCTCTTTATTGATGACCCCACGGATCTGCTCACCAATGTGGAGCAGGCAACCATTATGTGGATGAGTCATGGTGATAGCGTAACCAAGTTGCCCCCCGGTTTTCGCGTCCTTGCCCATACCGACAATACGCCAATGGCGGCGATCGCCCATCCAGAGCGGAAGCTCTATGGGGTTCAGTTCCATCCAGAGGTGGTGCATTCCGTAGGCGGCATTGCCCTAATCCGCAACTTTGTCTATCACATTTGCGATTGTGAACCCACTTGGACTACCGCCGCCTTTGTTGAGGAAGCCATCCGCGAAGTGCGCGCCAAAGTGGGGGACAAACGGGTTCTCCTTGCCCTCTCCGGAGGAGTGGATTCCTCCACCTTGGCCTTTTTACTCCACCGGGCAATTGGGGATCAACTCACCTGCATGTTCATTGATCAAGGTTTTATGCGCAAAGGGGAACCCGAGCGCCTCCTCAAGCTCTTTCAGGAGCAATTTCACATCAAGGTGGAGTACGTCAATGCCCGCGATCGCTTCCTTGCGCAGCTAGTAGGGGTCACCGACCCCGAAGAAAAGCGCAAACGCATTGGCCATGAGTTTATCCGTGTTTTTGAGGAAGAGTCCCAGCGCCTAGGACCTTTTGACTATCTGGCTCAGGGAACACTCTATCCCGATGTCATTGAATCCGCCAATACGAACATTGATCCCCAAACTGGTGAGCGTGTTGCTGTTAAAATCAAGAGCCATCATAATGTAGGCGGCCTTCCTGAAAATCTCCGCTTTAAGCTAGTGGAACCCCTGCGCAAACTCTTTAAGGATGAAGTACGCCAAGTGGGGCGGTCGCTGGGTCTGCCCGAAGAGATTGTGCAACGGCATCCCTTTCCCGGTCCTGGTTTGGCAATTCGGATTCTGGGAGAGGTCACCCCGGAACGCCTAGAGATCCTGCGAGATGCAGATTTCATTGTGCGCCAAGAAATTAACCGCGCCGAGATGTACAATGACTTTTGGCAAGCCTTTGCCGTACTGCTGCCCATTCGCACCGTGGGGGTCATGGGAGATCAGCGCACCTATGCCTATCCGGTGGTGCTGCGGTTTGTTACCAGTGAAGATGGGATGACCGCCGACTGGGCACGAGTGCCCTACGACCTCCTGGAGCGCATTGCCAACCGCATTGTCAACGAAGTACCGGGGGTGAATCGAGTCGTCTATGACATTACCTCCAAGCCCCCCGGAACCATTGAGTGGGAATAAATTTACCAGTAAGGGGCGCGATCGGTTTAAGTGGAAGAGATGGTGGTGTGAGTGATGTGGCATGAATGGCAAATGGGTAATGGTCTTTGGTTTCAGTGCAAGTGCGTGGTTGCCCTTAGTAGCAACGGCGCAGTCTAGCCCACCCCAATGGCAAATTGAGGACCGGTTAACAACTCACCCAACCTTTGAGGTCGCACCAACAGCAGCAGCCGTGCCCCAATGGCAAGCCGTTCCCGAACCCGATCGCCCTTGGCAACCAGCAACGCCCGAAGAATTGGCGCAACCCATTTTACCCCCCGTGGCTGAGCAAGCACCGACGCCGGTCATTGCCGAAGCACCCCAGTATCGCATTCCTCCCTTAATGCATCCGCCCACCCGTCTGTTTAATTTGGAGACGGCCAATATCCTACCGGAGCAAACCCTTGAATTGCGGGGGGGAATCCGTAATTATGATCCTGGCTCCTTGGGTCAAGGGGGTGGCCTGCAAATTTTCTATGGTTCCCTCGACTATGCGATTAATAACCGCACCCAAGTCAGTTTTAGCGCCAATCTCTTCGACGATCTTCTGGGGCGCGTGATTAATGGTCATCAACCTGAGTTGCAAATAGCTGCCCTTGCTGCTGGCCTTAAGTATCAGATACATCGCCGTCAAAATTTAGCAATCGGAGTTGGAGGTTCCCTAGAAGCCCTGTGGGTCTCCTCAAACAACTTTCTTTTTGTGCCCACAGCTGAAACCCTGGGTACGTGGACGCTAGCCGGTTCGCTCCAGTTCCCCATTACCTACTCGCCTAGTCCTCAATTGCAGTGGCACTTTACGCCAAATTTCACCTACTTGCCCGACACAGTGAACAAGGGAGGAAACTTTTACGGCATCAACTTCAACTTTGGCACAGGTATCAGTTGGCAGCCCCATCCTCGCTTTAACCTTTTTGCCGATGTCAATATGCCTG
>DVDZ01000204.1 GCA_015296025.1 Thermosynechococcus sp. M46_R2017_013
CTGTGTTATTTAAGTTCAGCTTTTTTGATTATAAAGGCACCCAAAGACCTGGCGACTGAGGCGGATCGCCCCTGTCTAAAATCGGTAGCGTCCGCTGTAGAGTTGCAAATCTCCTCAGGGGATTCACGCTGCGCTGGCTGTTCCTATCTAAGTTAGGCAGAAACGCCAATTGTGGTTTCCGCAAGACGGCCGTCTTCCATGTGAATAATGCGATCGGCGACATCGAGAATGCGGTTGTCGTGCGTTACGATTAAAATAGTACAGCCTTGTTCGCGGGCAAGGGCACGCATGATTTCCACCACATCACGACCAGATTTTTTATCGAGGGCAGCCGTGGGTTCATCGGCAAGAACAATTTTGGGATGCCCAACAAGAGCGCGAGCGATCGCCACTCGTTGCTTTTGCCCTCCCGACAGTTCATGGGGATAATAGTCAAGGCGCTCGCCAAGGCCAACAGCACAGAGCATTGCTTCCACCCGTTCTCGGGCTTCCTGTTGACTCAGGTGGGGTTGCAAATCCAATGCCATCTGCACATTTTGGCGAGCGGTCAAGGCATGGAGCAGATTGTGACCTTGGAAGATGTAGCCCGTTTGACGCCGGATTTGAATCAGCTGCTTTTTGGTGGCGTTGCGTAGCTCTTGACCAAGTACTCGTAGGCTGCCCTCTTGAGCTGATCGCAAGGCACCAATCAAGGTTAAAAGTGTCGTTTTTCCCGATCCTGAAGGCCCCGTCATGATCACAATCTCACCCGCTTCAATGCGAGTATGTAGATTAAAGAGAATTTGCTTGCGCAGTTGCCCCTGACCAAAGTAGTGATTGAGGCCTTGAATCTGGATCACCGGCTCCATAACACCCTCCTAAAAAATATCCGCAGGATCGGCTTGTTGAATTCGCCGCATGGCGATCGCCCCTGAGAGAGTACACATGAGCACCGTGAGTGTAAACACTAAACTTGCTCGCTCCACCGTCATCCAAACTGGCAGCGATGTGGCATTGGCAATGAGGATATACAGTAGAAACGAAACAATAAACCCCGGAATATAGCCCATACAGGAAAGAATCAACGATTCCTGCATCACCACACCATAGAAGAATACGTCGCGATAGCCCATCGCTTTCAGGGTGGCATACTCCGCCAAGTGATCCGTGACATCGGTGTAGAGAATTTGATAAACAATCACAGAGCCAACAATAAAACCCATCAAGGCGCCGAGGGAGAAAATAAAGCCGATGGAGGTACTCTTTTCCCAGTAACTGCGTTCAAACTCAGCAAACTCCTCACGGGTCATGACCAAGACATCATTCCCCAGAGCAGCCTTCATCCGCCGTGCCAGTGCCTTGGTATTCACCCCCGGCTGCACCTGCACCAAACCCACGTCAATTAGACCGGGATTGCGTTCAGGAAAGAGACGCAAAAAGTTCAAGTCACTCGTGAGTAAATTGCCATCGGCGCCAAAGTTAGCGCCCATGCGAAATAGGCCTGCTACGGTGATTTTGCGGCCAGAAACTTCGGTGGTCACCTCTTCCCCTTGGCGGTATAGCTCTGGAATTGGGCCAAACTCAGCGCGGGATTGGGCATCAAAAAGGACATGATCCGCTAGTTTAATGGCATCCTGCCAGTGGGGGGTATCAGATACCGAAATAGATACCGCCATCGGATCCACGCCAATCACCATTAGTTGACGGGTACTTTTATTAATGGGATTGCGCCACAGACCAAAACTGAGGTAGAGGGGAGAAACGGACGCCACCCCTTCAAAACCCGCTGCTTGGTAGAGTCGCCGTCGAGGGAAGCTGCGCATGGCAATCAGTGCCGTGGATTGGGGACTAATGAGAACAATATCGGTGTTGAGGCTCTCGTGGAAGCGCACTGCCGCCTTAAAAAGGGCATCGCGAAAGCCAAACTGCATGAGCATTAGCACCACGGCAAAGGCAATGCCGGCAATCGCCACCAAGAGGCGAATCCGCTCCCGAATGAGTTGCAACCAAGCCAAGGGAATCGCAAAAATCATCTGTGCACCTCAGCGGGGATCAATCGCCACTTCCACCTGCATATTGGTCAGACCCGCCACTGGCTCGCTGTTATCTAAGCGAATTCTGACCTCCACAACCCGCACATCGGTTTTAGCGGCAGGGTCGGTATCGGTGACATCGTTTTTGGCAACTAAGAGTCCCACGCGTGTAACGCGCCCGGTAATTGGTGTCCTTAGGACACTGCTGCGAATTTCAGCCCGTTGACCGACATGGACACGGGGCACATCGGTCTCATACACTTCAGCAACGGCATACATTTGGTCAGTATTGCCGAGTTCAAGAATGCCCCGTTCACTGATGGTCTCTCCTGCTTTAGTGTGAATCCGCAGCACGCGACCATTTTGGGGGGCACGAATAATCGTGCGTTCAAGGCGGGCTTCCGCTAGTTGCAGATTGCGTTTTGCTGAAAGGAGTTGCACTTGGGTTTGCACTCGTTCAAGATTGGCTTGGGCAGCGTCCACTTGAGCATTTGCAGTGGCGAGTTCTGTGCGGCGTTCCTCCTGCAAACGAACGAGGTTGGCTTGGGCGTTGCGCAATTCTTCCTGTAAGCTCCGCACGCGAACGGTGCGGTCATCTAAATCCTGTTGAGAAATTGCCCCATTGGCAAAGAGTTGGGCAAACCGCTGATACTCACGATTGGCGGTCTCTAGTTCCGCTTGGATGCGCTGAATCGTGGCCTGTTGAGCTTGAATAGCCGCAATGGCGGGTTCATTGGCGCGATCGCGACGGCGCTGTGCTTCATTAATTTGAGCAAGGGCTAAGCGAGTTTCGGCGTCATAGCGCAGGCGGGCTTCCTGCAATTGACTTGCTGCTAAGTCTCGCTCTGCCTTGCGCTCTGGATAAGTGTCTAAATAGGCAAGGGGTTGACCGGCAACCACGCGATCGCCCTCGCGCACTAGGAGCTGCCCTAACCGCTCGGTCATTGAGGGAGCACTGACGGCCACCACTTCCCCTTCAGGTTCCAAGCGACCCAATGCCGTAATGCGATCGCTCACTGGATGAGCCAAAGCAGCTTGAATTGCTCGCTCTTCATTGGCGCGTTGTTGTTGCGTCCAGTAGTTGAGACTCAGTGCAAAACTTCCCAAGCCGATGGCGATCGCTCCCACAATTAGCCACGGACGACCAATCTTATTAAAAAACGGCTGTCCCATGGGACGACCTCATCAATCAATGTAGCGCTGTTGCAAATAGTAAGTGTTACCTAATCTTAATATAGTTCCTCAAAATTGTTAAAGAATACTAAGCACATTGAGTGGGTCGCTGACCACACATCTGCCGAAGGGCTTGCCGCTCTTGGGGAGAGAGTTCCCGCCACTGGCCGGGGGCAAGGTCACCCAATTGCAAGTGGGCGATCGCTACCCGTACCAAGCGCAGTGTGGGGAATCCTACCGCTGCTGTCATGCGCCGGACTTGACGATTCCGACCTTCCCGCAGGGTCAAGCTGAGCCACTGCGTAGGAATATGACGGCGGTAACGAATTGGGGGATTCCGCGGCGGTAAGGGCGGCTCTGGATTGAGAATCTCAGCAATTGCTGGCCGCGTACGGTAGCCTTGAATGACTACCCCTTCTGTGAGCTGTTGCAGGGCTACTGGCGTCGGTTCCCCTTCCACTTGAACCCAGTAGGTGCGCGGATGGCCATAGCGGGGATCGGTCAAGCGGTGTTGTAACCAGCCATCATCCGTAAGAAGTACCAATCCTTCACTGTCATAGTCTAGGCGGCCAGCGGGATAGACATTAGAAATAGGCACATAATCTTTGAGGGTGGCTCGCCCCTTTTGATCCTGAAACTGACACAGCACCCGATAGGGCTTGTACAGGAGAATGTAACGATAGCTCATGGTCAGGAAAAGTCTAACCGCGACGCCGTTTTACCTCAGTTTATGACCTAGTAAAGACTAGGGGGGAATGCTAACTGCAGACTTAGAAGTTTCTGGCTCGAAGGCCAGTTTACTGCCGCC
>DVDZ01000128.1 GCA_015296025.1 Thermosynechococcus sp. M46_R2017_013
CAGTGCTATCGGGCGGGACGCCTCGATTGGCTACGCGCCCAGGGCGTTGATTGTCCTGCCCTAGAGCTAGAAACCCATGTCGCCCTAGCCTGCGATCGCCAGCTGATTGCAATAGTGACTTTTCGCGATCGCCTACGTCCGGAGGCAGTGAGCACCGTTCAAGCTCTGAAAGCTCAGGGCTATGAGATTCACGTACTCACGGGAGACACCGCCAAGGCGACGCAGCAACTCCTAGAACCCCTCGGCCTACCGCCGACGCATCTCCACACAGACCTACAGCCGCAACAAAAGCTCGCCCTCATTGAAGGGTGGCAGACCCAAGGCAAAATCGTGGCCATGGTGGGGGATGGCATGAACGATGCCCCTGCCTTAACAGCCGCTCAGGTGGGAATTAGTCTGGGCAGCGGTACCGAAGTGGCCATAGAAGCGGCGGATATTATCCTCACTCGCAATCATCTGGAGGATGTGCTTGCCGTGTTGGCTCTCAGCCGTGCCACCTTCCGCAAAATTCAGCAAAACCTCCTCTGGGCAGTAGCCTACAATATCGTTGGTTTACCCCTTGCCGCCGGTGTGGGGTTACTCCTATGGGGACTCAGTCTCACGCCCGGAATTGCTGCGGCTTGTATGGCCACCAGTTCAATTGCCGTTGTCCTCAACTCCCTGAGCCTCCGTCGCCAAAACTAACTCCCGAATCTGCTGGGCGGTGGCGTGGGTGAGCCGTTTTTTATGGGGCAGGACAACAACTGCAGGTCCTCGTTTGCATTCTCCCATACAGCCAGTCGCCTTCAGGGTAATGGGGAGCCTTTGGGCTTCTAGTTCTTGCCACAATTCCTTGGCTCCTCGGTGACAGCAGGAAGATTTTTGACACATGAGCACCCTACAGAGCTGAGAACTCTTTGCTGTTGAGGCTTGAGCCGTTGCTAAAAATTCTAAATAGCTTGCCTTGTATTGCTTGACCCAGCCATCATACTTATCGCTGATGGTTCCCGCTAGCCGCAGGCGATCGCCCGCCTTGGGGAGTTGCACTAACTCGCGCCGCAGCGACTTTTCCAGCTTAATCCAGACTGTTCCTAGGGCGGTTTTCAAGATTACGACTTTGGGCAGCCCCTTTTTGTAAAACACCTCTTCGACAGTGCCCTCAAGGCTAAATGCTGGCAAATCAATGACACCCAGACCCATGAAAGTGAGACCTTATTAGAATTTTTTCTCAATAAATTGAGTCTAGCATAGAGGGTACAGTCTTGGGCTGATTGCAAATCAAGATCAGATCCCTCTGAGCAGAAAAATCATCTCAACTGGAGAGAATCCGCTCCCACTCTGCTAGTAGGTTATCAATACTCCCATCTGTTGTGCCAGTTACATCTTCTGTAGAGGTGCTATTAAAATGGCTGCCCGTCTCCTCGACACTATTGGGAAAGAGTTCTTCAAGAGTAGGCTGCGTAGCAGAGGGTTCCCCTGAATTGAGACCGGGCATTAAGTAAATTTGGCAAATGTCTGACGGCAGATAGTCCACGATGCGTGCAAGCCCGTCTTCTAAATGCTGGTTGAGTTCCTCAAGGGTGTAGGTTTCCCCTTGAACTTCTAAGTAGGCGCGTACACGCTCAAGACTCCAATGGAATGTCTGCGTCGTTACCAGCACCAAGCGCCCCAGGGGACTGAGGTAGGCAAGGCTGGCTTCTAGATAGCACCAAAGGGGCGGTGGGGCATCTTGAAGAACATAGGTAATGTGTTCGATGCCGGGGAGTTCCTCTTGAATCAGGGTGGCGGTGCGATTGACAATCCAGTTGCGCAGGGAGTGAGCTTCCTCATCACCCACTTTCACCCCCTCAGGAGTAAACTCCACAAGGTCAAGGCTGAAAAATAACCCATGCCACACCTTGGCAAAAAGATAGTCCACCTGCACCGGCGATCGCCCGTGGTGCTGCAGCACACTGTAAACAAGGGGGCCGTAGCGACAGTAGAGGGCAACAAAGTAGCAGCCACGATCGCGTTCCTTTTGAAAGTGTTGAACTAATTCCTCATCGGACCAAGTGAGTAACGGCTGAATCAGGGGATGTTGCCGCTCCGCGATTCTGGGAAAGGAGAGAACCTTGACCATGCTCACTGCCACTGAATTAGACACATTGTCCTACGCCTTCGTCAATTGGCCTATGCAGAATTTATTCTCAGTTCAGCCTTGGGTGCGATCGCGAAACAAAGGCAGGTAGTCGCGGCTCTCTGTTCCCAGCCAGCGATCCCAAAAGGTGAAATAGAGGCCATAGTTACAGCGAAATTGGCTGTGGTGCAAACTGTGGTGCGTTGCGCCAATTAGCCACTGCCCCAGCCAATGCTCAGCAAAGCCGCGGGGATAGATCTCCAAATTCAGGTGGTTAATCACACTGGAGACCGTCATCAGGGTCAATAGAATGACAATTGCATAGGGATGCAGCGGCACCAAGAGAATAGCCGCCGGCAGAAAAATTGCCTGCAATAGGGCTTCCCAAGGGTGAAACGAAAAGGCGGTCCAAGGGGAAGGGACAATGCTGTGGTGATGCACGCGATGGACGCGGCGGTAAATTTTGGGGTGGTGCATCCAGCGATGGAGCCAATAGTAATAGGTTTCATGAAGCAGCAGTACAAGACCCATGCTCAAGGGAAAGTAGATATAGTCCCAAAGGGAATTCAACTCTAGATAAACCGCCGTCCAGCCCCACTGCCACATCACTGCGGCAATCGCCCCTGCCAAGGCAAAAATAGCGGCTGTCAGCAACGACCAGCCAAACTCCTGCCAAAATTGTCCCCGCTGGTAGGGGCGCAAATTGACCCGCCGTTTCTTAAGAGGCGTCCAGCGTGCCAGCGCACATACGAGCGAAAAAAAGCCGGCTACCAACACAAGGCGGCTGACCACCATCAAAAACATGACCCCAACCATAATGGCAAAGAGGCGGGGGTCACTGAGGTTGTAGGGAATCATCGGAGAAATTGCTCAACGCTAAAGCCAGCCCAGCCAATGGAGCAAACCCTCTCCTGTCCAATATTCCCATAATAAAAGCACTACAAGGCCAACCATGGCAGCACGACCATTGATCCGCTCAGCAAACGTATTAAAGCCGTACTTGGGGGTTTCCAGTTTTGGAGTGCGGCTTGGCTCCGTAGGGGTAGCCATGGATTACTCCTGCTTGTCTTCGTTTTCTTCTTCTTCAGCTTCAGGGAAGTAAAAGCCTTGAGCACGTTCCGTCAAAATAGACTTGCCAATGGAGAGGGCACGTTGAGCTTGGAGGGCAGCTTGGCGCTTCCAGACAGCACGGCGCATACTGCGCTTGGACTTCGAGGTTTTCTTTTTGGGGCAGGCCATGGTAATCCCTAGGACTAACTTTCGCAATCTATTAGTGTATCCCAAACTCGCCCTTAGGGCAACTGCTGATTCCCACTGTGGACAGCAATGTTCTTCTTTTTGCACAAAAACTATCACAGAGGGACACCACCCTTGTAATATCAGTAAGGGAATACTGAACCACCCCATTAGGGGATGTCCACTTCTACGAGCAAAGGGAATCGTCAGCTATGAGCAGTAAGCCAGACCGTGTGGTTCTCATCGGCGTTGCTGGAGACTCCGGCTGTGGTAAATCAACGTTTTTGCGCCGACTGGCCGATCTGTTTGGCGAAGAATTTATGACTGTGATTTGTTTGGATGACTATCACAGTCTGGATCGCAAGCAGCGGAAAGAAACGGGGATTACGGCTCTTGATCCCCGCGCCAACAACTTTGATTTGATGTATGAGCAGATCAAGGCTCTTAAAAATGGCGAATCAATCATGAAACCCGTTTACAACCACGAAACGGGGACGATTGATCCGCCAGAGAGGGTTGATCCCAACCATGTGATTGTGATTGAAGGCCTGCATCCCCTCTATGATGAGCGGGTGCGATCGCTCATTGACTTCAGTGTGTATCTCGACATCAGCGATGATGTAAAAATTGCCTGGAAAATCAAGCGCGACATGGCCGAGCGGGGTCATAGTTACGAAGATGTGATTGCCTCCATCAATGCCCGTCGCCCCGACTTCATGGCCTATATCGATCCCCAGAAGCAGTACGCTGATGTGGTCTTGCAAATTCTGCCGACCCAGTTGGTCAAAGAGGAGAAAGTCAGCAACATCCTGCGGGTACGAATGCTGCAACGGGAAGGCATCCCCGGCTTTGAGCCAGTCTATCTCTTTGATGAAGGCTCGACGATTACTTGGATCCCCTGCGGTCGTAAGCTCACCTGCTCTTATCCGGGCATCCGCCTTAGCTACGGACCTGATGAATACTATGGTCATCCTGTTTCGGTGTTAGAAGTGGACGGTCGCTTTGAAAAACTCGATGAACTGATCTACATCGAAAGTCACCTCAGCAACACCTCCACCAAGCACTATGGCGAAATGACGGAACTGTTGTTGAAGCACCGCGATTATCCGGGTTCTGATAATGGTTCCGGTCTATTCCAAGTGCTGACAGGGCTGAAAATGCGCGCCACCTATGAGCGCTTGACCTCGCGGGATGTGGCCACTGTCACCAACCGCTAATTTGGCTTGCCACATTGAGGACACTGATGCAACGGCACCAGCGATCGCTATGGTCATCGTTTTTGGTCTTCATTCTCTGCTGGTTGGTTCTAACCTGTGGCCAGCCCGCCTTTGCTGCCGATGGCGATGACCTGGTTTTTGTCCCCCGTCAAGCCCAGAGTGTCCTCAAGCTCAATCAATATCCCAGTAGCGGTCTGCTGCGTTTTTTTTTGGGAGCGTTTTTGGACATCGCAACTCACTTATTGGGGCTGGTCGTGGTCTGAAATAAATGCTTGGGTGGGGGAGGGGGTGACTGTCGCTCAGTTCCCCTGCCCTGAAGCCTGCCAAACTCCCCGCCGGTTGTGGATTCTGCCCCTGAAGCGTCCAGAAGCAGCAACAGCTTTTTTGGAAACCTACTGGCAGGCACATCCCTTTGAGGCGCAGTTCTATCAAAACATTCCCCTCCAAGTGGGCAACGGCTTGGTAACAGCACGACTGGGCAATCGCCTGCTCCTCGCTTCGGATGTGGAGACCATGACCACTAGCTTAGGGTCGGCGGTGACCGGAGATGGCAATCTTGCGGGTTTGGCTTTTTATCAACGGGCTCGGCCTCAATTAGACGCTCAACCTACGGCTCTTTACTACGCCAACTTGCAATCCCTGAGTTCTGAGAATCGGGAACTGGCACCCACCTATGATCGCCTGCTGGTTGCCATAAAGACCCAAAACAATGAGCTGCATCTGCAAACACTTTTGCACCGCACCAGTGACCCAACACTCACCTCTGCTCCCCTTGACCTTGAGTTCCTCCGTTCCCAAGCGCCTATGCCGACGGTGGTGATTGCGGGTTCCCACTTGCCAGAGGGCTATAGCCAACTCACCGAGGCTTTGGCGGACTACCGCTTTGGCAAAACTCCCCAGGGGGATGTTCTTGCAAGCCAGTTGCTGCGGGATTTAACGGCAGATATACCAGTGGATTTGACGACACAAATCTTCCCTTTGGCTAGCGATCGCTTTAGTCTTACCCTTTGGCACCAAGCTGATGAGCAGTGGCAATGGTGGTGGCAGACGGGCAATACCCCAGAAACGCCAGTCCTGCTGCAGCAACTGGATGATCTTGCCCGTGCCAATGGCTATGAGGTCAACCGCTTGGTGTTGAATCAAGAACCCGTAACCGCTTGGGTGAAATTAGTTCTGGCTCCCCAGACGAGTGAAGGCTTGGTGTCTGATGTGGCAGCGGTCTATGAGCAACGGGGCGATCGCCTCATCCTTGCATCCTCTCTATCGGTATTGTCCCCTAGCGAGAATAAAAAGGTGTCTTGGCTACCGCAAAGTCTCCTGCGGCAGCGTCAAGGAATTCATGGGCTGGTCTATGCCCATTGGCCACAGCTATTTGCTTCCTTGAGCCAGCGCTGGCCGTTACTTCAGTACCTCAATGGCGTCAGTGCCGGCGGGTTAGAACGGCTCCAAGATATTACCTTAGTGAACTATGGGGTTCAGGATCGCCTACAACACCTAGAATTGATTCTAACTAGCAAAAAAGACTAGAAACACATTACAAACATTAACAAATCCTTAACAAGTCTGTTAGCAATTGTTGTATTTTGCTGCATCAGGATTCGGTAAAGTAGATTATGTTTGCCGACTGGGGTAGATATGACATCAGTCCTCGATGTGACCAATCGCGATCGCTTGATTGAAAGTGAAAGCTTAGCAGCCCGTACCTTACAAGAACGTTTGCGACTGGTGGAAGAGGTCTTGGTGGATGTCTTAACAGCAGAATCCGGTCAAGAATTAGTTGATCTATTGCGGCGCTTGGGTGCCCTTTCTTCGCCGGAAGGCCATGCCCTCCATCCTCCAGAAGGAGAACTGCTGAAGGTCATTGAATCCCTCGAGCTGAATCAAGCAATTCGTGCTGCCCGTGCTTTTAACCTTTACTTTCAAATTATTAACATTGTTGAGCAGCACTACGAACAACAATACAATCGCGAACGGGCGGCTCAAGAGGGACGACGACCTCGCCGTGTCATAAGTGAACCCATTTCCAGTGTAAGTGGTGAAGGATTTCCGTTGTCCCCCACGGCTACCAATGCAACAGGTGTGCGCAGTGGTTCCAGTGAGCGCCTAGAGCATAGTCTCTATGAAGCCATTCCCGCCACCCAGCAGTATGGCTCTTTTGCGTGGCTTTTCCCGCGACTGCATATGCTGAATGTACCACCACGCCATATTCAACAACTGCTGGATCAACTGGATATTCAACTGGTTTTCACCGCTCACCCGACAGAGATTGTGCGGCAAACGATTCGCGATAAGCAGCGCCGGGTTGCCCGATTATTGGAGCAACTAGATGTGCTAGAGGGGGCTTCTCCTCACCTGACGGACTGGAACGCCCAAACACTGCGGGCACAACTGATGGAAGAAATTCGCCTCTGGTGGCGCACAGATGAATTGCATCAATTTAAGCCCGAAGTGCTCGATGAGGTGGAATACACCCTTCACTACTTCAAAGAGGTGATTTTTGCTGTCATTCCCAAGCTCTATCGCCGGCTTGAACAAGCGTTGCATGAAACATTTCCTTACTTGAAGCCACCCCGTCACAATTTCTGTCGCTTTGGCTCTTGGGTAGGGGGTGATCGCGATGGCAATCCCTATGTCAAGCCAGAAGTAACTTGGCAAACAGCCTGCTATCAGCGCAATTTAGTTCTAGAGGAATACATTAAATCTGTTGAGCGCTTGATCAATTTATTAAGCCTATCGCTGCACTGGTGTGATGTGCTACCGGATTTATTGGATTCCCTGGAGCAGGATCAACGGCAGTTGCCTGGCATCTATGATCAGTATGCGGTGCGCTATCGGCAGGAACCCTATCGTCTCAAACTCACCTATGTGCTCAAACGACTGCAAAATACCCGCGATCGCAACCGGGCACTACAAACCTACTGCATTCGCCGCAATGAAGCGGAAAGGCTGAATAATGGGCAGTTTTACCGCCATGGTCAAGAATTCTTGGCAGAACTGAGGCTGATTCAGCGTAACCTCAAGGAAACAGGACTGGCCTGCCGGGAACTGGATGATTTGATTTGCCAAGTGGAGGTCTTTGGCTTTAATTTGGCTGCCCTCGATATTCGGCAAGAAAGCACCTGTCACGCTGAGGCTCTCAGTGAAATTACCGCCTATTTGGGTATTCTCCCCTGTCCCTATACGGAACTTTCGGAAACCGAACGCACGCGCTGGCTTCTCAGTGAACTTTCAACCCGTCGCCCCTTGATTCCGGGAGAACTCCCCTTTAGCGATCGCACCAATGAAATCATTGAAACATTCCGCATGGTGCGGCAACTACAGCAGGAATTTGGCACGGATCTGTGCAATACCTACATCATTAGCATGAGCCATGAGGTCAGTGATCTGTTGGAGGTGCTCCTGTTTGCCAAGGAAGCCGGACTTTTTGATCCCGCCACAGGCACCAGTACCCTGCAGGCAATTCCCCTCTTTGAAACGGTGGAGGATCTCAACCATGCCCCTGCGGTGCTGACACAACTGTTTTCTCTACCCTTTTGCCGCAGCTACTTGGGCAGCCACAGTACCCCTTTTCTCCAAGAGGTGATGTTGGGGTATTCCGATAGCAACAAGGATTCAGGCTTCCTCAGTAGCAACTGGGAAATTTATAAAGCACAACAACGGCTGCAAAAAATTGCCGAAAGTTTTGGCTTCCAACTGCGGATTTTTCACGGTCGAGGTGGCTCGGTGGGGCGTGGGGGCGGTCCTGCCTATGAGGCCATTTTGGCGCAGCCGGAGCAAACAATTAAAGGACGCATCAAAATTACGGAGCAAGGGGAGGTGCTGGCCTCCAAATACTCGTTGCCGGAATTGGCTCTCTTTAACTTAGAAACAGTGGCCACAGCGGTGATTCAAGCTAGTTTGCTGCGCAGCAGCATTGATGAAATTGAGCCTTGGCACGAGATTATGGAGGAGCTAGCTACGCGATCGCGCCAGTGCTATCGCCATCTCATCTATGAGCAGCCAGAATTCATTGAATTCTTTAACGAGGTCACCCCAATCCAAGAAATTAGCCAACTGCAAATTAGCTCACGGCCAACGCGGCGGGGGGGGCAAGAAAACCCTTGAGAGTCTGCGGGCAATTCCTTGGGTTTTTAGCTGGACGCAAACTCGCTTCCTGCTGCCGGCTTGGTACGGTGTGGGCACTGCTTTGAAGGAATTTCTTGAGGAAAAACCCGCTGAGCATCTATCTTTGTTGCGCTACTTCTACTACAAGTGGCCCTTCTTTCGCATGGTGATCTCCAAGGTTGAGATGACCCTCGCTAAGGTAGATCTAGAAATCGCTCGCTACTACGTTCAAGAACTCAGCCAACCCCAAAACCGCGAAGCCTTCTTCCGTCTTTATGATCAGATTGCTCAGGAGCATCGCCTGACAACAGAGCTGGTACTTACAATTACTGGACATCAACGGCTATTGGACGGCGACCCAGCACTTCAGCGATCAGTGCAATTGCGCAACCGCACCATTGTTCCCTTGGGGTTCCTACAAGTCTCTCTCTTGAAACGGCTGCGTCAGCACAACAACCAAACCACCTCTGGCGCGATTCTCCGCTCCCGCTACGGTCGGGGCGAGTTGCTGCGGGGAGCCCTTTTGACGATCAATGGTGTGGCGGCAGGGATGCGCAATACGGGTTAAACAACCGAGAGGGTGACTCATGACGCGATATTGCCCTGCCGATGACTGAACAATTCCTCCCCTGAACTTGTGCAAAAACCGTTAATCGTTGCTCTTTTGGGAAATAGCCCTGATATAATCGCAACGATTCTCTGGTTGACGACGTTATGAGCCACTGGCAACGGATTACGGGTGGTGTCACTGCCGCCAAAGGGTATCGGGCTGCGGGAATGGCAGCAGGATTAAAAGCTTCAGGGGCAGCAGATCTGGCATTGATTGTTTCCGACGTGCCGGCGATCGCCGCTGGCGTATTTACAACGAACCACTTGTGTGCAGCCCCTGTAACCTACTGTCGTCAGCGGTTACAAACGAAGGGAACAGCGCAAGCCATTTTGTGTAATTCGGGTCAGGCCAATGCTGCTACCGGCGAACAGGGCTGGCAGGCGGTTTTAGCCCAAGCGGATATGGTGGCAATGGCCTTAGGAGTCAGTCCAGAGATGGTGCTGGTGGCGTCAACAGGGGTCATTGGTCAACCAATTCCCTTAGAGAAAATACGCCAAGCTTTGCCCACCCTGACAGCAAGCTTAAGCCCCAGTAATGGAGAGGCCGCTGCCCGTGCCATTATGACAACAGATCTAGTACCTAAGCAAATTGCTCTTGAGGCCATCTGGGAAGGCCAACCCGTTCGCATTGGCGGCATCGCTAAGGGTTCAGGGATGATTCACCCAAATATGGCGACAATGCTGGCCTTTATTACCTGTGATGCGGCTGTATCTCCCCAGCTGTGGCAGGAGATGCTGCAACGCGCCTGCGATCGCTCCTTCAATCAAATTACCGTTGATGGCGATACCAGCACCAATGACAGTGTCATTGCTTTGGCCAATGGTCAATCCCGTACCCCTGCAATTACAGAGCCAGGACCTGCGGCAACTCGTCTAGAGGAAATGTTGACTGCAGTCTGTGTCCATTTAGCAAAGACGATCGCCCGCGACGGCGAGGGAGCAACCTGCCTAATTGAAGTTCAAGTGAGCGGTGCCAGTGATGATGTAGCTGCACGCCAAGTGGCCAGAACCATTGCCAGCTCCATGCTGGTGAAATCGGCCATTTATGGCCGAGATCCCAATTGGGGACGTATTGCTGCCGCCGCTGGTCGCGCGGGGGTGCCCTTTGATGCCGGCAATCTGGCTATTTCCCTTGGCGGGATCCCGATGATGCGCCAAGGCCAACCCCTACCCTTTGATCGCGCTGCTGCCAATGCCTACTTAGTGAACCAAGCCACTGCCAGCGTGGATGCCAGCGGCCAACAATCCATTGAACATCCCGTGGTTATTGAAGTGAGTATCGGCCACGGCCATGGTCGCGGCCTCGCTTGGGGCTGTGATCTCAGCTACGACTATGTGAAAATCAACGCTGAATATACAACTTGACATTCAGCACAGGGCGCTAGTTGCCACAACTCATGCTCTTGCCGAGGCCATTGAACAGAGTTGCGGTGCCTCTAGTATTAAACAGCGCATTGTGTTTATGAAATCCTGCGTCGAGTGGCACTTTGAGCAGCTTTGGCAAGAGTATCGCCGCAGTCAAGGGGATGAGTCTATTGCCGTGATGATTCATGGTAGGCTGGCGAATGGGTTGGTCAAACACCTCATGAAAATTCATAGGGAGATTGGCCAGCCAGTTGTGCCCATTGCTAGACTTAAACTCAATGAATAGGAAGCACGTCATTGTCAAGCCCAATGCACGTCAGTCTGCTGTATCTGTGAGTCCTGACGGTCAACTTGTGGTTGCGGTGCGTGCCCCCGCCAGCGATGGTAAAGCCAATCAGGAACTCATTGCAGTTTTAGCGGACTATTTTCAGGTACCCAAGTCCCGCCTGCAGTTGGTCAAAGGTCACACCAGTCGCCATAAAGTCATCGAACTCCTAGATTAAGAGCGATCTAGACTAGGAGGGAGTGCTGTGCGATCACGTTTATGTCCTTTGATGTCACCTCTACAAAGTCCTTTGTTCTCATTGGTGCCCGCCCCCACTACAATCCCGATCGCCCCGGACGGGTAGAACATATCTTTCTTGACCTGACGCTGGATTTAGAGGCGCAAACCTGCGGAGGACAGTGCCACATTCACCTACGTCCGCTCCACCCGCACGTGCGTCACCTGCGCCTCAATGCCGTAGGGCAACAGGTCAAGGGAGTAACGGTGCAACACCAGCCGCAGACCTTCCACTACGACGGCGAGTTTCTCGATATTTCCCTAGAGGAGCACCTAGAAATTAGCCCCGACCAGGTACTCTTGATAGTCATTGACTATTCCCTTGAAAAACCCCAACGCGGGCTGTACTTTATCCCCAGCCACCCCCCCCCAAGCTTGGACCCAAGGGGAAGATGAGGACTCCCGCTACTGGTTTCCCTGTTTTGACTCGCCGGGGCACTTGGCCACCTCAGAAGTGCGGGCACGGGTGCGGCAACCGCTACAGGCAATTTCCAATGGTGAACTACGCGCCCGTTACAGCGAGGGGGAATGGCAAGTGTTTCATTGGTATCAGCCCCAAGTCCACCCCACTTATCTGATAACCCTTGCAGTGGGGGATTTTGCTGTCTTTGACGACCAGTGGCAGGGCAGACCCGTCACCTACTACGTCGCCAAAGATCGCGCTGCGGATGCCCGCCGCACCCTGGGCAAAACGCCAAAGATGATGGACTTTTTTAGTCGCATCTATGGCTATCCCTACCCCTATCCGAAATATGCCCAAGTTTGTGTGGCTGATTTTATCTTTGGCGGCATGGAAAACACCTCAACCACACTGCTGACGGATCGCTGTCTTTTAGATGAGCGGGCAGCCGCTGAGGATTTTCGCAGTGAAAGTCTAGTGGCTCACGAATTGGCGCACCAGTGGTTTGGCGACTTGGTTGTCATCAAACATTGGTCCCATGCGTGGATTAAAGAAGGCATGGCCTCCTATGCAGAAGTGCTCTGGTTTGAAGAAGAATATGGCGCTGATTTTGCCGCCTACTATCGCCTTGGGGAATTGCGCAACTACTTAAGTGAGGATAGCGATCGCTACCGTCGTCCCATTGTTACCCATATCTATCGCGACGCCATTGAACTCTACGATCGCCACCTCTACGAAAAGGGGGCCTGCGTCTATCACATGATCCGCCAAGAACTTGGCGAAGAGCTATTTTGGAAAGCGATTCAAACCTTTGTCCAGACCTACGCCCACCAAACTGTGGAAACAGTGGATCTCCTGCGAGCCGTTGAAACCGCCACCGGCCGCAACTTGCTTCCCCTTTTTGACCAATACGTTTTCCGCGGTGGGCATCCCGACTTCCACGTCAGCTATCGCTGGGAAGCGGCTGATCAATTGGCCGTGCTCACTGTCAAGCAACAGCAGGTCAGCGAAGGGGTCACCCCCCTAGAGCGCAATCTGTTTGATCTGCGGATTCCCGTTGGCATTGGCACCGTAGATGAGCAGGGACAGGTCTCAGTCAAAACCATCCCCCTGCGCATTCATGAAGCCGAGCACACCTTCTATCTGCCACTGCCACAGCAGCCCGCCTTTGTGAGTTTTGATGCCGGCAACCACACACTGAAAACGGTGACGCTGGAGTACCCCCTGCCTGAGCTAAAAGCCCAACTGCAGCATGATCCCGACGTTCTCGGCCGCATTCAGGCGGCCATTGCCCTAGGCAAAAAAGGGAATTTACAGGCTGTCCAAGCCCTTGAGGAGGCACTGAAACGGGAACCCTTCTGGGGGGTACGGCGCGAAATTGCCAAAGTCTTGGGGACGGTTCACCTGGATCACAGTTTGGCGGCTCTGCAACTGGCGCTAGGGGATGCTCATCCCCAGGTGCGGGCAGCAGCGGTGGAAGCCATTGCTGAGTTTAAGTCCGCCAAGGCCTACGAACTTCTTAAGCCCATTGCCAAGCACGGCGACCCCAGTTACAGCGTTGAAGCAGCAGCCCTCAAGGGAATAGGGGTAATTGCCGCTGCCAAACCGCAACCCAAACCCAAGCCCGAAAAAGTGCTCAAACGGCTGCGCAAAGCTCTAGAAACCCGCCAGGGCTGGAATGAGGTGGTGCGCTGTGGGGCGATCGCTGGCGTGGGTCAGCTCAAAGACATTCCTGAAGCAGTCAATTTAGTTTTGCACTATACTGCTGCGGACGTTCCCCAACCCCTGCGCTTGGCAGCCATTCGTACCCTGGGCACCATGGGCGATCGCCACCACCCCCAACTGCAACAAATCTTGGAGCGACTAGCGCAACTCAGCCATGAGACCTTTTTCTTTACCCAGCTAGCCGTTGTTCAAGCCCTGAGTCAAATTGATCATCCGCGGGTTTTAAGTATTCTGCAGCAGGTGGGCGATCGCACCACAGATGGTCGTATTAAACGATTGGTGGATGAAAGCATCGCCAACGTACAAAAAGCCATTGGCAACGATGACCGCCTCAAGGGGCTTGAGACTACCCTTAGCGAGTTACAAAAGGAAAATCAAACTCTGAAAAGCCGCCTTGAAGAGTTGGAGGCACGAACCAAGGCTACCAATCAGGAATCAGCGCCAAGTTAGCTACATCAATCGTATCAACGCCTGCGGGCACCGCTGCCGTCGGTTGGACACAGATCACACTGTCCGCAGGATCAAACAGGATCAAGAATTACCAGTGACGCATCCCCGACACCGACGCCAGCATACGGTGCGGGCTGCTCCCACGGCGCGAGTCTTACCTCTGAACCGACTAGCTAAATTAGAGGAATTGGTGCAGGGAACCTGTATCCTTGCGTAGCTACTGAGGAGTTGACCGCCAGGGCTGCTACTGACGACCAGAACTTGGGGAGAATTGTTATTGGCAATACCACCCGCAATCGCAAAGGAGGTGCGACCACGAAGCGACTCTGGCAATCACTAAAGGCGGGCAGGGGACTCACAAAGGCCACTAGCAGTCATGGAATGATTAGTCCCCGCGCAGGCACAGCGGGGTGTTTCAGTAAAGAGAGTGAGGGATGGTATTGCCTTATTTCAAGGCCTTCTGTTCCACTGGAGCCAACTAATTTCAAGGGCAGTGCCCTAGGATCAGCCGCTGTGATGTTTCAACACCATCGGAGGCAAGTGTGCATATTTCCATGTCTATGTCTGTTCTGATTATGTGCCATCCCTGTGAAAAGGGCTGTAGCATAAATAGGAACGCAATGAGAGGAGGTTTGGGTGACCAAAAAACGGGTGCTTTCGGGAGTACAGCCCACAGGTAGTTTGCATTTGGGGAATTATCTCGGAGCAATTCGCAACTGGGTGGCGGGTCAATCAGCCTATGAAAACTATTTTTGCGTCGTGGATTTACACGCCATTACCGTCCCCCATAATCCAGCGGAACTCGCTGCCAATACCTATACAGTTGCTGCTCTGTATTTGGCCTGTGGGATTGACCCCACTCACGCCACGATTTTTGTCCAATCCCACGTCAGCGCCCACGCCGAACTCACTTGGTTACTCAACTGTATTACCCCCCTCAATTGGCTGGAGGACATGATCCAGTTTAAGGAAAAAGCCATTAAACAGGGCGAAAACGTTGCCGTAGGACTGCTGGACTACCCAGTGCTCATGGCAGCAGATATTTTGCTTTACGATGCCGATCTTGTTCCTGTGGGTGAAGATCAAAAGCAGCATTTGGAACTGACCCGCGATATTGCAGCGCGTGTGAACCATCTCTTTGCCCGCAATCAACCGCCGATTCTCAAGCTACCTGAACCTTTAATTGCCAAGGCGGGGGCACGGGTGATGAGTCTAACCGACGGTACCAAGAAAATGTCAAAGTCGGATCCATCGGAACTCAGCCGCATTAACCTTTTAGATCCTCCCGATGAAATCCGCCGGAAGATCAAGCGCTGCAAAACGGATTCCATTCGTGGTTTGACCTTTGATGATCCCAATCGTCCAGAAGCCAATAACCTGCTCACCCTCTATCAAGTGCTCACAGGAAAAACTAAAGAGGCGGTGGCGGCAGAGTGCGCCGAGATGGGGTGGGGACAGTTTAAGCCCCTCCTTACAGATGCGGTGATTGCGACCCTGGAGCCGATTCAGCGGCGGTACAACGAGATTATGGCAGATCCAGGGTATCTCAAGCAGTTACTGAAACAAGGGCAACAACAGGCAGCCAGTGTAGCCAATGCAACCTTGGAGCGGGTTAAATTAGCCCTTGGGTTTAGCTTGCCATGGGCGTGATGCACTGGTTTAAACGCGGCTGGCGGTTATTTTGGCGGCGATCGCGCCTTGTCAATGAGGAACCCCTGAATCGGGTCAGTCTCATTGTCATTATTTTGGTGGATATTTTTATCCTCATTAATGTTTTTAATGGCCTCAACGAGATTGGCCGCTGGCCGTTGAGTCCCCATCAAGCCCAGCCCTGTTACCCTCCCTGGCAAGCTTATCGCCAAGACACAGCGAGCGATCGCGAGATTCGTTTTCTAGAACAGCAGATTAGTCTTGATCCTGTACCCCAGACGGCTGTCGAACGCCTCCAGGAAAGCAGCAAGGGAAAACTGGGAACGATCTCGCCCATTTGCCTGACCTATGCAGCGTACCAGGATGCGGTTAACCGCCCCCTCAATCGAGAACGCCTCAAGGAACGCCAAGAAAAGCAGGCGCAAATTCAAAGCCTCAAGGCCACCAATGCCCGCATTCGCCAAGAGTACGACTCAGCCTTGTTGGAACAGCTTGCAGGACAGCCCCCAGATCAATCCATCAACTTAGTGGCGGCAGCTCAAGCGAAAGCCACTCTGGAGGCAAACAACCGCCAGATTGCTGCTCTCAACAATGAGATTGCCGCCCTTGAGCGAGCTATTCTACAGGAAGCCAATAGCCAAGCCTTCCTCCAGTTTCTGGGGGAAGAGACCACATTTGCCCAACTTGAGCGGCAATATCAGCACTCTCAGTTTTGGTATCCCAGTCTGCAATTTGTCTTGCAAGCCCTCTTTTTACTGCCGCTAATTGGGGTTGCCCTAGGGGTACATCGCTTTGGCGATCGCCACCGCCATGGTCTGCTGGCTCTCATGAGTTGGCACCTACTGGTGATCTTCTTGATTCCCTTGGTGCTGAAAATCTTTGAGCTGTTACAGGTGGGAGCACTATTGGCATGGCTTTCCAATGTAATTCTTGCCCTCTTTGGCGGCCTAGCCTTTTTGGTGCGCTATGTCTATATCCTGCTGATTCCAGCAGTTGGTTTTGGATTGATCAAAGCTGCCCAAGCCCTTTTCCTCAATCCGCAGCGCCAGGCAGCAGTGCGGGTGCAAAAGCAACGCTGTGTCCGCTGCGGCAAACGACTCCAAGAGATTGATCAGTACTGTCCCCACTGTGGTTATTTGCAGTGGATGCCCTGTCCCAATTGTCAGCAACTTACTTACCGCCACTTACCCTATTGTCGTCATTGTGGTGCCCCCTTGAAATCTCAGTAACTCCACTTCGTTTGCTATTATCGAGTTGCTACATTGCTAATGCAAATCAAGGCTTTTGATTCAAGGAGTTATATTACCATGAAACGTGCGCTCCATCCCCTACTGGCTCTTGTGGTTGCCGTGTCAAGCCAAGTCTTACTACTTTCCGATATTTCCCTAGGACAGACAACAAACGATTGTGGCAATCCTGGTGGTAGTGTTTTTTTTAACTCAACTGGTGGTAATGTTAACGATAATCTCATCTGCGGATCACAGAATTCTTTGGCCGGCTTATCGCAGGCGATCGCTGTCGGTATTCAAAACACTATCCAGAATGCCAATTCTCAAAAGAGCGCTGTCGGTATTGGAAACACTATCCAGAATGCCAATTCTCAAAACAGCGCTGTC
>DVDZ01000187.1 GCA_015296025.1 Thermosynechococcus sp. M46_R2017_013
ACAATGACAATATAGAAAAAGTTATAGAAAAAGTTTGGCCTCCTCCCAAGCTAATCTACGTCAGGGCAACGGTAGCCTGAAATAGTGGGCATATCAAAAAGTACTGTCGTCATGTAGCGTTCTGCCCAAGTGCTGCCAAACGCCTTTTCAAGAACACGGCGGGTTTTATCGTTCTGCTGTTGCTGGTGGCAGTATTGCCGTTGCCCAGCAATGACTGCTTCTGGGTGATCGGTGGGCATAGCCTGCTGGCTGAGTTGGCAGTGGAGTGTGAGGTACTCGCCAATACGATCTAAAAATTGCTGTTCCTCCATGTCTCCCTGTGGCCGAATGAAAATGCAAAAAGGCGAGAAAATATGTCCCCAGGGGGGCAACTCCCGCGGTTGACTAAAGGTGAGCTTCGGCAAAGCACTTAAGGCCGATGTGTAGGCAGCGGGCAACTGACCCGTCACAGGGGAGAGGTCAACAATTGCGGCGCTAATTTGTCCTCGGCCACCCACGAGATCACAACCAAACATTGGCAGATCGTAGTGCGGCTCTGGGAACATGACGCAGTGCAAAATATCTAGGCTCTCACCCACCCGTGCCAGTTCTAAGTGAAGTTTACGAAAGGGCGACGCTTGGTAGCAGTGGTTCTCAATTGTTAGCCGCTCCCCCTCTAGTTTGCCCTCCACATAACCGAGATCCTCAGGCAGGGCGTAGGGGGTTAAGGGCAAACTCGTCTGCCAAATCTGCTCAATGCGATCGGCAAGCCGTTGAATCAAAGGATGCTGGTGTTGACGCAAAGACATAACCTTGATCTTACCCTAACTCTAGGGCGCTTGCGAGGGGGCGATCGCCCCCGCTAAACTAACCAAGAGTCTAACAGCCGAGGAATCATGCAAACTCAATTTGCCGCTGTCATTGACCCAAAACAACTGCAACAGGCAATTCACGCAAGCCAAAAGTTTTTATTCTCCCAGCAATATACCGAGGGCTACTGGTGGGCAGAATTGGAGTCCAATGTGACCATGACCGCAGAGGTCATCCTGCTCCATAAAATTTGGGGAACAGAGCAGCGGTTGCCCTTGGCCAAAGCCGAACAGTATTTGCGCAACCAGCAGCGGGATCACGGCGGTTGGGAGCTGTTTTACGGCGATGGCGGCGATCTCAGCACCAGTGTTGAGGCCTACATGGGGCTGCGGCTTTTGGGTGTTCCCGAAGATGATCCGGCCTTGGTCAAAGCACGACAATTTATCCTCGCCCGCGGCGGCATTAGCAAAACCCGTATCTTTACGAAACTACACCTTGCGCTGATTGGCTGCTACGACTGGCGGGGAATCCCCTCCCTGCCCCCTTGGATCATGCTCTTGCCCGAGGGCAGTCCCTTCACCATTTATGAAATGTCCAGTTGGGCGCGCAGTAGCACCGTGCCGCTGTTAATTGTCATGGATCGCAAGCCCGTTTATGGGATGAACCCACCCCTTACCCTCGATGAACTCTATGCCGAAGGACGGGCAAACGTGGTCTGGGAGCTGCCTCGTCAGGGAGATTGGAGGGATGTCTTTATTGGTCTCGATGGCGCCTTCAAACTCTTTGAAGCCTTGAACATTAATCCTTTCAGGGAACAGGGGCTAAAGGCGGCCGAAGAGTGGGTGTTAGAGCATCAAGAAGCCAGTGGCGACTGGGGCGGCATTATTCCAGCCATGCTCAACTCCCTTTTGGCCCTGCGTGCCCTTGGCTATGCTGTTGATGACCCCATTGTACAGCGGGGAATGGCAGCCGTGGATCGCTTTGCCATTGAAACAGAAGCTGAGTATCGCGTGCAGCCCTGCGTTTCCCCGGTTTGGGATACGGCTTTGGTGATGCGAGCCATGGTGGATTCAGGTGTTGCTCCCGATCATCCCGCCCTTGTCAAAGCCGGCGAATGGCTGCTCTCCAAGCAAATCCTTGACTATGGGGACTGGCATGTAAAAAACAAAAAAGGTCAGCCGGGGGGATGGGCCTTTGAATTTGAGAATCGCTTCTACCCCGATGTGGATGATACAGCAGTGGTGGTGATGGCACTTCATGCCGTGACCTTACCTGATGAAAATCTAAAACGGCGCGCCATTGAGCGGGCAGTTGCTTGGATTGCCTCAATGCAGTGTCGGCCGGGGGGTTGGGCAGCCTTTGATGTGGACAATGACCAAGATTGGCTCAATGCCATTCCCTATGGCGATCTCAAGGCAATGATTGACCCGAATACTGCCGATGTGACGGCGCGGGTGCTGGAGATGGTGGGGCGCTGTCAGTTGAGCTTCGAGAGTGGTGCTCTTGATCGTGCCCTTGCTTATTTGCGCAATGAGCAGGAACCGGAGGGCTGTTGGTTTGGCCGCTGGGGGGTGAACTATCTTTATGGCACCAGTGGTGTTCTAGCTGCCCTTTCCCTTGTGGCTCCTCGCTACGATCGCTGGCGCATTCGCCGTGCCGCTGAGTGGCTGGTGCGGTGTCAAAATACCGATGGGGGTTGGGGTGAAACCTGCTGGAGCTACAATGATCCTTCCCTCAAGGGCAAAGGAGAGAGCACTGCCTCCCAAACGGCGTGGGCACTCATTGGCCTGTTAGCCGCTGGGGATGCCACGGGGGACTATGCCACAGAAGCCATTGAAAAAGGTGTAGCTTACCTGCTGCAAACGCAGCGTCCGGATGGCACATGGCACGAGGATTACTTCACCGGCACGGGCTTTCCCTGTCACTTTTACTTGAAGTACCACTACTACCAGCAGCACTTTCCCCTTACAGCCTTGGGACGCTATGCCCGCTGGCGTAACCTGTTGGCCGGTTAGGCGAGATTAGAACGAGCGCAGTTGTTGCTGATAGGCTAAGGTATCCGTGCCACACAGGGGTTGAGGGGTGACTACACATTCATTGCTGAAACCAGAGCGGATTAAATTTTCGGCAATTAACTGGCGATCGCGGGGAGCGGGATGGGTACTCAATATTGTTGGCGGTACCCCTCCCTCCCGCTGCAGTTTCTGGAGAAACGTCACCATGGCTCGTGGATCATAGTTACTGCGAGCTAGCAGCCCCAGTCCATAGCGATCGGCCTCTAGCTCCTGCTCTCGACTGCGGGGGGCGTCGAAAGGCTAGTTCCATGGCTATTTGGAGTCCGCGATCCCGATCCAAACCGGCGGCAGTCATTAAGCCTTGGGCGATCGCCATCTGTTGTAATTGGCGAATTACATGCCGCTGGTCAATATGGCCAATTTCGTGGGCAATGACACTGGCCAGTTCTGCCTCATTTTCCGCCCGCAGCATCAGTCCTGTAGTGACATAGACAAAGCCCCCCATCGTCGCATAGGCATTCACTTGGCGGTCTTGGATGATGTGAAATTGGTAGGGAAGCCCGCGGCGTTCGCCAACACTCACCAAGCGGGCGCCGATACTACTCACATAGTTTTGAGCCGCAGGATTCTGCACAAGGCGCATCCCTTGACGGAGCATCTGCTCATGAATCTGTTGCCCCAAAGCCACCTCTTGGCGGGGTGAGATATTCGATAGTTGGATGACCTGAATTCCCTGCAACAACAGCCGCTGCCAGAGATTTTGTGCCTGTGCGGCAACGGGATGGAAGGCGATCGCCGCCCCACAGACTAAGCTAACTAAAAGGAGAAACCAACGTTGTTTTTTTAGGGCTAGCATTTTCCTGAATATCCTCCCACAAGCTAGAGTTGGGGGATTTGTGTTACTGGTTCAGTGACGCCACCTACAGTCTCAAGTTGCCCCGCCACCGCAAAGGTAGCTGTTTCCTTAGTCGTTTTCGCGTTTGAGGCAGTTCCCCAGTGTCTTTGGATCCTACTTTTAACAGATGCTCGCTATCTACCAGTCTGCATACACAATGACATTCTCCTGTGCTATTGCGCACTGACCCCGCTAACTGCTTGGGTTTTACGTTGGCGCTAGACCTCAAGATTTATAATACGGCTAAGTGTATCACAAAGAATTACATCGTG
>DVDZ01000166.1 GCA_015296025.1 Thermosynechococcus sp. M46_R2017_013
ATGCCTTTGGGGGCAGGAAGAGAACGGTGCACACTTTTGTGCACTTTCTTGATAGCAGACATCCTAGGCCACAATCCTATTCAATAGGAACAGGGCACTGCTACCCACAACCATTTCAAGGCCATACCGCTGGGAATAGGCATAAGACTGGAGGCGGAATACGCGAAACTGCCCCTGAAAGCCACGACTGAGTAGCGCAAGGTTGGTTTGGTGATAGCGATGCAAAGACTGGCGGAAAAGTTGGGTGGCCAACAAGCTCACACTAAAAAGCCAGCGCGATCGCCGCTGATAGCCTCCTCGAGCCCGCTGCGCCAATTGCAGGGTTAGGGCAGTTTCCAGCAGAGTAAACAAATAGCGGTACATCAACATCAAGACATCCAAAACAAAGTTCGGTATCCCCCACTGGGCTGCTAGAGCCAAGAGGGAGGGAAAGGGAGTGGTGAGCACAAGAAATAGCAAAGCCGTACTGCAAACGGCAGTTCTTAGCCCTGTTGTAAAGGCCTGCTTCAGACTTTCTGAGTTCACCACCAACGACCAACCGCCAAAGGAGAGTTGAGCTAAAGGGGCTGACGCCCAGAGTTCGAGAACCCTGTTGGGCACAAGTTGCACAACCAAAGCCGGCAGACTGAAGAGCCAGAAGGCAATGACCGTCCCCACCAGCAGCCCATAAACCCGCCAAGGGATACGGGCATAGCCCAGAATCCAGAGGACTAACCAAAGCCACAGTAGCCCTTGAACCAGAGGGTGGGCAAAAAATGCAAACCCAAGGGTGCCCAGACTGAAGAGCACCTTCTGTCTCGGATCCAGCGATCGCAGGCGATTGGTGTAGGCGTATAAATCAAGATGGTGATGCATGCCAATAGCGGATGATGCCTCTCTCGGTTATGGCAGTGGCTCCTGGCTGGCGGCGGAAGCAGAGGTTTAGCGCTGTTGGCGTCGCCGTTCGTGGTACCCCCCGAAAATAAAGCCAATTGTCCCTGCCCCTAGGGCAGCTTGGAAGGCAAACAGGAGGGATTCAATTTCACTGCTGGCCGGTTCAAAAACAGGCTCTGCCCACGGCGTATAGTCAGGGGAAAGTTCTTTGACTAGTTCACCAGCTTGGGCATCAGCTCCTTCAAAGTCACCTTTTACAAAAAGCAGCGGCCAAGCCACCAAGAGAACAACCCCCCCTAGGAGTAGCCAATTTGTTTTTTGTCCTTTACTCATGGCTTGTGTGTCCTCCAATCCACTGGAGCACTTCAAGTTCCTCTGGGCAGTAGGTCAGCAGCCAAGTCCCCATCAGTACTGTTAGGAATCCCTCACTAATGGCCAAAGGGATTTGAGTAATGGCAAAAAGAGCAGCAAACTTAGCAAAAGAAAGAACCACTCCGCCGTCGCTGTGGGGAAAGGCCAAGGCCAGTTGGAATGCCGTGAGACTGTAGGTAACTAGATTGCTGAGCACTGCTGCGGCAAAAAGAGCAATACCCTGCCGTTGCGTTAGCTTTTTCAGCCCTTGATATGTTCCCCACGCCACCCAGGGGGCGACAACTGCCATAGCAAAACCATTTGCTCCCAATGTTGTGAGGCCGCCATGGGCAATTAGCAGAGCCTGAAAGAGCAAAACAAATGTGCCCAGCACCGTCATGACCAGTGGGCCAAACAGTGTAGCGCCTAAGGCAACTCCCATGGGATGAGAACAACTGCCGGTTACAGAAGGAATTTTCAAAGAGGAGAGGACAAAGGCAAAGGCTCCCGCCAGTGCCAAGAGAACGCGCGACTCAGGATGCCTTTTTAGTTGCCGTTGTAAGGCCCACAGACCAGCTCCTAGAAAAGGAAGGAAGACCAGCCACCACCCCAAAGCCCACCCTAAGGGTAAAAAACCTTCGCTAATGTGCATGGCGAATGCGGGGTTAGGACTTGCTACCACTAGAAATGTAGTCAAGAGGGCGATCGCCCCAACAGAGCCATATCGCTTCGCGTAGCTACTTTTGATCATTGAGACGTTCCCAAACCAAAGTGTGCCTATTCTAGGGCGCAACGGGTTCCTTGCCTATGCCCAATGGGGGGTAGGCACTGTCATCCCTGTGGAGGGGAAAAAGGCTGTAATTTGCATAAATTCTGGTGTAGTCGGTATAACAGAATGAAGTTTCATGTGATCATTAAATGAAAGGACTATGCACTGTTGTGATGTTCCCAAGGGGGAATTGTCATGAGTGAACTGACTGCCTTTGGTCGTTCCTTGAGTAGTGGCTATGAGGTAGTGATAATCAAGCCCCAGTCCCTCAGCGATACAACTTTGATCGTTCAAGCGCTGCGGGCTGACAAGGCTGTGATTCTGAATTTAGAGCACCTCGATGTGACCGAGGCACAGCGTATCTCTGATTTTGCCGCTGGCAGTACCTATGCCATCAATGGCCATCAGTCCCGCCTTGGGGATGGTGTCTTTCTCTTTACCCCTAGCATTATCAATATCCAAGAGTCTGCCCCAACCCCCACACCGGCCGGAGTGATCTAAGCCATTGATGACTCCTGAAGAGCTGCTTACAGTCAGTGAGTGTCAAGAAATTGATCAATTGCTTTTGCCAGCGGCAGATCGCTTTGCGATTCGGCTAGCAGTGTATGCCCAGCGCTATCTACAAGCCCAGACTGAAGTGACCCCCCTTGAAGAGCTAACAGAAGCCCAAGTTTATGAACTGGTGGCAGCAGATCCCCAATTGCAGGCGGAGGAAGAGCGCCAAGGGGGGTTTATGACTTGGTATGGCCAAATTCTCATCAGTGCCCTCAAGCAACTGCGACGTATTGCCGAAAATGAGGGGGTGCCCATTGCCGAGTTAACGGTTCCCCAAATTAGTCGCTGGTTTGCACAGCAGTGTCAGGAACGTTTGCGATCGTCCCCGCCGTCACCTTGAGAATTTGAGCCTGCTGTCGCCAAGGGGTTGCAAAGGGGGCTAGGTGGGTAGTGGTAATTAGGGTTTGGTAGCGATCGCCCATCGCCTCTAGGAGAATCCTTTGTCGCTGCAAATCAAGTTCCGCCAAAACATCATCTAAGAGCAAAAGAGGGGTATCGCCAACCACACTTTCAATAAGTGCTAGTTCCGCTAGTTTGAGCGCCAAGACCAGTGTGCGCTGCTGCCCTTGGGAGGCAAATTGACGAGCACTTTGATCATTTAGGCAGAAACTAACATCGTCGCGGTGCGGCCCGACAAGACTAGTTTTTTGCAGCAGTTCAATTGATCGGCGAGCCGCTAAGGCCTCACTAAAGGCCGCTCTGATGCTTTCGGAGCTTCCATCCCCAAGGGGCACATGGCTTTCATAGGTCAAAGTCAGGGTCTCGCGATCGCCACTCAAAACCCGATGCCAATGCGCTGCTAAGGGAGCCAAGCGTTCAATGAGTCGTTGGCGCCGCCGCATGATGCGGGTACCGTTAATCACCAATTGCTGATTCCATGCCTGCCAGAGGGGTTCATCCCAGCCTTGGCTGGTTGTTTGTTTCAGAAGGGCATTGCGCTGGCGCAGGGTCTTTTGATACGTCTGCAAAAGTTGGCTATAGAGTGGTTCCAACTGCACCAAAATCCGATCTAACCAGTTGCGGCGAATGGCCGGCGTCCCCCGCACCAATTCCAAATCTAAGCAAGAAAACTCTACTGCGTTGAGTTGACCGAGAAATTCAGTGGTACGCCTGACTGTGCAGCCATTGACTCGCAAAACTCGGCCGGCGGTAGGTCGTAAACTTGCTGCCAATTCAAGGCAAACCCCTTGGCGCTCAAGGGTGGCTTCAATTTGAGCACTGTCTTGTCCTTGCTGAATGAGGTCGCGATCGCGATGGGTACGATGGGACTGCAACGTTGCCAACCACTCCACCGCCTCTAGTAAATTGGACTTGCCCTGGGCATTGTCGCCGACGAGGATGGTTTTCGGGGCGGCAAACATCACCGCCTGCTCACTATAGTTGCGAAAGTGGCACAGATAGAGTGATTTGAGAAACACTTACCAGCCCCAAGTTCCCGGCGCCCCCTTGAAAGGTCCCACAATGTCTGGGGTAATCCAGCCGCCATAGAAGTCCCCCGGTTGCGGCAGCACCCCTACGCCATCGACAGTGCATTCATCCATTAAACCAGCATAGAAGGCAATGTAGTTGCGAATGGCCGCAAAGGCAGGGGTCGGTTGGGGATAGTACCAAGCTGCATGATTGGCTTGGCGATCGCCCACCTTGACATGGTAGTAGGCGCCTTTTCCTTTCCATTCGCAGAAACTTTGCCGAAGCGAGGGCACCAGATACTGGGATTGCACATCCTCTGGTGGAAAGTAATACACCGGCGGGTGACTGGTTTCTAGCACGCGCTGTCCCCGCTGGGTCTCGGCAATAACTACACCGTTAAAGACCACGCGCAGGTGTTTTGTCGTAGGTTCTAAGCGGGGTGGACGGGGGTAGTCCCAAACCGATTCTTGACCGGGGGCAGGGGGAATTCGTTGCATGGGATCTCGACTCCTCAGTGGTTTTCTTAACTGTAATAGCAACCCTTACGAAAAATAGCGTAAAGCCGCCGGTTTAAGCGCAAGCTAAATTTATTCAGCCGTGGTGGGAGTCCGGCGCCCTCTGAGTGCTCATCTTTCCGGTTGTATCAAACCCATAGGAATGCATCCATCAAAACAGACAAAAGATTGCCTACAGGCTGGCAATTGCCGGCAAAACCTTAGCATAAATGCCCTGCTGCCTATAGTCGAAGATTGACCACCGCACGGGTGCATGATGGGAATGGCTGCGATGCGGACTGGAATGCGACAATTAACCTTGCCCGATGGGACGGATTTGCATGTCCTTTGAGTCTAAAGGAAGCCCTGCCCGTAATAGGCAAGGTCGGCTCTGGGGAGGGGGGATTTGGCAATCCCCGTGACTCTGAAGGAAGAATCCCCTGTTTTGAGAAACGGGGGAAGGTCAAATTTGGGAACTGGTTTGTTGCGCCACCAACCCCTGTTCAATTGCCAACCGCACCAGTTCGGCACGGTTATGAACCGCAGTTTTCTGAAAAAGACTGCTGACATACTTTTCAATGGTTCGCGCACTCAAGTGCAAGCGATCGCCAATTTGGGCATTCGAGAGTCCTACCACCAGCAAAGCCAACACTTCTTTTTCCCGTTGCGTCAGATCAACTGCAATGCCTTGGGGTTTCGGCGCTAAGGAGAGCCGTTGTCGCTGTTGCCACTCCGTTTGCACCAGTTGCGCCCGATCTAAAAGATTGCGCACCACCGCCGCCAATTCATTCAAGTCAAAAGGTTTAGAAAGATAAACATCCCCCCCGCTGCGGTAGGCGCGAATCCGCTCCTCTACTGCGGTGCGGGCTGTTAAGTAAATCACAGGTAGTAGGCGAAGCGAGGGATGCTGGCGCACCTGCCGCACCAATTCATAGCCATTCATATTGGGCATGGCAATATCGGTGATCAACAGGTGGGGTTGATAGCGATGAATCATCTCAAGGGCTTGGGCACCGTCTGCTGCTGTCAGGCAACAGTAGCCTTCGGCTTCTAAAAAGCGGCTGACCGACACGCGAATGCCGGGATCATCGTCGGCAATAAGTAGCGTGAGGGACATGGGGAATTAGGTCTCCACTAGACCACAGTATTTCTCGACACAGCGGACAAACAATTCAACCCCAATACTCAGGACTGTTTCGTCAAAGTCAAAGCGGGGATGATGGTGGGGGAAATCTAATCCCAGTGTGCCATTGGCTGACCCCAAAAAGAAGTAGCAGCCCGGAACCGCATTGAGAAAAAAGGACATATCTTCCGCCGCCATGGTTTGACAATGGGGGGTGACCCCTGCGGGAACCTCAACAACCGATTCAGCCACCGATCGCACCAACTCCGCCATTTTGGCATCGTTAATGGTGGGCGGGTACATCCGTTGATAGTCAAACTGGTAGGTGGCGCCATGGGTCTGGCAAATGCCGGCAATGACTTGTTCAATCCGTTTGGGTAACCAGTCGCCTAGCTCTGGCTTGAAGTAGCGAACTGTGCCCTCAAAAGTAGCGCGATCAGCAATCACATTTTTTGCTGTGCCGGCATGCACGGCTCCCACAGAGATGACTGCAGTTTCTAGGGGATCCAGATTGCGCGAGACAATCGTATGCAGTGCTGTAATAATTTGAGCAACCACTAGAACGGTATCCACCGTAAACTGGGGCAAAGCTGCATGCCCCCCTTTGCCCTGAAGCTGACACTCAAAAAACTCGGCTGCGGCCATTAAAGGGCCGGCTCGTACCCCCACGGTGCCAACGGGCAGAAAATTCCAGAGGTGCAGGCCGATAATGGCATCCACTTTTGGCGCATCGAGCACGCCTGCCTCAATCATCGGTTTGGCTCCACCGGGACCTTCTTCCGCAGGTTGAAAGAGTATCTTGACAGTCCCGGCAAAATCGCGATGCTGAGCAAGGTATTTCGCTGTACCAAGGGCGATCGCCGTATGACCATCGTGGCCGCAGGCGTGCATTTTCCCATCATAGAGAGAGCGGTAGGGCTTATCGTTTTCCTCCTGCAGCGGTAGCGCATCCATATCTGCGCGAATTGCCAGTCCTGGCCCCGGTCGCGATCCTGGAATTACTGCCACAATCCCTGTTTTTGCAATACCCGTGCGATGCTGAATGCCCCACTGTCGCAGTTTTTCACTGACAAAGGCGGCCGTCCCATGCTCCTGAAAACCCAATTCAGGCCGTTGGTGCAAATAGCGTCGCCACTGCACCAGTTCGGGTTGTAGGGCAGCCACCTCCGGACGCAGTCGGCAGCTCAACTGGGAAAGATGAAAGGCCATTGAGGCAGCAGTACAATGGAGCTAAAAACTAATTTTTAGCATAAACGATGTCTCTTACCAAAGGTTGCTCAGTATTTTGCTCTGGCGAAGTGGGAGTCGCTATAACACTGTTTTCTGAATCAGCAGATCGAGTTCTTCAGGTTCAAGAACTTCCAGAAAACAATCCGAAATCTGATTGCTCTGTCCGCTATCGTGCAAGCACCTCTGGACAAAAATATCCTCTCAGCTCATAAATTTTCTCAACCCCAGTCTCCATAAGGCTTTGATGAGTTTCTAACCGATTTAGAGGTGTTTGCAAAGCCTGGAAATCCTTTTCTTACAGACGCTTTTGCAGCTTTTGCCTGCGCAGATCAAAAAAATTACCAAGACAAAAATTGATCTCCTCTAGGTACTTGCACTTATGGAGCCTCCTCCAAGAGGAGGGGGCGCGTTCGGGGCAGGAAGAGAACAGTGTACACTTTTGTGCACTTTCTTAATCGCAGTATGAAAACACTGCTCCTCTACCGCTGCTTCAGTTTTAGGTGGTAGGTGCCTGGGAATCCTGCTGTAGGTCTTGGCGAATGGCCTGTAATGTTTCGAGAAGGGTTTGAACATCTGCAACCAAATCATCCGCCGGCTCGCGGTTTGTCGGCTCAGGGGTTGCACAAGGTTGCTGCCGTTGGGCAATAAAGGCTTGAATTAGTTCCCGCGCTTGCGCTTCCGTAAGGCGGCCTTTTTCAGCACAGACAGTGGCCAGTTGACGGGCATCTACGCGCAGTTGCCTTAGGTATTCTTGACGCTTGGCTTCATCCTGTAGGGATTCAATGACAGCCGCAGCAGCACCAATGCCAGTGTAGTAGAGTTGCTGTGCCAGTTCGAAGGGGTTGCGATCCATAGGAATGTGTCTAGCGTGAACTATTGCTACTGTAGGGGAAATTCTCTCTCCTCATCAAGAGTGAGGGCAGCGGCTGCGGTACAAATGGACAATTTTACTCACCACCTCCTCGATCTCCAGATTATCAGTACAGATTTCTATGGCGTCGGCAGCTTTGCGAAAGGGGGCGTGGGTGCGTTGCTGATCTGCTTTATCGCGAGCGGTAATCTGAGCAAGCAATTCCTCATAGGAAAGATCGTATTGCCCCTGTTGTTTTAACTCTTGCCAGCGGCGCTGGGCACGTTCTTCGGGCGAGGCTGTGAGGAAAATTTCAGACCCGCTTCCGGAAAGACATGGGTACCAATATCACGGCCTTCGGCAGCAATTCCCCCGTTGGCGCCAATTGCCCGCTGTTGTTGTACCATCAGCCGCCGCACTCCTCGTAAGGCTGCTACTTGGGATACCCGCTGGGTCACCTCCAGAGAACGAATGGCTTGGCTCACTTCGCGATCGTTAATCCACACTCGCGGTGGTTGAGTGGGATCACTGCTTTCTAAACGCAATTGGCACTGGGCGATCGCCTCTACCACCGTTGGCTCATCCCTAAGATCAAGGTTGTTTTCTAAGCACCACCAAGTTACTGCTCGATACATGGCACCGGTGTCTAGGTACTGCAACCCCAGAGCTTGGGCAGCCAGTCGCGTCACGGTTGACTTACCCGCCCCCGCAGGGCCATCCACCGCCAGAATCGGCAAGCGGCGATCCAGTAGGCAATTGTCAATCAGGCGCGTTTGACCAACCCAGCCAGCGATCGCCAGCAAGCCCACCGTCTCAATTTGTGCTAAGGGCACAAGGGTCTGGGGATGCACCAATTCTGCATAGTCGAGGCGCAACTGGGGAAACTGGCGCAAATGGTTGTGAACTTGCCCAAGGAGCTCCTTTGCAGCAAAACATCCCTGCCGAAAGGCGGCAGTAGCAACCTCTAGGCTCTGGCTTAGGGCTAAGGCCGTGGGGCGATCGTCCTCACTGAGATATTGATTGCGGGAACTCAGGGCAAGGCCATCGGCATCGCGGACAATGGGACAGGCAATAATTTCCACGTCCAAATTCAAATCGGCCACACAGCGGCGAATAATTGCTAACTGCTGAGCATCCTTTTGACCAAAATAGGCGCGATGCGGCCGCACTAGATGTAACAGCTTAAGCACAATGGTGGCTACCCCGCGAAAATGACCGGGGCGCGATCGCCCACAGAGCCGCTCTGTGAGTTCCTTGGGCGGCTCCACCACCGTGAGTGTCTCCATCCCTGCTGGATAAAGCTCAGCCACACTGGGCACAAAAAGCAGATCCACCCCCAACTGCTGGCAGAGCGCCGTATCGGCCTCAAGGGCACGGGGATAGCGATGTAAATCCTCCTGGGGGCCGAATTGGAGGGGGTTGACAAAGATACTGACAACCACAACATCACACTCTTGCCGTGCCCGCTGGATCAAGGCGGCATGACCCCCGTGGAGTGCCCCCATCGTCGGCACAAAACCAAGAGTGGATGCGGGAGATACTCTGCCAAGGGCAGCCTGTAAACCCGCAATGGTGGTCAAACGGTAAAACGTATCCATAGAGTGCTTAGGGGGCGATCGCTACAGTTTTGATACAATCTGTCATATTACAATGCCCCCGCCTGCTTTTTCTGACCAAAGTTTGTACATTTGTTGCAAAGACTTTAATCTTGGGGGCAGGTTTTCTAAAATTCAGATATTTTCATTTCTCTGTATCTGCAAACACTGTAACGCAAGCTCCAGTTTCGCCCGATCCTTAACCACAAGCTTGTTTTTTAACGAGAACCATTCAGCATACGCCGCGAGGATAGCCCCTATAGCCAATGAACTACAAAACGGCTTACAAAAATACCGTTTCGTCTGCACCCTTTTGGGGATATTTATGGCCAAGTGATTGTTTGGCTGATTGTTATCTTTATTGGCTTGGCCGCGTCCCTCACCCTCTATAACAATCCTGTGCAGGCGTTTTTAGTGGGGGGCTAATTCTGGTCTTAACATTGCCTTTTTGCTTTTTGCCTTTGTTACCACACTGCTCAATCATATTGAAATGCGGCCTGTAACGGTGACAGAAAAGAAAAAACGTAAAGATGCCGCAGTGGCCTCGACAACCGAAGTGGCTCCAGCCAATTAAAAAACCCTTAAAAATAGCGGGCGATCGCCCCCAAACTGCCACACTAGGATGACCACTGAGGGGCAATCTATGCTTTACTGGCTTACATTTTTGCAAGCATTACCCACAGCGGCACTGCCGACGTCACCTCGAACCGAAACCAAAGCTGCGGTACTAGTGGAGTCTCCCCCCATTGCCATGGGCAATTTAGGTGGGTTGCTCTTCTTTCCGGGGGTAATTGCCGGCATTGTGATCTTGCTGCTCCTGAGCATTTGGGCCTACACCCGCGTCTATGTGATTACCCCCAACAATGAAGCCTTTGTACGCACGGGTGGTATTTTTGTTAAGAAAAAAACGGTGATTCTCAATGGTGGCTGCATTGCCCTGCCGGGATTTCATGAATTAACACGGGTACCCCTGCGGGAGATCTCTATTGACGTGGAGCGAACAGGCAAATTGGCAGTGCGTACCCAAGATTACCTGCGAGCCGATATGCGGGTTACGTTCTATGTCTGCATCAACGCCACCGAGGAGGACGTCCTCACCGCCGCTGCTCGCCTCTCGCAAAATAACCGCATTACCCCCGAAGACATCAAGAACGCCCTTGAAAAGCGGGCAGATGACGCCATCCGCGCAGCCGCAAAACACAAGTCCCTTGCTGAAATTGACTCGGATAAGCTGGGGTTTGCCCAAGAGGTGCTCAACTTGATGCAGCAGGATCTGCAAAAAGTCGGCCTCACCCTCAACAACATTGCCATCTCAGAGGTTCAAGAGAGCGACACCTACGACGAAAACAACTTCTTTGATGCTCAGGGGGTGCGCCTGCGCACGGAAACAATTCAACGCTCAATCCAGCAAAAACGGGAGGTGGAACTTTCAACACGGGTGGCCATCGAGCAAAAGGAACTGGATGCCCAAAAACGCTCCTTGCAAATTGAAGAGGAAAAAGAAGCCGCACTGTTGAGCCAGCGCCTGAAGGTAGAAGCTCTAAAAGCACAGCGGGAGCGGGAAATCGAGGAGGCTAAAGCCGCAGAGGCAGCTGCAATTCAGCGGGCAAAATTGCTCCAAGCCCAAGCAGTAGAGGAAGAAGAAATTCGCAAAAAACTTGCCATTCAACAAAAGGAAATTGAGGCCCGTATTGAGCTGGAGGAAAAAAATAAACGCCTGAAGGTGACGCAAGCCCAGCAACAACAGGAGCAGAAATCGCCGAGATCGGTCGCCAGCAGCAGGTGCAAGCCAACCGTTTGCAAGCGCAGGTGGCCATTGCGGAGGCTGAGCGTCAAGCGCGCCTTGCCCAAGAGGATGTGGCGATCGCCGTTGCCACCAAGAAGAAAGAAAGTCTCATTGCCGAAGCAGAACGGGCACGGGCAGAGTCTGCGGTCACCACCGCCATCGAAGTGGAAAAAGCCGATCGCCAGAAACACTTAGCGATTATTGCAGCGGAGCGGGAAGCAGCGGAAAAACGGGTTCTTGAGCAAAATGCTGTTGAAATTGAGGCCTTCCGGCGGCAACGCCAGGCGGAGATTGCCGAACTGGAAGCGGAAGCAATTCGTACCCTTGCTGCAGCGAACCGCGATAAAGCTCTTGCTGAAGCCGCAGGAATCGAGGCAATCCTGGCGGCTAAGAATGTGATTAGCAATGCTAACCTAATTGCCCAAGTAATTACGGCGCTTTGGCCAGAACTGGCACCGCAACTGCCCCAAGTTCTCCAAGCTCTTGCCCCTCAGCCGGGGGTGATTGGCGATGCCAAGATTTACACCTTTGCCAATGGGGGTGCCATCCCTAATCTCAATACACTCCTCCTGTCCACCAGTGGACTTGCTCTAATCAATGCCCTATTCGAGGAAGGGAAACTTGGCCAGTTATTAGCGCAAATCAAATCTCTCCTTCAAGAGGGGACATCTAATCCCTAAGGCCTAACTCCAGACTCCAGTCAACTAGGATAGCTCCCTCTGTAGCCAGACTGAAGGGTACAGGTGTGAACCAACAATTGACTCATTTCATCTGCATTCCCAAAACCCATATATCTTTATCAATAGGATAAATATAAAAAAAAGATTAAGAACCGCCAAAGGTCAGGGTGAGTATTCCAACGACTAGATTTAGAAATGTTAAGATTCTTAATATATGTAACAAGTCCACGAAAACGCTGTTAAAGCACCGTTGGCTTGGCCGCGATCTTTAGCAGGGGCGATCGCCCATCCTATAGCGAAAACGATATTCCTAGGCCTTGGACGAATCACTGCTGTCAACCTTGAGAACGAGCAATAGGGACTATGGATACCTCAAAAGATTTAGTGCGCACTTACCTTCGGGAGATTGGCCGTGTGCCACTGCTCACCCACGAACAGGAAGTGATCTACGGCAAACAGGTGCAGCAGCTTACCGCCATGAACGAGATTCGCGAAAAGCTTGCGGCAGAACTTAACCGTGAACCCACCCGTGCCGAATGGGCCGCTGCTGCCAACATCAGTGAAGAGGAGCTGGAGACGATTCTTGAAAATGGCGATCGCGCCAAACGGAAAATGGTGGAAGCCAACCTGCGCCTTGTGGTTTCAGTGGCCAAAAAGTACATCAAGCGCAATGTGGATCTGCTGGATCTCATCCAAGAAGGAACGATCGGTATGCAGCGAGGGGTAGAAAAATTTGACCCCAGCAAGGGCTATCGTTTTTCCACCTACGCCTACTGGTGGATTCGGCAAGCCATTACGCGGGCGATCGCCGAGAAAGGACGCACCATTCGCTTGCCCATCCACATTACCGAAAAGCTCAACAAGATCAAAAAGGCTCAGCGACAGTTGTCCCAGCAGCTGGGTCGTGCGCCAACAATTAATGAACTGGCCGCTGAACTGGAGCTAACCCCTGCGCAAGTCCGCGACTACCTCGAACGGGCGCGTCAGCCCCTCTCCTTGGATGTCCGTGTTGGCGATAATCAGGATACAGAGTTGGGAGAACTCCTGGAGGATTCCTCCATTTCCCCAGAGGAGTTTGCCGCTCAGTCCTCGTTGCGCAGTGACCTTGAGCGGCTAATGGCAGACCTTACCCCCCAACAACGTCATGTCCTTTCCCTCCGCTTTGGTCTAGAGAACGGCCAGCCCCTCACCTTGGCCAAAGTGGGAGAACTGCTTAACATCAGTCGCGAGCGCGTGCGGCAAATTGAGCGGGAGGCCCTCAGTAAACTGCGCAAACGCCGCAGCGATATTCACGAGTACCTTGCCAGCTAGCCAATGCTGAGTGACGAACAGTACCGCCAAAAGATGCAGCGGCGCAAAGCCGTACAGACACAACGCCTAGCGGAGCGCACCCGTGAAAAGGGGTTGATCATTGTCCATACGGGCAACGGCAAGGGCAAAACCACCGCCGCCCTAGGAATGGTTCTGCGTTCCTTGGGGCATGGCTATCGGGTGGCAATTATTCAATTTATTAAAGGGGCGTGGGAGCCGGCGGAAAAAGCCGTGCTCAGCCAGTGGTCAGAGCAACTGGCTTTTCATGCCATGGGGGAGGGGTTTACATGGGAGACCCAAGACCGGCAACGGGATATTGCCTGTGCCCAAGCTGCCTGGGAACTGGCCCTAAGCTACCTTGTCAACCCAGCATACCGCTTGGTGTTGCTGGATGAAATTAACGTAGCCCTCAAGCTGGATTACTTAAGTGTGGCACAGGTGCTGGAGGGGCTTGGCCGCAAGCCAGAAATGACCCATGTGATTCTCACGGGGCGAGGGGCTCCCCAAGCCCTGATTGATGCTGCAGATTTAGTAACAGAAATGACCCTTGTCAAGCACCCTTTTCGCGAGCAAGGGATTAAGGCACAGCCGGGGATTGAGTTCTAAACTAGGAGTTCTCCAGCAAAGATGGTGACAGCCTGACCCAACAACAGCAGGCGATCGCCCCCCTGGGCTTGAAGTTTGATTACACCGCCCCGAGGGGAGGCTTGATAGGCGAGGAGTTCCTGCCGACCCAACTTTGGCTGCCAGTAGGAATAGAGGCTACAGTGGGCTGAACCTGTGACAGGATCCTCAGGAATCCCCAGTTGAGGGGCAAAAAAGCGCGAGACAATGTCGTACTCCCTGTTGGCGCGTGCCGTTACAATTAGTCCGCGACAGGGGAGGCGGGCAATCTGGTCAAGATTGGGTTTAAGCTGCATGACAGCCGGGGCATCCTCTAGTTCCACAAGTAGATCGCTGGCCGTCTGTCCTACAGACAGCGGCTGAGTCCCCAGAGCAGCAATGATTGAGGCCTGCAGCCGCTGATCCTCAAGGGGGGTTACAGGCTGCTGCGGAAAGTCAAGGGCGATCCACTCCCCAAGGCGCTGTGCTCGCAGCAGCCCACTGCGGGTATGAAATGCTAACTCTCCCGCCACCCCTTGGTGTTGCCAGAGGACGTGAGCCGTGGCGAGGGTGGCATGACCACAGAGATCCACTTCCGCCACTGGGGTAAACCAGCGCAACTGAAAGCCACTGGCGATGGGTACCACAAAAGCCGTTTCTGAAAGATTCATTTCGCGGGCGATCGCCCCCAAGATTGCATCGTCAAAAAAACTTTCTAGAAGACACACCGCGGCCGGATTGCCGCGAAACGGTTCTTGGGTAAAGGCATCAACTTGGTACAGTGGTAGCGGCATCCAACCCCCGAAAACCGTAAAATCAATCCTGTAGATCGAGCAGAGGACAGACTGCGTGGAACGAACATTTCTGGCAATCAAACCCGACGGCGTGCAGCGTGGGCTAGTGGGGACGATTATCCAACGATTTGAACAAAAAGGCTACACACTGGTTGGCCTCAAACTCATGCGTGTCAGCCGTGAATTGGCAGAGCAGCACTACGCTGAACACAAAGACAAGCCCTTCTTTGCGGGGCTGGTGGACTTTATTACCTCAGGGCCAGTGGTGGCCATGGTCTGGGAAGGTCGCGGGGTGATTGCCAATGCCCGCAAACTCATTGGCGCGACTAACCCCCTCAATGCCGAACCGGGCACCCTACGGGGAGATTTTGCCGTAGATGTGGGACGGAATGTGATTCACGGCTCTGATAGTCCCGAAAATGCCGAGCGGGAAATCAATCTCTGGTTCCAAACCCAAGAACTGGTGCCTTGGGAGCCGGCCTTCACCTCTTGGGTGTATGAGATGTAGGCTCTTGGGTTGATTGGGGAAGGGTTGGGGGAGTGTCTGGCTCCTCCACCTCCCGTTTAGAAAAGCCCCAGGTAAAGCAAAGGGCAATGAGGCTAATCATGACCCAGTCGGAGGGAACCAATTGTGGGTTAATCACGCGAATCAATAGCCGCAGCCCCACCAGGGTTACTGTGAAATAGCCGGCATCCTCAAGCCGTGGAAATTCTTTGAGCCAGCGAATAAATAGCTCCGCCATAAAGCGCAGCATAATCACGCCAATGGTTCCCCCCAGTAACACCAGCCAGCGCTCATCCGATAGGGCGATCGCCGTTGTTACGCTATCTAGGGAAAAGGCTAAATCGGCCAAAGCAAGTAGGGGCACCGCCTGCCAAAAAGAACGAATCACTCGCTCGTGGTGGTGCTCTGGCTCAGTCGTAAAGAAAAAGTACTTTGCGGCTAACCAGAGAAGATACAGTGCCCCCGCCAACTCAAACTGCCAGAACTGCAAGACCCACGTGGCCGTGAGAATCAGCCCAATCCGAAAAATGTAGGAGATGGCGAGTCCCAGATTGAGTGCCCGCCGCTGTTCCTCTAAATCTTCAATGCCTCGTACCAAAGCCGCTAGGGCGATCGCATTGTCCGCTGAGAGAACCGCTTCCAGTGCCAACAACACCACAAGCAACAACAGAGTATCCAGTCCCCAGTTGGGTGAGAGTTCCAAGAGTTCATCAATCATCGGGCGAGGGAAGTTCTCCAAATTTTTGGCCGCTTATACTTATCGTTGCACAGCAACGGTATAGCATTTTCCCAAAGACAGAACACTTAAAACCCTAGAATTAACTCAGAATTGTGATTGCTCCCATGGGACTCATTAACAACACCTTAAAATCCGCAGGAAAGCTCGATCTGATTTCCTTGACCTTGGGCATTGTTGGTTCTCGCAAAATTTATCGTGACGATGATTATGGCCACTCCCCATGGCATATTTTTGCACCCAATTTGAGAATTTATGGTTTTGATGCCGATCCAGAGGCCTGTGATGCGGCAAATGCTGCCCTAGAAGCCCAGGGAATCACTTGGTTTGAGCGCCACTATCCTCTTGCTCTTGGGAAACAGGTGGGTGAATCAACCCTGTACATTACTAATGCAGTTCACTGTAGTTCTTTGTATGAACCGAATTTGAGCTATACATCACGGTTTCAGGGATTCAACCCCGGCTTAAATCTCGTAGCAACCGTTCAAGTGGAAACAACAACACTAGATGTATTTGCCAAAACTGAAGGGCTTGAGAGCGTAGAGGTTCTCAAGGTAGATGTCCAAGGTGCAGACCTAGATGTTTTGCAAGGTGGTCAACAGCTTTTGGCGGCAAGTACTTTAGCTGTCATCGTTGAAGTTGAGTTTTCGCAAGTTTATAAGCGGCAGCCGCTTTTTGGAGATGTTGACGCCTATTTGCGATCCCAGGGGTTTGTACTTTTTGACTTAGTGACGCAGGATGGTTGGTGTCGTTTGCCTCGCTATCTTTCACCTTTCCAATCCCAGCACCGCGCAGGCCAACTTCTATGGGCTGACGCCATCTACTTAAGAGATTTACTCGGTGACGACCAGCGGCAACTCAATGCCCATCTACAAACCCCGGAGCACTTATTAAAGCTAGCAGCGATCGCCGATGCCCTAGACTTCCCTGATTATGCTTTGGAAGTCTTGACACAACTTACACTTCGCTACGGCAAAACTGCCCAATGGAATTGCCGCTCCGAAATTTTTGCCATTTTAGACCAAGCCAAGTCTGTAATTAGTGCGGATATAGCCGACTTGCCAATTGTAAAAGCACTGTCTCAGCCGCTACCCTAGCCCTGAGGCAAGATGCGGCGGCTAAACTCCTGAATCTCTTTACGAATGCCTTGGGGCAATTGGTTTTGTTTGGCGAGGGCTTGCTGGAAGTACTGCTGTGCCTCGGATTGATTGCCACTGGCGGCTAAAATTTGCGCTTTGAGGTATAGCAGTTCTGGATTATTGGGAGCCACGGCCAAGGCTTGATCAACCGCATTCAGAGC
>DVDZ01000073.1 GCA_015296025.1 Thermosynechococcus sp. M46_R2017_013
ACAGGCTCGCCGCCAAGGGATCACCCCCGACACAATCGATGCAGTTCTCTTAGTGGGGGAACCACGCAAATTCCCGCGGTGCAAAAATGGGTGCTGAGTATTTTGACGCCACAAAGATCAACGCCCAACAGCCCTTTACAGCAGTGGCCATGGGTGCGCTAGCAGTGACCCAAGGGCTGGAGCTTAAGGATTTTCTCTACCACAGCTACGGCATTCGCTTTTGGGATGCAAAGCTTAATCGTCATGGCTGGCAGCCGATTATCCAGCGCGGCCAACCCTACCCCATGAGCGAACCTGTGGAGTTGATTTTAGGTGCCTCCACGGAGGGGCAGCCCGGTATTGAACTGGTGATTGGGGAATTGGGAGATGAGCAAGGGGGTGTGGAAATCTTTTTTGATGGCGATCGCTGATTACCCGCAGTGCCGGTGAACGGACGGTGCAGCCCCTCAATGACACCCCCCAGGGCAAAACTCTCGCCAAACTGGATCCCCCCGGCGCTCCGGGGAGCGATCGCATTCGCGTCCTTTTTCAAGTGGATGGCGATCGCCAACTGCGGGTCACCGTTGACGACTTGCTGACCCAAGAGCGTCTCATTAATTATCAAATCGTGACCCAATTGCGCTAACAGATTCCCTGAATTGTGGCTTGTCATCCCTTCCCCCAAACCACCGCCTATGTCCGCATCATTGCCCAAAGTTGGCAAGAGGGTCACATTCGGGGCTACGTCTGCGCCGGCGAGTATCAGTGGGAATTTTGCTGGCAATTTAAGGCGAAAAAACTCCACATCTGTCCGGCCCTTGGGCGTGCTCTGATCAAAGAACCCTTGGGGCGGTTTCTGGAGGCGCAGGACTACCAACTAGAGCCGGGAGGCGATTATGAATTTGTGATCCGTGCCAAATTTTAAGCCGTTTTCCTGTGCCTAAGCTACAATCGGTGAAGAAACCTGTGCTGATATTGCCAGATAGCCTATGTTCTTGAGCGAATTAGCGCCCCTTGTCAAAGAGTTGAGCCAAAAACCCATTGCCTTTATGGGGGGCTTTGTCTCTGGATTGTTGGGGTTAAGCTTGATCAAAAGCCAGTCAGCGACTGGATTAAACAATATGGCGACTATCAGCCCCCCAGCCCCCCACCCTCCCCTCCCAGTGATTTTAAGAGCATTCAAATTGAGTAAGTACCCGCGCCACGGCCTGCCGCTGATCTCGCAGGGTGAGCCAGCGGTGATAAGTTTGAGTGTGAATGGCCACGCTGTGTCCCATCATCCGCGCGGCAACGGTATCGGGTAAGCCATAGTGAATCGTACGCACCGCCCAAGCATGGCGCAAGTCATAGGGACGAAAGGGCAACTGATAGCGACGAAACTGTTGATTAACCCGCTGGCCAATGCGTTGCAGGGTTGTTTTCGTCAAATCAGTATTGATCCTCGGCAACTGGGGCGATCGCAACTCAAACACTTCGACCCATTGGGGGGGAAAGGGCCACACCTGATGACAACCAGTTTTTGTGGTTTCCTGCACCTCAATCATCCCTTGAGGGTCTCCTGTTACGAGGCCACTCAGGTCGCAGAAAAAGACCTCGTGATTGCGCAGGCCGTAGGTGGCCATTAAGCCATAGACATACCGCCAACGGGGGTTGGGAATTTGATGATAGGCAGCCAAGATCTCCGCATCACTGGGCAAGTCCCGTGGCTGGAGCGATCGCCGCGAATAGGTGCCCCAAAACTGGCTAAGGGGAATTGGTAACTCTACCCCTAGGAACCGACAAAATCCTTGAAAGGCGGTACAGGCCACCTGCCGTTGTCGCTTATCAGCGGGGATTTGCCGCAACAGACCATAGATCAGTTCTGCTAAGGAATGGCTAGGATGATTAGCAGCAGCTCTGAGCAACTGTCGCAAGTAGGGGGCATAGGCCGTTTCCCACGTGGTGCGGCTAAGATCCCCTTGAGTCAACACTGCCGTTTTAAAGGCGGCAATTTGCTCTCCCAAGGATAATTCCCCCAGACGACCGAGGCCCTTGACCCGTTCATAATCCTGCCAGCGAAAGGTGTTTTCGAGTAGTTTGGCAGCAATAATTTTTGCTTCGCGCTCCGCAGCTTTAAGACCGCTGGGGGTGGCAGGTAACCCTAGACTTAAACGCTGTTGGTGGGGACGCAGCCGATGGCTTCCGGGACGCGGCGGCAGGGTGCCACGCAGGCTGAGACGTTGGCCGCGTTGTTCAATTTGTAGACCCAACTGAGCTAGTTTTAGGCGTTGATTGACCTGTTGAAGTTGGTGATCAAGGTTCTGAAAAGATCTGGCCATGGCTAACAGGGGTACCTAAATCCCCAAAACTGCGACGAGGACGTTTTTTCCACGGAATATCGAGAACCCCCGCTTGGGGGCGGCTACGGCTGGGCTTATACTCAATCTCGATAGGGGGATAGTCCACAGCGAGTACACTAACTGATCAATGGGCAGGACGCCCAGTAGAGATAGATGCCCCGCGGCGGCGGCTGAAATGAGTTGGCCAAGGCGCTTGAGGAGATTTTCCCTTTCAAGATTGTATTGGACAATCAGGCTAGCGGCGGGCAAGTTGAAGCGAATCTGAGAAGGGGGAAACACAGTTGTAGTCATGGTTAACGACCCATGGGAATTGGCTAGGGAAAGGGCTGGACGGGGCGATGCTGATGGGTGGGTGCACTAATTAGATCATGGATATTCTGCTGCATCGTTAGGCAAATTGCATCCAAGGGCAGATCATTGAGATCACGGCCAAAGGGATTTTCAATTTCAATGCCAATTTCTTCAACCCCAAAGAGAGTAAAGGCAATGAGTCCCACCATTGGACCTGTCCACCACCCAAGGTTATCCACCAATTGAAACGGCAGCAGTAAACAATAGAGGAATAGTAACTGCTTGAGATGAATGGCGTAGGCAAGGGGCATCGGTGTTTTCAGAATGCGCTCACAGGCACCCAGAGCATCCACTAGTTGCACCAGCAATTCATCTATGTAGGTGAGTTGATAGAGGGACAGGTGCCCTCGGCGGTGCTGTTGATGCAGATAGTCCTCAATCCAAAGAGCAATACGCAAGGGGACATTTTGTACAGTTTGCAGTTCTTTGTATTGGTGGGGTTTCAGCAGTGGTTCGAGTTCGGCAAAGGACTCACCCCGCAGGTGTTGCTTGGTGGCGATCGCAAATGCTCCCACCAAATAAACGGCGTCAATTTTACCTTGACGATCCTCTAGACCCTTTTCATCAATGGCAGTCCACATCAACCGCGTTAAACTACGGGAATTGTTCACAATGTTGCCCCACTGACGGCGGCCTTCCCAAAAACGTTCATAGGCCGTATTGGTACGAAAGACTAAGAGCAAGCCCAGCACAATCGAAGGGATCAGACTGCCGAGCACTGGCCAGTGAACATTGATGAGGTATAGATCGACCACAGTGACAAGGAAACCAAACCCCCCACAAAAAAGCACTTCTGAGAGAATAGCTGGAATCACGGAGCCACGCAGGCGCAAAGCAAGGGATAACCATCGTGGGGGTTGCAGCAGAAACTTGGCAACGCCAGATCGATGCTTTCCTACCTGACGTTTAGGCGCTTGAGAAAAACGGAGAAGAGAGAAACGACTCATGACACCAGTGGAGAATTCTCACCCCCATCTTTAGCACACTGCTGTTCTAAAACATGCCTGTGGCCACTGAGGGCGACTGCTTCAGCCGTAAATCTTAAAAAAATCCATTAGCCCTTGCCATTCCCCCGTAGAAGTGTTAACTTATATTAAGAACATGAAACAGTTTGTAATAAATGGAGTACCAATATGAAAGGCGGTAGCATCATTGATGATCAAGGCAAGATGAATAACTTTGCCATCGAACCCAAAATGTACGTGATGAGTGAGCCACAAGCTGGGTTTACTCCCTATGCAGAACTTTTCAATGGTCGCTTGGCGATGATTGGGTTTATCTCCCTGTTGGCTTTGGAAGTAATCACGGGTCACGGTCTGATTGGCTTTTTGAATAGCCTCTAGGTCTTTACTGCGCTCTTAGGCATAGCCCTTGCACCGTGAGAGAGCACAAAATTCATGGAATGGGTCAGCCTGCCTTTCAAGGTGGGCTTTTTCCTTTTGGCATTCTTGAGTGAACTACCGCTTTTGTCATCTTTGATTCAATAGTGGTACTTCAAACGGATTACCTCATCGGAAATTTGCAATTTACTGTGGAGCCAGTCTTTGGTGTTGATTGCCCGTTGTTGAAGGTTCCTTTTATAGAGTCATAGAACCCTTTTGATTGGCTGCTGTTGGGCTAAAAACTTTGCCAGTGAAACAATAGAGCCTTTTGGGTTAGTGGTCTCAGAGGAGACATTTTAGCGACAGGGAGTTTTGTCTATACTACCGTAATGTTCCCAATCCGTGGCGGTGTTGGTGCCACCGCCAAGCGTGATGAATGATCTGCCCAATGTCGGGATACTGCGGTTGCCAACCCAAGAGGTGTCGGGCGCGATCGCTATTGGCAATGAGCATCGCTGGGTCTCCTGCTCGGCGATCGCTCTCAACAACTGGAATGGGGCAACCTGTTACTCTTTGAGCTGTTTCGATAATTTGCCGCACCGAAAAGCCCTGGCCATTGCCCAAGTTAAAGGTTTGCGATTCTCCGCCGCGGAATAGGTACTCTAACCCCAGCACGTGAGCTTGGGCAATATCTGCCACGTGAATATAATCCCGAATACAGGTACCATCGGGAGTAGGATAGTCTGTGCCGTAGATGCAGATGTGGGGGCGCTGTCTGCAGGCTGCCTGCAACACCAAGGGAATTAAGTGGGTTTCTGGATGATGATCTTCACCGAGGCGGGAAAGGGGGTCTGCACCCGCCGCATTAAAGTAGCGGAAAACCACTGACTTAAGATCATAGGCATTGCCTAAGTCGGTCAAGATTTGTTCCACCATCCACTTGGAACGACCGTAGGGGTTGATGGGGGCACAGGGACAGGTTTCCGGAATTGGTACCTCTGGGGGCAAGCCATAGACCGCAGCAGTGGAGGAAAAAACAAAATAGGGGATCCCTGCGGCCACCATGGCTTGAAGGAGCGTGAGGGCGCCACAGACGTTATTTTGATAAAAGCGATCGGGAGAGCGGATGGACTCGCCCACTTCGATATAGGCGGCAAAGTGCATAACTGCCTTAACGGGATAAGTTTGAAAAATTCGATCCAAAAGGGGGCGATCGCCCGTATTGCCAACAATAAGTTCTGTTTTTAGGACGGTGTCCACCAAGTCCCGATGCCCGCGCTCAAGGGTATCTAAAATCAGGACTTGAAAGCCGGCTTGCTGTAGTGCCAGAACAGTATGGCTGCCAATGTAGCCTGCTCCCCCTGTAACCAGAATTAGAGGTAAACTATTATCACTATTACTTGTCATCGAGTCTTATCTGTTACACTGGAAAAATCGTTAAAAATTCTGCTATGACCAGTGACTTGCACCATGAAATCACCCAAGAGGTGAAACGACGTCGTAATTTTGCCATTATCTCCCACCCGGATGCTGGGAAAACGACGCTCACAGAAAAGTTGCTGCTCTACGGTGGCGCCATTCACGAAGCGGGAGCCGTCAAAGCACGGCGGGCACAGCGGCAAGCCACCTCCGACTGGATGGCAATGGAACAACAGCGCGGGATTTCAATTACCTCGACCGTGTTGCAGTTTGAGTACCAAGGCTATCAGATTAACCTCTTGGATACCCCCGGTCACCAAGACTTTAGCGAAGATACCTACCGTACCTTGGCAGCCGCCGACAATGCAGTCATGCTGGTGGATGCAGCTAAAGGTCTAGAACCGCAAACCCGCAAGCTCTTTGAAGTTTGCCAACTGCGGGGGCTGCCAATTTTTACTTTCATCAACAAGCTGGATCGCCCAGGGCGCGAACCCCTTGAACTCATTGACGAAATTGAGCAGGAACTGGGACTGATTCCCTATCCAGTGAACTGGCCTTTGGGAATGGGCGATCGCTTTCGCGGTGTATATGATCGCCTGCGGCACAACTTTCACTTTTTTGAGCGCACGACCCACGGCAGCCGTGCTGCGGCTGAAACGGTCATTGCCCTTGGCGATCCTGCCATTGACCCCTATATTGAGCCGTATCGCTTGGAATACAACCAACTCAAAGATGAGCTGGAACTGCTCGATGGCGTGGGTGCCGAGCTGGATCTTGACCTTGTGCATCAGGGGAAAATGACCCCTGTGTTTTTTGGCAGTGCCATGACCAATTTTGGTGTGCGCCTGTTTCTGGAACACTTTTTAACCTATGCCCTGCCACCTGTGGCCTACAAGAGCGATCGCGGGCCAATTGATCCCACGCAAGAGCATTTCACGGGCTTTGTGTTTAAGCTTCAGGCCAATATGGATCCCAAGCATCGCGATCGCGTGGCCTTTGTCCGCGTCTGTAGCGGCAAATTTGAAAAGGATATGACTGTAAACCATGCCCGCACAGGCAAAACAATCCGCCTTTCCCGCCCCCAAAAACTCTTTGCCCAAGACCGCGAATCCCTTGAAACTGCCTATGCTGGCGATGTTATCGGCCTGAATAATCCGGGGATGTTTGCCATTGGCGACACCCTTTATGTGGGTCCGAAATTGGAGTATGAAGGCATTCCCTGCTTCTCCCCAGAACTCTTTGCCTATCTGCGCAACCCCAATCCCTCCAAGTTTAAGTCTTTCCAAAAAGGAGTCAATGAGCTGCGGGAAGAGGGTGCCGTGCAAATCATGTACTCCACTGATGAATCAAAACGCGAACCCATCCTAGCCGCAGTCGGCCAATTGCAATTTGAAGTGGTGCAGTTTCGCCTGTTGCATGAGTACGGCGTAGAAACTCGCCTTGACCCTCTCCCCTACACGGTTGCTCGCTGGGTCCTCGATGGCTGGGAAGCCCTGGCAGCCATTGGCCGCATCTTTAATGCGGTAACCGTCAAAGACAGTTGGGGACGGCCTGTGCTCCTCTTTAAGAACGAGTGGAATCTGCAACAGGCCATGGCGGATCATCCCAAGCTGCGCCTGAGCGCGATCGCCCCCCTTGCCGCTGCTGTCCCTGCCTAATGGTTCTATGAGTAGTGTCTATACCCGCCCCTTGGCTCGTCTCATTGAGCAGTTGCAACGCCTGCCGGGCATTGGTCCTAAAACGGCTCAGCGTCTTGCCCTCCACCTGATCAAACGCCCCGCAGCGGATATTCAAGCCCTAGCTCAAGCCCTATTGGAGGCAAAACAGCAGGTGGGACTTTGCTCGATTTGTTTCCACCTCTCTGTAGAGCCGGTGTGTGAGATCTGTGCTTCACCGCAGCGGGACAATCACACCCTCTGTGTGGTAGCCGATTCCCGTGACGTCATTGCCATTGAAAAAACCCGTGAGTACCACGGTAAGTACCATGTCCTTGGGGGATTGATTTCTCCCCTAGAGGGGATTACCCCGGAACATCTGCACATCCAGCCCTTGGTTCAACGTGCCAGTCAACCCCACGTCCAAGAGGTTATTTTAGCGATCAATCCCAGCATTGAAGGGGAAACCACAAGCCTGTATGTGGCGCAGCTTTTACGCCCCTTTGTTAAGGTGACTCGAATTGCTTTTGGCTTGCCGGTGGGCGGTGATCTTGACTATGCCGATGAAATGACGCTGGCTCGTGCCCTTGCCGGTCGGCGGGAAATCGAGTGGCAGTAGTTAGTGCCCCCCCTGTAGTCGTCGCAATGCCGTAACAATTTGGTGGATGGCTCGCTTGAGTTGCTCGACTTCGTGGTGTAACCGTTGGTTTTCAGTTTCCAAAGCAGCAAGGCGATGTTCGTCCACACTATTGCTTGTTGCTGCAGGTTGCTGTTGCAGTTGAGCAACCGTTGCTTGGAGTTGGGCAAAGGCAGTGGCATCCACAGCTTGGGTTTGCAACGTTTGGATTGCCTGTTCAAGGGCGGCCAGTTTGTCATAGATGGGGGTGAGATCTGCAGTGACCGGAGCAGCCACTTGCGCAGGCGCTGCCGCGTTGACGGGTCTGGGCTTACGGGCTTTGCGAAAGGCCTCTTGAATCGCTGCTTCGAGTTGTTCCCGTTCAAAGGGTTTCTCAATAAACTCGAACCACTCAAAGGGTTCTTGAAGCTTCTCGGTGACCTCTTCCTTGCGCCCGGACATAATGACAAGGGGAATAGCTCCGAGAAGATTACTTTTCTCTAACTCTTGATAGACTTCCCAGCCGCTCACCTTTGGCAGCAAAAAATCCAGCATGATCAGCGTTGGCTCGGACTCCTTGATCAGTTGCAAGCCTTCGCGCCCATCCTTGGCCTCAAGAATTTCATAGTCGCCCTCTGGCAACATGTCGCGCACGCGCATGCGGATTACTTTACTGTCATCGATGACAACGACTTTACGGCTCGTCACGGAAACACTCCATTTTTACCTATACAAGACTCTTATAGAAAGCGACTGCAAATAGAGGACGGAGGGGAATTGCGATGACCACCATGTGATTTCAACCTTAGCATAGCCGTGTCTTTTCAAATTGACCACTGGCGATCGCCCCTCGCCCTTCGACAAAGGAACCCCTAAAAAATTAGCTTCAAAGCCTCACCCTTAAAGGTGGCAGAATGTCACAATAGAACTCTAACCTTCATTAAAGATTTGTGAGATACATCACCCCCTATGCCAGAATCTGCTGCTGCCCCTATCCACCTCCCAAAAACCAGCGAGTCGGAGCGGCTCAAGCGCATTCGCCATACCACCTCCCATGTCTTGGCAATGGCGGTTCAAAAGCTTTTTCCCAAGGCACAGGTGACCATTGGCCCTTGGATTGAAAATGGGTTTTATTACGATTTTGACCATCCCGAACCTTTTACCGAAAAAGACCTTAAGCTCATTGAGAAGGAGATGGTCAAGATCATTAAGCGCAAGCTGCCGGTGATTCGTGAGGAAGTCAGCCGCGCAGAGGCCGAGCGGCGCATCCGCGAGCTAGGAGAACCCTATAAGCTGGAAATTCTCCAAGACCTCGAAGAGCCAATCACAATTTATCACCTTGGAGATGAATGGTGGGATCTCTGTGCAGGGCCTCACGTTGAAAATACCGCTGAAATTAACCCTAAGGCGATCGCCCTTGAAAGTGTTGCCGGTGCTTACTGGCGCGGCGATGAAACCAAACCCCAACTCCAGCGCATTTATGGCACTGCCTGGGAAACACCGGAGCAATTGGCAGAATATCAGCGGCGCAAAGAAGAGGCGCTCCGCCGCGACCACCGCAAACTAGGCAAGCAACTGGGACTGTTTCTTTTTTCCGACTGCGTAGGGCCAGGCCTGCCCCTCTGGACGCCAAAGGGCACTATCTTGCGCTTTACCTTGGAGGAGTTTCTGCGCAAGGAGCAACTGAAGCGAGGGTATTTGCCGGTGGTCACTCCCCACATTGCCCGTGTTGATCTATTCAAAACATCGGGGCACTGGCAAAAGTACAAAGAAGATATGTTCCCCCTGATGGCCGAAGATGCCGAGGCGGCAGAACACGAGCAAGGATTTGTCCTCAAACCCATGAACTGCCCCTTCCACATTCAAATCTATAAAAGCGAATTGCGCTCCTACCGCGACTTACCCCTGCGATTGGCGGAGTTTGGGACAGTGTATCGCTATGAGCAGTCGGGAGAATTGGGGGGCTTAACGCGGGTACGTGGCTTTACAGTGGATGACTCCCATCTTTTTGTGGCGCCAGAGCAGTTGGAGGCGGAGTTCTTAAATGTTGTTGATCTTATTCTCTCTGTCTTTCGCTGTCTTCGTTTGAATAAATTTAAGGCACGGCTCAGCTTCCGCGATCCCAAGTCTGACAAGTACATTGGCTCTGATGAGGCATGGTCAAAGGCAGAATCCGCCATTCAGCGCGCTGCAGAACAACTGGGAATGAAGTACTTTATCGGCATTGGGGAAGCGGCGTTCTATGGCCCGAAGTTGGACTTTATCTTTGAGGATGCCCTAGGCCGCGAGTGGCAGTTGGGCACGGTTCAGGTGGACTACAATTTGCCTGAGCGCTTTGACTTGGAGTATGTTGCAGAAGATAATAGCCGCCGCCGTCCGGTGATGATCCACCGTGCCCCCTTTGGTTCTCTGGAGCGGCTCATTGGCATCCTCATTGAGGAGTATGCGGGAGATTTTCCCTTTTGGTTGGCGCCAGAGCAGGTGCGTCTGTTGCCGGTGGCGGAGGAGCAACGTGCCTACGCTCAAAAAGTGGCCGCTGAACTGCAAGCCCATGGTGTACGGGTCACTGTGGATGGCAGTGGCGATCGCCTTGGCAAACAGATTCGCAACGCCGAAACTCAGAAAATTCCGGTAATGGGCATTATGGGTGCCAAGGAAGTCGAAAGCGAAACTGTGAGTATCCGCACTCGGGCAGCGGGAGATGTCGGTGCGTTCCCCGTCAAGGAACTGATTGAAAAACTGGCCGCAGCCATGAATGCAATGGATACGGATATCCAGTGGCAATAGTTCATAACTGAACTACAACTTCAAAGCGGAAGAGAGGTTGACCCCGCCTGTATCCTTTGTCAAGGGCTTTTTGCAGTCCCTCCCTACCCCTTCAATGTCGATGAATGAGCAGCCCGCCAAGTCTATATTGCTTTGGGGCAGTTCATGGTCACGGCGGGTTTCTTGCCCCAAGAATACGACCGTCTTTTCGATCTACCCGCCCAGGGTTATTATGCAGTTGTGCTCGGTGCAGCGGGCTATCGTGCAGCTGATGATCCCTATGCCCCCCTACCCAAGGGATGCTGTCCCTTAGAGGTGGTTGTGGAAGTGTGCTCCCGTTTCCCCATTGACCCCGTTAGACATAGGCTAAGCTAGAAATAGCTCGGTACAAACGCTTGTATGTCTTTGCACCCCGATGATTCCATCGACCCCAATTTAGTCGATTTAGAAATTGCTCCCACCACCAAAGAAGAAGAGCGGGCTGAACCCATCAATATTATTATTCGCGAGATGGGCATTGATGACATTGCCCCTGTGTTTCACCTAGGCGAAGAACTCTTCACGAGTGATCTATATCCCTCACTCTATCGCATCTGGGATGAATGGGAGGTTATTGGTTTCTACAATACCGATCCAGAATACTGTCTTGTGGCCGAAGCCGACGCGCAAGTGGTAGGGTTTATTTTGGGCACAATTATTAGCAAGGCTCCTTGGGTCTATGGCTACATTAACTGGCTGGGGGTACATCCGCAGTATCAACGGCGGGGCATTGCCGACAGGCTTGTGGATAAGCTCATTGAACGCATGATTGAAGAGGGGGCGCGGTTTATGCTGGTGGACACTGACCCTGCCAATACCCCCGCAGTGAAGTTTTTTACCCGTAAGGGCTTTGGTAATCCCCGGCGGCATGTCTTTTTTTCGTTAAACTTAACCAAGCACGAAATCTATGGCCGATTGATTGCCTACGAGCGCGATCGCTCCGAGCGATTGACCTATCGGCGTCCCCGCCGCCGTTAAAACACTTAGATAGTTGTAGTTGTTCCTTGGAGGTGTCTGCCCCGGTGGCTCTTTCCCCTGCCCCCTCAGGTGAGGTTTCTCTTCCTGCCCACATTCATTACGAGCTAGCGCTGCAAATTTTGGAACAGGCTTCCTTGCCCGCTCTGCCTGCCAACTCCAATGCTTATCGGCAGCTCCATAGTGCTGTGATTCATCTGCGCAAAGCCCTACGATTGCAAAAGCAGTTTGAGGAAGAATGGCAATTGAGTGGCGGCAGGGTCGAGTACCAGTGGTCGCTGAATCGCGATCGCCCCCGGTCTCAAACCAAATAGCCCAGTCCCAAGAGCAAACCACTCCAAAAATGCAGTTGCACGGCAATAAACTTTGAATTCTTGATCTGCTCAGGTACGCCATGAAATTGCGCCATCCGCTGGCACAGATAAATCGCCCAAGGCAGCGAACTTAAAGCTAGCAACGTTGGCCACGGCAGGATTCGCGATGCCACGCTGACCACCAAAACACCGTAAAAAAGACCACAGGCACCATAGACTAGTTGGGCACTGCGAGCCGTCCCTAGGCGCACGACGGGGGAATATTTGCCGGCGGCTAGATCATCAGCCACTTGGTGAAAGTGGGAGCAAAAAAGAATCAGCGTTGTGGTCAGACCATTGAGGATAGCCACCGGCCAAATACTGGGGCTAAAGGTTTGCACTTGGCTATAGTAGGCAGCAGCGATCGCCAAAGGGCCAAAGCAGAAAAAACAAATCGGCTCCCCCAAGCCCAAATAGCCCAAGCGAAAGGGCGGGCCTTGGTAGCTATAGCCGAGGACGCAGCAGAGCAATACCAACCCTAAAACCGTTGCATCCTGCTGTAGCCAACTAATGGCCACAATCCCCAGTAGTCCCAAGAGTAAACAGAGATTGCTCAGCCAAAAGATGAGTTGTTTTTTGCCCGTGAGATTGACCACGGAATGGTACTTGTGGCGATCAATGCCGGTCTCGGCATCAAACACATCATTACTCAAATTCAACCAGACCAAGATCAACACGGCCGCTGTGAGAAACAGACTAAAAGGCCACCAGTACACCCTTCCCGTCTCGGCGATCGCCACCGCCGTGCCCAGCCAAATGGGCATAACAGCCACGCTGTACATGGGAAGCTTAATTGCCGCCCACCACAAACGGAAGCGATCCATAGATTCTGACGGACAAACCATCCCTTTAACTGCGAATCACATTGTTTAAGTTACCTTCGTCAGCATATCATTCCTGCTTTTGCCCATCGATCGCTTGTTTCGCTGCCCAAATGGCTTGCCGCAATGCTGGATTATTGAGCTTATAGCTATAAATGCCCAACTCCCGCGCTAAGGCCACCAATTGGGAACGAGTCAGCCGCTCCAGCTCCGCGATCGTCAGTGTTTCAATAGTGGGTTGAGGAGGGCGCAGTTGGCGTTCAAGAGCCGCCACTTGCTCTTCTAGGGCACGCAGTCGCTGCAAAACCGTGGGACAGGCAATCTCCATCGGCTGAAGAGATTGTTGTAAAATTTTACGAATTGCCTCACTAAGGGAACCATATCCCTGCTGCACTTGCCAGCGTTGCAGTTGGCCATAGAGTTCAGCATCTAAACGCAGTGTGATCTTTTTGTGGCGCATGCCTGAAATTGTGACATACTCCCGACCCTCATGCTTTGTATAGAGGGCGAGCTTTTCCAGTCTTTTGACCTGCGTATTTTATAGTGAGCCGATGTCCTAGGCCCACTTTTTTGACCACAAAATATCGTTGCAAAGTGTTCAGTCCACATCCTGTTTTGGCGCTGCCCAAGTTCATTGACAACCTGAAGTCTGTCCCTAATTGTAGGCTGTGGGTGAATAAGTTCTATGGGAAGTCGGTGCTTTGGGATGAGTCCTACTTCATCGCCAATGGTGGAGCGGTGGAAGCGTTATATTGAGCAGCAAGAGCGCAAGGCTTCCCGCCGATTAGCTAAAAAAAACCGACAAACTTACTCAGTCTGTCGGCTCGTTGTGTGTTCCCTGTTGATGACTCGGATAGTACTGAGTCACTATCTAGTATTACCTATCCCCCGATAGAATGACTGTGACGATGATCACAACTTAGCCGCCTTTTATTCTGTTTTGCCAGCGTCTCTCACTAGAATTCCTCAATTCCCTATGACCTCTACCCTAGACGGTACGATTCTTTTGCCGCAGAAATCCCTCGGTGCTCCTCTGCGACGGCGTTTACTCCATGTGAATGGGATAGGTAGCGATGTTGCCAAGCAACTGCGGGATTTGAACCGCCTTGCTGAACTTACAGCGACGCACCCTTTAGAAATTCGCGGCATTCACAATCAGACCCACGGCTTCCAAGCGGATCTCTGGGAAAGTTTCCTCGGCAAGGCAGAACTTTATCGTTTTTGGCCGCAAACGCCAGCCCCAGACCCCAGCAAAGATCGCCGCTATGAATATGCCAAACTCCTCAGCCAACTAGTGAGCAAAGATCTTGCCGATGATGCGGATATTCTGGCGATCGCTCAGCCTAGCCCACTGCAACAGCGTCCCCTTGATATCAACAGTGCCGCTGACTTAACAAAACTCCTTGACCTATCGTTCCTACAAAAATTGGGCTGGGGAGATTTTGCCCAGTATCTTTACGGTGCCTTTCCAGCCGGCGCACCGCGCCCAACCTTACGGTTAGCCTATGAAATTGTCAAGGGATTACAAGCGGGGGCTGAATTGTATCTTGTTGCCCATAGCCAAGGGTTGATTATCACGGCTCTGGCCTGTCACATTGTCCGCCAATTGCTGCTGCCGCAAACGAAATGGATGGAGACTGTTCATCTCATTGGCTATGGACCGGCCATTTTCTTTGCTGATTTACCGCCAGAGCTACAGCCGCAAACCATCTTAATTCAACACCGTCAAGACGTGGTGGCCGAAACCCTAAGCAATCTCCGCAATGTGGATTTGTGGACTAACTTGCAAGCCCAGATGGAAAAAGCCATTCACTACGCCGATGATCTGCTGAAAGTTCTCGGTCAAGATAGCCACCACTCTGCCAGTTTCTATTTGGGACTACAGGACAGCCCCAGCAGCCGGCGATCGGCAGAATTAATCCAAATTTTATTAACACAAAGTTGGACAGTTACCCCTAGCCTTGGCGTCCTTAGAGGCACGCGGCTGATCCTTGAACTTTAGCGGATGAGTGGCAGAAGCGGCTATCCTAGTAAAGAGAAAGAAATACAAAGAAGGACGAAATAGAACGCAGATGAAGGGTCTAGAAAAAATTATCCCCCTAGATGGACGGGATATTAAAGTAGTATTGCAAAAATTTGCCCCCCAAGCCGCCGGTTCCCTTCTCATTAGTTCGGGGGAAACGGCTGTACTGGTGACAGCAAATCGTGCCGCCCCACGGGAAGGCATTGATTTTTTACCCCTTGTAGTGGATTACGAAGAGCGTCTCTATGCTGCTGGGCGGATTCCAGGGGGTTTTTTACGGCGTGAGGGCCGCCCTCCAGAAAAAGCCATTCTCATTGGTCGCCTCATTGATCGACCGCTGCGCCCCCTTTTTCCCCAATGGCTGCGGGATGATCTCCAAGTGGTTGCTACTACGGTTTCCTTGGATGAAAATGTTCCCCCCGATGTATTGGCGGTAACAGGAGCTTCGATCGCCGTTCTTTTGGCACAAATTCCCTTTAATGGTCCGATGGCGGCGGTGCGGGTTGGACTCGTGGGGGATGAGTTTGTTATCAACCCGACGTACAAAGAAATTGAGCGCGGTGGCTTAGATCTGGTCGTGGCCGGATCTCCCGATGGCGTGGTGATGGTGGAGGCCGGCGCCAATGAACTGCCAGAAGCTGACATGATTGAAGCCATTGACTTTGGCTATGAAGTGATCCAAGACTTGATTCAAGCGCAGCGAGATCTTCTGCAGGATCTGGGGATTGATATTGTCAAAGCTGAGCCACCCGCGATCGACCCGACATTGGAAAACTTCATCTACAATTGCGCTGTTGAACCGGTCAAAGCTATTCTCAAACGCTTTGAAAAGGACAAAAATGTCCGCGATGCTGCCCTCGATGAGGTGCAAGGGGCGATCGCCCAGGAAATTGCTGCTCTTCCAGAGGATCACCCCGTGGCGGTGGCTGCCACTGCAAATCCAAAAGCCCTGCCCACCCTCTTTAAGGCCGTCACCAAAAAACTCATGCGGCAGCAGATTATTGAAGAAGGGGTGCGAATTGATGGCCGGCGCCTAGATGAGGTGCGTCCAATTTGGTGTGAAGTGGGCGTTCTCCCAGAGCGAGTTCACGGCAGTGCCCTCTTCAATCGCGGTTTGACCCAAGTGATGTCCGTCACCACCCTAGGTTCTCCTGCCGATGCTCAAGCTCTCGATGATCTACATCCTGAGGACAGCAAGCGTTATCTGCACCACTACAACTTTCCCCCCTACTCCGTAGGTGAAGTCAAGCCCCTGCGATCGCCGGGGCGACGCGAAATTGGTCATGGTGCTCTGGCGGAGCGCGCCCTTGAACCAGTTCTTCCACCCAAGGAGGAATTTCCCTACGTGATCCGCGTAGTATCGGAGGTGCTGTCTTCCGATGGTTCTACGTCCATGGGATCCGTTTGTGGTTCCACCCTCTCTTTGATGGACGCGGGGGTACCGATCCGCAAACCCGTCAGTGGTGCGGCCATGGGACTGATCAAGGAAGGCAATGAGGTGCGCATCCTCACCGATATTCAGGGAATTGAAGACTTCCTTGGCGATATGGACTTCAAGGTGGCCGGTACCGATAGCGGCATCACCGCCCTGCAAATGGATATGAAAATCACCGGCTTGCCCATTGCCGTGATCAAGCAAGCAATTGAGCAGGCGCGTCCGGCACGGCTCCATATCCTTGAGAAAATGTTGGCGGTGCTTGACAAACCGCGCCCACAACTGCCACCGAGTGCGCCACGGCTGCTGACTTTGCAAATTTCCCCGGATATGATCGGCCTTGTGATTGGGCCGGGGGGTAAAACTGTGCGTGGTATCTCCGAGCAATACAATGTCAAGGTGGACATCAGTGAAGAGGGTCTGGTCACCATTACTGCCCCCAACGAAACCAACGCTAAGCAAGCCCGCGCTGCCATTGAGGGTTTAACACGAAAGCTCAACGCCGGTGATGTCTATCTAGGCAGGGTAACGCGGATTATTCCCATTGGTGCTTTTGTCGAGTTTCTCCCCGGCAAAGAAGGGATGATCCATATTTCCCAGTTGGCGGAATATCGCGTTGGCAAAGTCGAAGATGAAGTGAAAATTGGCGATGAAATTGTCGTCAAAATTCGTGAGGTGGACAGCAAAGGCCGCATTAACCTCACCCGCCTTGGTATTCATCCCGACGAAGCCGAAGCCGCCCGCAGTAGCTCCCTTTTCTAGCCCATTGTCACCATGCCCCAGTCATCACCGCATACGTTCCTCTTGGAGGTGGGCACCGAGGATCTCCCCGCCCGCTTTGTCAGTAGTGCGCTGCGCCAGTGGTACACCTTGATTCCGCAAACCCTGAAGGAACAGGGACTCACAGGAACCGTCAACGTTTGGGCGACCCCGCGCCGCTTGGCGGTGCTGATTGAGGGGTTGCCTCCCCAACAGCCGGATCAAGCCATTGAGATCAAAGGACCAGCAGCCACTGCGGCCTTTCGCGAGGGGGAACCAACGCCTGCTCTTCTGGGTTTCCTGCGATCGCGCCAAGGCCGCCTCGAAGATATCGAAATCCGCGCCACCGAAAAGGGGGAGGTGGTCTATCTCAAGCAGGTTCGCCCTGGTCAACCCACCCCCCAACTCTTGACTGAGTTGGCGCAGCAGTGGATTGCTGCCCTTGAGGGTGCTCGCTTCATGCGCTGGGGGGATGGGGATTTGCGCTTTTCCCGTCCCATTCGTTGGCTGGTGCTACTGTGGGATGAGCAGGTGCTGCCCTTGGTTTTGGAGAGCCATTCTGTGCGCATTGCCAGCGATCGCACCACCTATGGCCATCGCGTACTTTCCCAGGGGACTATTGCCCTCAACCTTGCCCAAGAGTATGAATCTACCCTGAAAACGGCGGGGGTTTTGGTGAATCCAGAAGTCCGCCAGCAACGGATTCGCGAGCAAATTGCCGCCCTTGCCCAGGAGGCGGGGGGATGGGTGGATTTGGCGGTACCCCTTTTGGAGGAAGTGACCCACTTAGTGGAATGGCCGACGGCTCTCTTGGGAAATTTTGAATCGCGATTTCTGGCTTTGCCCCTTGAGGTAATTACCACCGTCTTGGTGTCCCATCAGCGGTATTTTCCCGTGTACACCGATGCGACGCGCCAAGCCCTGCTGCCGCTTTTCATCACGATTAGTAATGGCGACCCAGCGGCAACTCCTTTGATTCGTGCCGGCAATGAACGGGTAATTCGTGCCCGCCTAGCGGACGCGGAGTTCTTCTACAGGGCGGATACGGCACAGCCCCTAGAGCACTATCGGGCAAAACTGGCCACTGTTACATTCCAAGATGAACTGGGGTCTATGGCGGACAAGGTGGAGCGGATAACCGCCCTGGCAAGGCAAATGGCAACGGCATTAAATTGCCCTGCTGAAGAAGTGGCACTGATTGAGCGCACGGCTTCTCTGTGCAAGGCTGACCTTGTGACCCAAATGGTGGGGGAATTTCCTGAGCTGCAGGGCTACATGGGACAGGTCTATGCCACAGTTGGCGGCGAAGCCCCGGCAGTGGCCACGGGAATTTTTGAACATTATCTGCCTCGTTTTGCTGGCGATCGCCCCCCCCAAACTCTTACGGGTCAGGTGGTGGGGTTAGCCGATCGCTTGGATACTTTAGTTTGCCTCTTTGGCATTGGCCTGTGTCCTACGGGTTCGTCAGATCCCTTTGCTCTACGGCGAGCTGCCAATGCGGTGATCACAATCCTCTGGCAGGGAGAACATCACCTAAATCTCTTGGCTTTCCTTCATGAATTGGCCCAAACCTTTTGTCGCCAGTTTACCGCCAAGCTCAGTGCCACTGATTTAGAGCAGCAACTGCGGCAATTTTTTAGTCAACGGCTGCGAACCTTGCTCCAAGAAGATCTTGGCATTGAGTATGACCTAGTGAATGCAGTCATTCCAGAGGATCAGCCGGAGTTGCAGACTCGTGCCCTCAAGGATGTGGTTGATGCCCGCGATCGCGCCCAATTTCTGCAAAAATTGCGCCAATCTGGTGAACTCATGGCCATTTACCCCACTGTCAACCGGGCGGCTCGTTTGGCACGTCAAGGCACCCTAGGCACGGATAGTCTGAATATTCGTGCAGTCAAGGCCAAGCACCTGGAAGCCCCCATTGAAAAGGAATTCTATGCTGCCCTTAAAAACCTCTTGCCCACAGTGCAACAAGCCCAAGCCCGGCGTGCCTATGGGGAAATTGTAGCGGCTTTAACCACCCTTGCCCCCATTGTCAGTCGCTTCTTTGATGGGGAAGAAAGTGTTCTTGTGATGGCAGAGGATGCGACCCTGCGAGCCAATCGTTTAGCGCTCCTTGGTTTGTTGCGCAACTGTGCGGCAATTATTGGCGATTTTGGGGCGATCGTGCAAACAGAAAGTGTTGCATCAAGCCCATAACTCTCACCACCTTTGCAATGTGCAAAAGTGTTGCTTAGCTCACAGCAGCAACGCATAATTGAGAGTACCCCAATTGAGAATTGCCGTGGCCTGTTCATCTGAGCAGTCGCTCAATTGGCATTTAGACTGTTTGCGAGAATTGTCATGACTGCTGAACCCCCAGCCAAGCGCCCCCGCGTCAAGAAGTCCCCAGCGACTCCGCCAACGCCTTCCTCTGAATTAGCAACGCCTCCCAAGTCTCGCCCAGAAATTCTCGGTGTGGCCGCAGCGGATAGCCCAACCCCAAAACCGGACGTTGCCTCTGAAGAATCTGTTCCTCAGCAGGCAAAGGTTCTATCCCATCCCCAACCGATCCCACCCCCCAGTGAACGAATGCAATATCGGGCGATCGGGGTTGTACGAGGTCGCTATGTGCCCACCTCGGAGGCGGAGTTCAACCGAGGAGTGATGATTACTGAGGAGGGGACGGAAATTGAAACCGTCCTCTTGGGGCAGGTGATGAACCTGATCAAAAAATATCTCGACCTTAAGGAACCTCACCTCTGGGTAGTCTATCCCCGCACCCGTGACGTTGACAAAAAAGAGGTGAAACTCCACCTACAAATTGTTGGCGTATGGGAACCGCAGCGTCTGCAACAGGCCAATACCACAGCAGTAGATCCGGGGGTTAATGACGGTTATTTTTCTATACGGGGCGAAGTGATCTTCAACTCCCAAGAGAAAAACTTTGTGGTCGTGAAAATTCAACAGTTGCCGCGGCGGCGGGGTGAAAAACCTAAAGCTTTCAAACTCAAACTGACAGGAACAGTACCTATGAAGTCGCCGGGGTACTTTTGGGACTTTCAGGTGCAGCGACAGGGGACAAATTTAGTCGTCCAAGAGGCAACGACGGTCGGTATTCTGCCACCCCGTAAGCTCAAAAAGTCCAAAAAAAAAGCCAAGGCACGGCCAGCCCGTCCCCACCGCCCGCAGCGTTCCGGTTCATCGCCAACATCGCCGCGTCCGGCCTCCTTGCGCCCTGCACGGCGATCGCCCAACCCACCCTTGAACTAGCACCAAGGCATGGCTTGTCGAGGTGCTGTAAATTTTTGTAAATTTGTTCCACTGCCTACAACAACTTAGACACCCTACTTGATGATTTAGCCCACCTACTGCGAGGAACACCATGACCATTCAACTCGGGGGACATCGCACCGCCCGTCGCGCCTACGGTATTGATGAAATTGCCCTTGTCCCCGGCAACCGTACCCTAGATCCCCAACTGGCGGATACCCGCTGGCGCATTGCCCATATCGAACGGGAAATTCCAATTATTGCCAGTGCTATGGATGGGGTTGTGGATGTAACAATGGCTGTCAAGCTCAGCCAACTGGGTGCCCTGGGTGTCCTCAACCTGGAGGGGATTCAAACCCGTTACGAGGATCCTGACCCTATCCTAGAGCGCATTGCCAGTGTCAGTGTGGATGAATTTGTACCCCTGATGCAGCAGTTGTATGCACAGCCAATTCAGCCCCACCTCATTGAAAAACGCATTCAAGAAATCAAATCCCAAGGGGGAATTGCCGCCGTCAGTCTAACGCCAGCAGGGGCGAGTCGTTTTGGTGATGTTGTTGCAGCAGCGGGGGCAGATTTGCTCTTTGTGCAAGCCACCGTTGTCTCACCAGCTCACCTTGCCCCTGAGGGCACAGAACCCCTCGACTTGGCAGCCTTTTGTGAACGGATGCCGATGCCGGTGGTTTTAGGGAACTGCGTCACCTATGAGGTAGCCCTCAGTCTGATGCACTGCGGAGCCGCAGCAATTCTTGTGGGCATTGGTCCAGGAGCCGCTTGTACCTCCCGTGGAGTGCTGGGGGTGGGGGTGCCTCAAGTCACAGCGATCGCCGACTGTGCTGCGGCACGGGACGCCTACTTTGAAGAAACACAGCGCTATGTACCTGTAATTGCCGATGGCGGCCTCGTCACCGGGGGGGATCTCTGCAAATGTATTGCCTGTGGCGCCGATGCAGTGATGATGGGTTCTCCCTTTGCCCGTGCCCAAGAGGCTCCCGGCCGCGGCTACCACTGGGGCATGGCTACTCCTAGTCCGGTGCTGCCTCGGGGGACGCGCATCCATGTGGGCACCACTGGTACCCTTGAACAGATTCTGCGCGGACCGGCTCAGTTGGACGATGGCACCCACAACTTTTTGGGGGCACTGCAAACCAGCATGGGCACTCTGGGCGCTAAGGATCTGCGGGAAATGCAGCAGGTGGAGATTGTTATTGCTCCCTCCCTACTCACAGAAGGCAAGGTCTATCAAAAAGCGCAAAAACTGGGAATGGGGCGCTAGCCCAAGGGAATGTAGCTATACTCAATGCGGCCACCACCGCGAAACTGCTGCCGATAGGCAATACTCACGAGATCCTCGCTGGGGTAAAGGGTATCAATGCCGATACCATTGCGGCCATATTCTTTGCCAGAGCTGTGAATGTACTGTCCCTCCCCCAAATAAAGGCCTACGTGGGTTGCCCTCTCACGTGTGCCAAAAAAGACCAAATCCCCCCGCCGAAGCCGAGGTAGGGTTGCCTCAATGGAGCCAGCGCCGAGGGGTGTGGCAAAGGCCTCCTGCTGATAGGCATCCCGCGGCAGCCAAATGCCTTGACTGGCAAAACTGGCCTGTATTAAGCCAGAGCAGTCGTAGTTGGGGGATACAGTTCCTCCCCAAAGATACTCATGGGGAATTTGCTGTGCCGCAATGCAAAAGGCAATAACGTCTTCAAGGACAGCTTCAATATAGGCGCGATCGCGGGCAATGGGCTGATAGGGTTGAGGGGCGGGTATTAGATGGCGGTAATCCCTTGGATCTAACCAACCCCCGTATTCATCCTCTGCAAGTTTTACGTAGGTACGTTCGCTACCCAAAGGAGGTGCCCAAAGAAACCGCCCTGCTGCGCCTTGGCTGGCCAGGCGATCGCCTGTGGGTGCATCGTAGAGATTCACGGTTGCCGTGAGTTGATAAAGCTGCATGACCGCCCAATGGTTCAGGGAACAATCACTAGCCAACGGCTGCATTCAAAAGGGACTTAAACAACTGCAACCCATCTAAAGTGTGGTCACTGGGGGAGTGGCTCAAGGCAGGGTCAGCGGCACGCTCAGGGTGGGGCATCATTCCCAAGACATTGCCGGCAGGATTACAAATACCCGCGATGTTGTTGAGTGACCCATTGGGATTACTGTCAGGGGTGACATTCCCTTGGGCGTCGGCATAGCGAAAGAGGATTTGGCGGTTGGCTTCCAATTCTGCAAGGGTGGCAACATCGGCATAGTAGCAGCCTTCACCGTGGGCAATGGGCAAACGGATTACTGTTTTATCGCCATAGGCCTGTAGCCAGGGACGTTCCTTGGCTTCTAAGCGCAAATACACGCGATCGCAAATAAAGTGCAAGTGCTGGTTGCGCACCAGGGCGCCGGGTAGGAGTTTTGCCTCGGTAAGAATTTGAAACCCATTGCAAATACCTAGCACCCATTTGCCAGCGGCAGCATGGTCTTTAACAGCAGCCATAATTGGCGAGAAACGGGCGATCGCCCCACAGCGCAAATAATCGCCAAAACTAAACCCCCCTGGCAGCACAATCAGGTCATAGTCGCTCAGATTGGTTTCTTCGTGCCATAGGAGTTGCGTCGGCCACCGCAGAATTTCACTGGTGACATAGGCCACATCGCGATCGCAATTCGATCCGGGAAAAACCACAATCCCTACATTTAGGGTACGACTCACAGCAGTTCATCCATCACGTCAGTAATCGGCTTTAACTTGGCGGGGGCATGGAGCAGCTCAATATCCCGTAACCAGATCACACCGCGTCCCATAAATTCCACCCCAATTTTAATCAAGCCGGGGGTCCGAGGTTCCGTTTTAAGGTGAAAAGGCACTTCGCACAGGTGCCAGTCGCGATCGCCCACAAAGGAAACAGTGCGGGAAAATGTCCAACCAAAGGGTTGACTGCGGCTGAGAAACAATTGCCCACCCTGGGGCAATGCTCCCGTTTTCACCAACGCACGACACAGGAGCAGTTGATCTCCCTTTTGAGCAGAGGGCACTTCTAGCAAAAGATGGGCTTCCGGTAGTTCAAAAAGAGGAATTGTCTGTGGCCAGTGGGACTCTAGACACCAAGCAGTACCTTCGACCCTGAAGCCAGAACCCGCGATTGGTTGATCCACACCTGCCCGAAAGAGGGCAACCCGTTGGAAGGGGGCTGCGGGTTCCGGCACCTGAAGCAAGGGGGCAAGGGTATCCGCTAAGGACTTGAATCCCGACTCAATGCCGGCTTTGATGCCTGCCTCGATACTGGCTAATAAATCATCCCACCAGTTAAACATTGTGCCTATCCTGCGGCGGCTGCCAGCTCCTGCACCTCAATGCGAAACGTTTCAATCACCGGATTAGCCAACAGCTGATCGGCAATCTGGGTCAATTGAGCCTCGGCCGTGGCGCGATCGCGGGCTTCTAGGTTGAGTTCCACTACTTTGCCAATGCGCACCGATTGCACATTTGTATAACCCAGATGATGAATCCCCGCCTGTACCGCTACCCCTGCAGGGTCTAACACCGATGGGCGTAGTGTAACAAAAACCCGTGCCTGAAATTGTGCCATGGACTATACCTCGCGGGACGGCTGCTCGATTAGGGATTTCACACCCTCAATCGTTGCCGGAATACTACTGGGATCTATAAATAGTACTTTACTGCTGTTACTGTGGCCAATGGTGCGCCCCATATCCAAGTACCCTTGAGCAAGGAGAAACTGGAGCGCCTCCTTTGCCTGGGGATCCTCTCGCAGTGCTGCCGCAATAATTTTCATTGCTTCTGCTGTTCCTTGAGCACGCAAAATCTGATCTTGGCGCTCCGCTTGGGCGCGCAACACCACCACTTTTTGTTGAGCTTCCGCTGCCAGAATGGCTGCTTTTTGTTCGGCCTCAGCGGTTAAAACTTGGGCTTCTGCTTTACCGCGGGCAGAGTTGATGGCAGCTTCGCGCTCCCCTTCCGAGGTGAGAATCGCAGCGCGTCTTTTCCGCTCAGCAGACATTTGCAATTCCATTGAGTCTTTTACAGCTTGGGAAGGGGCAATATCCCGCAGTTCCACGCGGGTAACTTTCACCCCCCATGGATCCGTGGCAATATCTAAATCGCGCAGGAGGTTCTCATTGATTTGAGTGCGGGCGGTAAATGTTTCATCCAGTTCGAGCTTGCCTATCTCCGCGCGAATTTGCGTTTGCACCAAGTTAGTCATTGCCATGGTCAAGTTTTCCACCTTGTAGTAGGCGCGCTCCATGTCAATAATCCGCCAATAGATGACAGCATCCACCGTAATCGTCACATTGTCGCGGGTAATACACTGCTGCGGCGGGATGTCTAGGACTTTTTCGCGGATCGTTTCCTCGAAAACAACTCGCTCTATAAGAGGCAAGGTCAAGTTTAGCCCTGGCTCCAAGCGACGATGGTAGCTTCCCAAGCGCTCCACCAGTGCCATCTTGCCTTGGTTAACAATGCGTACACTATTAGCAAATCCCCAGCCACCAAACCCCAGCAGAAAGAGCAGAGCAAAGAGTTCGTTCATTGTCGTTGTTCCCAACCCTGTTCACTACTACTCTAATGGCTCACGGCCTTAGTGTTATGGGCAGCAGGGGCTAATTTGTCAACGACCGCACCCACAAGGGGAGGCAGCCTGCCTCTAGAGCCAGAAGTGTTGAATCCTGTAACAAAGCTTTATATACCCTGTAACAAAGCTTTATATACTAAGCCACAGGTAGCTCTGGCTGCCAATCAAGTCTCCAATAGACTAAAAGAAAGCATTTGTCGTCCACATCAAAAACCATATGGGAACGAAAGTAAATCACGATCAATATCAAGTTGTTCATTTTTAGGCCACTGATAGCAAGACAGAGTTTTGGATAGTGACAAATCTCTAGAATCTCACGGATAAAGAAGTTGCTGAACGGTGGGCAATTGAGAATTTATAGAAACTTCTGAAAATGCACTTATTGTTAGAGCGGTTGATGACAAAGAGTTTGAGCAGGATAGTCAATATACATAGTATTGATGGCGTATTCAATTTTGGAGCTAGTGGACATACCAGAATACTTTGGGAGAAAGCTATTAAATAAGCTGCGATATTTACAACGAGCACTCAGGCGGCGATGTCCAAGAGTCTATTGCAGCCTTGATTCGCAGCCAGAGCTACTTGTGGCCTAGAATATTAACACTTTTGGTTAACTATATGTTCCCAAAACGAAACGCACTCCTAGAACCAAGGCAACTGTGCTGCCTGCTCTAACTGTAGAATAGACTTCAGCATTCGGTGAGACTGAATACACTAAGGATTCTTGTATGACCGCCCTCGATCAGCTTCAGCCTGCCAACCCCCGCGAAGTGAATATCTTTGCCCCCTATATGCGTGCTGAGAAACGCCCTCTGCTGCCCTTGGGCATTGCCCTCTACCGTTTGGGGAAGTTGGAGGGACAACGGGGGATTGAAGGCGCTAACAATGTTGATTTTGTTGCCACATGGACGATTGCCAATTTGCCGGCGGATTTATCCCGCTGTACAGTAACCTTTGATAACTCTCCCGATTTACAGTACGAAATGTCGATCACTACATTTGAACTCGTGGACTATCTCATTGACGTGATCATTAACTATAAAAAGCATCGTATTGCCGATTTTTCTAAAGCGTTTTATCGTAAGCTGTTACGGCTGGAGTAACGCTCGCGTGTTTAGGGCTGGGGTTATGGGAGGAGTAACTCAACGGTGGCAAAGCATTTATTGATTGGTTCAATGGTGCCTTATAGCGGCAAGTCTGCAACAGTTTTAGGTTTGGCCAAGCTCTGTCGCGATCGCCACCTCCGCATTGCCTACGGCAAGCCCTTGGGCACATACCAACCCAATGCCGACAGCGAAGAAACCGAAGCTGATGTCGGTTTTATACAGGAAACCCTCAATCTCGAGAATGTGCGACCCACATTGCTCACTCTAACTCCAGAAGCCATTAAGGCAAGGCTCACAGGCACAGATCAGCAGGATTATCACCAAGCCCTAGCAGCCTATCACAATATGAACCGTGAAGACTTAGTGCTTCTCGAAGGGCCAGCCACATTAGCAGAGGGGAAGCTGTTTGATTTGGGGTTAGCCCAAATGGCAGCGGTGTTGGATGCACCGATTTTATTGGTGGTGCGCTATGAGTCCCCTTTGGTGGTGGAATCGCTACTTCTAGCCAAGTCGGAATTGAGCGATCGCCTGTTGGGGGTGATCATCAACGATATTCCCCAACCCGAGGCTCAACCCTTACCCGCCATTCGCCAATATCTTGAGGCACACCAAATTCCAGTTTTTGGTATGTTGCCCCGCAGTCAGTTGCTGCGCAGTGTCAGTGTCAAGGAATTGGTACGCCAGTTAAATGCCGAAGTCCTGTGCCGTCCCGATCGCTTGGATCTGCTGGTGGAAGAACTCACGATTGGGGCCATGAATGTCAGTGCCGCCCTAAAGTATTTCCGTAAAGCAAACAATATGGCGGTGATTACCGGGGGCGATCGCACCGATATTCAGTGGGCGGCTCTGGAGACCTCTACCCATTGCCTGATTCTCACGGGGCATTTGCCCCCTTCCCCGGCCATTCTTGCCCGTGCCGAAGAGTTGGAAATCCCAATCCTCTCGGTGGACTTAGACACCCTGACAGCGGTGGAAATTGTGGATCGTGCCTTTGGTCAAGTGCGTCTCCATGAAATCGCCAAAGTCAAGTGCGTCGAGCAAATGATGCAGGAGCACGTGGATGGCGATCGCCTGCTGGCTCAGTTGGGGATTTTGACAGTTGAGGCCTAGCGGTTGGCACTCAAGGCAAAAATCAGTACTTGGGTTGGCGTTTTGCCATCAAAGTTATTATCGCCAATGATATAAAGCGATCGCGCCCCATCGGCCAAAGGAGGACCAAAACTCATCCCTTCTAAGTTAGTCAAAGGAATTCCCAGTGTTTTGAAATCCAAAATTAACCGTTTCTGTACGGGACGAATGGTGCGCAGATCAACTGGTAACGTGGCCATACCAAGGGTATCTGTCGCCCCCGCCAGGGACACTTCAAAGAGTTTAATGCCATATCCTATCTCTGGACTGTAGGTGCGCTCCAAGCTAAGAAAATGACCCCCATTGTCAAGGGCAAGTAGTTCCACAAGACCATTGAACACTGCCTCTGCAGGATCTAAGGGATACAGGTGCTCCGCCAGTAAAACAGGGGCAACATCCCCCCGCAGGTAATGGAGCAGGCGGCAGTAAATGGGGATATTGGGGCGAACATCCTGGGCAAGGGCAGATTCCACGCCAACAAATAGGCGATCGCCCGCCGGGGAAAGCGTCAGGGCCTCAAAACCAAGATTATTGCGAATGCCCTGTTGACCATTGGGGAGATAGTACTGGGGAAGGGGTAGAGCTTCAATGGTTTGCCCATTCTCGCGCTCAAAGGCCTTAATCCAAGGGGGACTAGCTGTGGCTGCCACCCCTTCACTGCTGATCACAAGGTGCCCCTCAGGTGTCAGCACGATCCCCTCCGGGTCAGCGGTGTTGGCGGGATACACCTCACCACTGGTTTGTTGGAGAAGGGTCACGCCCTTGGGGGCAATGGTTTCGGGCGTGATCTCAAGGGTGTAAAACCGAGGCTGCTGGCGATCGTCACTAATGGCATAGAACTGCTGTTGACGTTGATCGTACGTCAAACCCGACAGCCCCCCCACCTCAGTATTGTGCCACTGGCTGCCGACGGGTAATTGGACTTCGCCACGAAATTCTACCCCTACATTCAAAAACAGACGCTCCTCAGCTCGCACTTGGGGCAGGGCACATCCCCACAGTAAACCCAGCAGAAGTATTCCCGTCAGGAAGCGTGGCCAGTGCATGGATGTATCTTAGCGCTTGCGATTGGTGCCTTGATTGCTCCCTGCACTTCCCCCTTGTTGATTCGAGCGTTGGGGAGAAGCAGGTTGATTGGCTGGATTAGGTCGTTGCGCATTGTTGCCACTGCTTTGTTGCACTGCAAACTGAATGGCCTCAGGGGTTTGTACCAGTTGAATTTGACCCGCGACAGGATCGTTGGTGCTCAACATGGTTGCCACCAGATTATCCAGCATAACGACGCGGATACCGGTATCTTTAACAAGTTCAGGACGCTGTTGGCGGGCTTGATCCACCTCCCGTTGGAGTTGTGTTTTATCAAAGTAAAAAGGAATAAACCGCTGAGTGCGAGTTTGGCCGTTTTCGCGCATCTGTGCTTCTACGGCGATGGGGTTGCCTGTTTTGCTATCCGCTAGGAAAAACAGGGGGGTGCCGCCCATGAAAGGTTGACCATCTTTGGTCAGAATTTTGCCATCCCGTTCTACCAGATCGCCACTTTGCTTGAGTAGATTCACGGCTGCTTCCAGCTGCGGTCTTGAGGGGACAATGTCCACACCAATGGCAGGATTTTTTTGACTTTCGAGGGCAATTTTCACGGCACCACTGAGGGCGGCTGCGGAGACCCGAGCGACGCGACCCACCTCTGGCTGCTGCGTTTTAATCCCGTTAAGTGCAGTTTGGGCATCCTGCTGATTAACAAAGAAGGTAAAGACCTGAATTTTCTTGTTGCGATCTTGAGGGTTGGGCATCTCAAAGGTCAGCGGTTCCCCTTTATCATTGGTGATCATAAAAATGGGCACATTGTTGAGAATCCGCAGCACTTGTTCTTCGGGCAAGGCGGTGGCAGTGTCATAACGACTGAGGCGGGTGCTAGCCACAGGCTACTCACTAACCCTGCCAAAACACCCAAGTGTGCCAATCGTTTCATACAGTCTCCTAATGAATGCTCTATTTGAGTCGGTCAACTTTCCGAATTCAGTCCCTTAGTTGTGGAGAGGGGGGCGATCGCAATTTATTACCTAACTCACACCAAAACCTATGCACCAAGTGCAGCTCTTTTCTTAAATATGGAATACATAAGGGGGATGCGCTCCTTTTCCATAGTGGCTTTCACGGTTTTAAGTGTGTGCCATCCTTGGAAAAAAGGCTGTAAACTGAGTATTTTTACACATAAAGTACTCCCTTTGCTTTCCCAGCCTAAGCCAATTTGACGCAATGTACAAGGGGCAAGTTTCCATACCCTTTCGGGAACTAGTGTTCAGTGTCCAGAGATTCCAAGCTGGTGGTGCTCTTGAACCAACCTTTACGCCAGAAAAAGAAAAACAAACTGCCTGCGACGGTGAGCATGACTGCCCAGCAGGCCGGATAGCCCCAATACCACTCCAGTTCTGGCATATTCCAAGGGGAGGCGTCGGGATCAAAATTCATACCATAGATACCAACAATAAACGTTAGTGGTATGAAAATCGTCGAGATAATTGTCAGAATCTTCATAATCTCGTTCATTTTGTTGCCGACAGAGGAAAGATACACATCCATCAAACTGGCTGCCAGTTCACGGTAGGTTTCTACCATATCTAGCACTTGAATCGCATGGTCATAGCAATCCCGCAGATAGATGCGCACTTCCTCTGAAAGAAGGGGGCTAGGATCTCGAATCATGGCATTGATGGCATCCCGTTGCGGCCAAATGGCACGGCGCAGCGCCAGTAATTCCCGACGGACTTGGTGGACTTCTTCGAGAATGGCGCGACTGGGACGGGTAACAACAGCATCCTCTAACTCTTCTATGCGCTCGCCATAGTCCTCCAGCACAGGATAAAAGCCATCAATAATGGCATCGAGGAGAGCATAGGCCAAATAATCGGGGCCGTAGCGACGAATAATGCCACGACTTGTCCGAATCCGCTGCCGCACCATGTCAAAACAGTCCCGCTCGGGTTCTTCTTGGACGGTCAGCAGAAAATGTTGCCCTAGGACGAAGCTCACTTGTTCCGTATAAAAGCCATGTTCATTTTCTTTGGGCGTGACCATGCGGGTAATCAGCACCATGTAATCGTCATGGTCTTCGACTTTGGGGCGCTGGGGAACGTTGACAATGTCTTCAAGAACAATCGGGTGTAGGTGAAAGACTTGACCCAGTCGCCGCATCACATCTTCATCGCCAATCCCTTGAACATCAATCCAACTGACGGAGGGAGTGCTGAGGTAGGCGCCACATTCTTCAGGAGTTTCTAAAATGCGACGGCTGGCCTGATCCGGCTGATAGTCAATGAGAATGATTGTTGGTGGTGGAGCATCAGCCTCGATACTGAGGGTACCAGGCATAGCGCCGGGTTCGTCAAAAAAGTAATCTTCGAGATAGTTATCTTCTTCCTCGGCAGGGGGGGCACTACGGAAAAAGTGAAAGGGTTTTCTGGCCATACAGGGGGAATAGACAGAGTACAGATTAGCTACTAGGAGCCTAGGACAGAATGAGCCGCAATGCTCCAAACCCCTCTGAAAAGTTAAGATTGTCAAGTGTAGTGGCATTCGCGGTGGGATTGGTGTGGTGAATCCTCAAGTCTCAACAACCTCAGTGCCCACTTGGGTCGCAATTGCCCAACTCTTGCGCTGGCACAAACCGGCGGGGCGCTTGATTCTCCTGATTCCTGCGCTGTGGTCATTGACATTGGCCAGTGCGGGTTTGCCGTCGTTGAAATTGCTGCTGATCATTACGGTGGGGGCGATCGCCACCAGTGCTGTAGGCTGCATTGTGAATGACTGCTGGGATCGGAATATTGACCCCTATGTGCAGCGGACGCAAAACCGTCCCCTTGCCAGCCGGCGACTCTCCCTAGGTGTGGCCTTGGGTCTAATGATAATTGCCCTACTGTGTGCTTGGGGATTGACCTTTTACCTCACTCCCTTGGGATATTGGCTAGCGGTGGCTGCTGTACCGGTGATTCTCCTCTATCCTTTGGCGAAGCGGGTCTTTCCTATTCCGCAGCTCGTGTTGGCAATAGCTTGGGGGTTTGCTGTGCTGATTCCTTGGGCAGCGGTACAGGGGCGCTTAACCTTGACTACCGCGTGGTTATGGGCGGCAGTGGTGATGTGGACACTGGCTTTTGATACGGTGTATGCCATGCCCGATCGCCCCGATGATCGCCGACTAGGGGTAAATTCTAGTGCCTTATTTTTCGGTGCCTATGCGCCCTTGGCGATCGCCCTATTTTATTTGCTGACGGTGGTGTTTCTAATCATTGTTGGCTTCAGTACGGGACTCACTTGGCGATTTTGGCTGGCTTTGGCGGTAACCACTTACTTTTGGCTGCGCCAATCTCTGCAAATCTATACCCACGAACGCCGTCATACCCAAACAACTACACTCCCCACTCAGACCTATGGTCGTTACTTCAATGAGAATGTCTGGTTGGGCTTTTTGCTCTGGGTGGGGATGTGGTGCCCTAAGCCTTAGTCAAGAGCTTGGGGGAAACCTGCCACGGCACAATTGCTAAAATATCCACTTGGGCACAGTATTTGAGATCGGCTTCATTGCCGAGGTGGAGAAGGCGCTGCCCGTGGCTAGAATGGTGAAAGAGGGTCAATAGATCATCTTGATAGTAGCGGTACAGAGCAGTGGCGGCAATTGTTTCGTCATTGCCAGCAAGGGTTTCGAGGGGGGCATCCTGCTGACCCCAGAGGTAATGGATGAGTGCCCCAGCACAGACGGTATCTTCGAGGGAATAATTGCCTTCCCAGCCCGAACCAACAATCCAGACGGTTGCCGGTTGGTGTTTTTGGACAAACTCAGCAACGGCAGCCCGATTCACTAGGGCGGCGGCGAGAACGAGGGGACTGGTTTGAATACGCTCCAGAGAACGGGTGCCATTTGTTGTACTCATAAATAGGCGACACCCTTTGACGCGCTCGGGTACACACTCAGCGGGGGAGTTGCCCATGTCAAAACCGGCAACTTTTTTCCCTCCCCGCTCACCAACGCGAATTCGTTTGGCTGCCGGCCACTGCTGACTGACTTGTTCTAATTCTGCCAGATCACTAAAGACTTGAACTGCTTCCGCACCCGCCGCAAGAGCCGTGGCGATCGTCGTGGTTGCTCGCAGAACATCAACAGCAATAGCGCAGTCGGGCTGCCAGTCGGCTGGTACGCGCTCTGGTGTGTGGTAAGTATAGATTTTCATACATGGAAGAAGAGCTTGGCTACGATGATCCTTGATACATAAAGTATGTCACCATTGGGATCACTGTAGCGGCGATTAACAGGGCAACGACGATAATTGTGGCGGAGCGATCGTCGGTTTCCTCTTTGCTTTTGTAGGTTTTCTCGACAATGGTTTCTCGCACCACCGGTGGCCCCGGATCGGGTTCGCCTTTGAGGACTTTAGTAAGGCGATTGACGGTGTCAAGCACCGATTGATTGTAGTTGCCGTCCCGCAGGGGCACCCGCATCGTTTCTTGGACAATACTTTCAGCCGTGTCAGGATTTAAGCGTTCAGCCACAGCCTCTCCATAATGAATTGCTGTGCCATTGGTAACAGTATCGAGGGCAATGATCACCTGATTGGCTTGAGATTCAGGATCGGGAAACCACTGGCTAAAGAGGTCATCCACAAAACTCTGGGGGGTTTCGCCATAGTCAAGGCGGTGCAGTGTAACAATATGAACATTGATGCCCGTTGCCTCGGAGAGGTCTTGGAGCGATCGCCCGACACTGCCTTCGGTGACTGCACTGAGAACATTGCCTTCATCAATGACACTGGCCGCTGCTCCTGAAAAGGGAATCTCGGTCGCGCTGGTTGCCCAAACGGGGGTGACCCACAACATACTGGCGAGTAGTGCCAGCAAAAGATAGCGAATGCTGTTTTTCCAAGCCACTTGCCGATGCATCTGTGCTTAGTCCTGTATGTTTCTCTGCAATTTTCTCAGATGTTGATCGCAAAAATAAATTTTCTTTTCATAAATCTTAATTTTCCACTGCTGACCATGAATAGATGAGATGAGGCTGCCACTCACTGGGGGACTGTTGGGTGTAGGCTTGGCGATCAAGATCCATAGGTAGGTTGAGCATCGGATCACTCCCTGTGGCCACGAGAAATTCAAATCCCTTCAGCATTGGCCATTGGCAAAATTGCCGCAGCAGGGTTTGCACTGCAAGGACATAGGGGTGTTCCGGCTGCTGATACCACTGGCGATCGGCCACATGGGGTTGGTCAAAGCCAAAATGAACGATGAGGTCAGGATGCCCAAAGATTGCCTGAGCAACGGGTCGAGCTTCTTCACGTGCTAACAAATGGACACCTGCAGCCAAATGACGCAGTTTTTCCAACCGTTCATAGCGATCGCCCGGATTGAGTTGCGACTCTTGCCAGCGAAAGGCCACGGTAATTAGGTAAGTTTGCAGCAGCAGATGCCCTAGTTTTTCCGCCTTGGTGGTCAAGTAGGGGGTATTGTAGGGCGTCGCTTCAATCAACAACGGCACCCGATCCACCACTTCGAGGCCATAGCCCTTGAGGCCAGCAATTTTGCGGGGGTTATTGGTAATCAGGCGAATCTGCTTCACCCCCAAGTCATTGAGGATCTGTGCGCCGACGCCATAGTTGCGCAAGTCCGCTGGAAAGCCGAGGTGCTCATTGGCCTCCACGGTGTCCATCCCCAAATCTTGCAGCGAGTAGGCACGCAGTTTGTTCACTAGCCCAATGCCTCGACCCTCTTGGCGGAGGTAAACCACCACACCGCGTCCTGCCGCGTTAATCATTTTCAGAGCTGCTTGTAGTTGCATCCGACAGTCGCAGCGCAGTGAGCCAAGGGCATCACCTGTCAAGCATTCGGAGTGCACCCGCACCAGCACGGGTTGCTCGCTAAATGTGGCGGGATCCCCTTTGACAATGGCGACGTGCTCCGATTGATCGAGGGAATTGCGATAGCCATAGATTTGGAATTCACCGAACTCCGTCGGCAGCTTGGCCACAGCCTCGCGACGGACAAAACGCTCATGCTGGAGACGATAGCTAATCAAATCAGCAATGCTAATGATTTTGAGCCGGTGGGTACGGGCATATTCCAAGAGTTGGGGCAGCCGTGACATGGTGCCGTCGGGGTTTTGAATTTCACAAATGACACCCGCTGGGTAGAGTCCCGCCAACCGCGTGAGATCGACGGCTGCCTCTGTGTGGCCAGCACGCTTGAGAACGCCGCCGGGGCGCGATCGCAGGGGAAAGACATGACCGGGGCGACGCAAATCTTGAGGCTGGGTGTTGGGGTCAATGAGCGCCTGAATGGTGCGGGCACGGTCTTCGGCGGAAATGCCAGTGGTAACCCCCCAACGGGAACCGGCATCAACACTCACCGTAAAGGCAGTTTGATTGCTATCGGTATTTGTTGTCACCATTAAGGGCAGATCTAATTCATCGAGGCGATCGCCCTCCATGGCAAGGCAAATCAGTCCCCGTGCATGAACCGCCATAAAGTTAATCATTGCGGGGGTCACCCGCTCAGCGGCACCAATGAGATCCCCTTCATTTTCGCGATTCTCATCATCCACCACCACAATGACTTCGCCCCGCCGCAGGGCATCCAACGCAGATTCAATCGAGTCAAACACAGACACGTCCGCCAAGGCAGTTACTTCCAGAATTTGCCACATCCTCCTGACGCTCACCCTATCGGGTACAGCGCGGGGCTTATCACTTCCCCAACTTCTCAAAAGTTAAGGGGTCTTATTACTAAGTTACAGCCTTTTTCACGAGGATTGGGTGCTTGCAACACTGGTAGGCAGAATTGAGCCAATTTTTCAAGACAATATTGAATAGGTCGTGTTCTCGCAGGAAACTCCACGTACGGCTCTGTGCCTTGTAAAAATGCTGAAAATCTCGTCATCATAGTGAAAGGTTTAGGCACTCAATCCACTGTATGTCTCATCTATTACTCATACTGGTTATTGCTGTTAGCGCGTTAGTCCTTGTGGGGGTAGCGCTTTACCTATTGTTCCCCCGCAAGTACGAGTCTGCCCACTCTGTCGCCAAGTCCTATGACGACTGGACTAATGACGGCATTCTTGAGTTTTACTGGGGTGAGCATATTCACCTTGGCCACTATGGTTCGCCCCCCCGTCCCAAAGACTTTCGCCAAGCGAAGGTAGATTTTGTCCATGAGATGGTGCGCTGGGCCGGCCTCGATCGCCTGCCGGCCGGCACAACCATTTTGGATGTAGGCTGTGGTATTGGCGGTAGCAGCCGCCTGCTGGCGCGTGACTATGGCTTTCATGTAACCGGGATTACAATTAGCCCCGCACAGGTGCGGCGGGCGCGGGAACTCACCCCGCCAAATCTCAATGTGCAGTTTCAGGTAGATGATGCTTTAGCTTTGTCATTTCCGGAGGCTAGTTTTGATGTAGTTTGGTCAATTGAAGCAGGCCCGCACATGCCTGATAAGCAGCAATTTGCCAAAGAGTTACTCCGTGTCCTAAAGCCAGGGGGGCTTCTTGTGGTTGCTGATTGGAACCAGCGGGACGATCGCCAGCGCCCCTTAAGTTTCTGGGAGCAACTCATCATGCGCCAACTCCTAGATCAATGGGCGCACCCTGCCTTTGCCAGTATTGAAGGCTTTACCGAAGCCCTAAAAGCAACCGGTTTAGTGGCAGGAGAGGTAATCACCGCCGACTGGACCCAAGAAACGCTCCCCTCCTGGTTAGATTCGATTTGGCAGGGAATTGTGCGACCCGAAGGGCTGATTCGCTTTGGCCTACCGGGACTAGTGAAATCCTTGCGAGAAGTGCCCACTTTTCTGCTGATGCGGATTGCCTTTGGCATGGGACTGTGCCGCTTTGGCCTATTTCGCGCTGTACGAGCGGAAATTCCCGCTGTCTCCCTGGACCCAGCTTCTCAGGTTAACTGCTCATAGATAATGGGATACATCATGCCCCAGATGGCCGGCTGTACCTCCTTGAGGGCGTGATCGCTGTCTAATTCCACCCGACTGACCCAAGGGCGGCCTTCACAGTAGCGACGGCTAGCTTCAATGGGAATGACTTTATCCTGAAGGCCATGGAAAATCAGGGTGGGCACAGGCCGCTGCAGCTGGCGATCGTCATAGGTCAGTAAATCCTTAGCAAAGTCGTAGCTCAAAGGCAGCAGCCGCTCTTCAGTGTAGTGATAGACCTCTAAAATTCCGGTTTCTTGCCAGCGGCGGTATTGATCGCCTAAGCGCGGCAGCCAATGGATAGCAAACTCAAAAGCAGGGGCAAGGAGAAAGAGTTGCACCACTTGGGGATGTTTTTCTGCTAGCCAGGCGGCAGTTAATCCGCCAAAACTCGAGCCAATTAGGGTCACGGGTTCCCCTGGGGAAAGCAGCGCCGCTACCTGGGCAATTTGGCGACTCAGCGTTAAGTGAAAAAAGTCTCCTTGATTCAGATCAGGAATGAGGAGAGACTGACCGAGTTCCTCAAAGCGATCGCGAAAATACTGAGCTTTACCCGAGCGCGGCGATGAGGCAAATCCATGGAGGTAGAGATATTGCATTGATCGGTCATCCCTTGTGAGGAGCAAACATATTTTTGTTGTACTTTGTCAATAATCTTAACAAATCTGCCCTTTAGCTAGAGGTTTTTCAAGGGTGATCATTGGCAATAATTCAGAATCAGGATCAAATAGCCCGATAACGACGAGTCAGCATGAACGAACTGTTACAGTTTCTCACAACTCGCCGCAACGTAGCAGTTTCAGTGCTACGATGCCGTTGAATCTGGCTACAGCCCTTTTCGCAAGGATGGCAAACGCTGCAAACTGCGAAGGCCTTTATGGGAGAGAATTACATCTTCTTTATGTATCCCCTATCCAAGAAAAGGGTTGTATCTAGCCGGTCTTAAGGATAAAAACGTGAGAGATTGAGGATCGAACGCATGACAACACTCACTGGGCAACCCCCGCTCTATGGTGGCAGCACCGGCGGCCTCCTCAGCAAAGCGGATACCGAAGAGAAATACGCCATCACTTGGACAAGCCCCAAAGAGCAAGTTTTTGAAATGCCGACGGCTGGGGCTGCTGTGATGCGTGAAGGCGAAAATCTCGTTTACCTTGCCCGTAAGGAGCAGTGCCTTGCCCTCGCTGCCCAACAACTGCGTCCCCGCAAAATTAACGACTACAAAATCTATCGCATTTTCCCCGATGGTGAAACGGTGTTGATCCATCCCAAGGATGGGGTTTTCCCCGAGAAAGTAAACCAAGGGCGCGAAGCCGTCAACAGTGTGCCGCGCTCCATTGGCCAAAATCCCAACCCCTCTCAACTGAAATTTACTGGCAAAAAGCCCTACGATCCATAGGTTGGTTCTAAACAGCTACTTTGTAACCCCCTGTGGATTAACCATAGGGGGATTTTTTTAGCTCTGATTGAGTGGGTCTGCCAGACTACCGTATTTAACCTATGTGCCCGATGATAGGGAATACAGAATTAGGTGACACCCATGAGTCGTACTCCATTGATTGAACGCCTTGCGGCTGAAATTGCTCGTGATATTTATATGGATGTTGCTAAATGGCATCTATACCTTGGCGATGCAAAACTAGCAACCCCCCTTGCTGAGGCATTTTTGCCCCTCTTGGAACAGGGGGAGATCAATTCGGCGCAGGTCACTAGCATCTTGCAGGAGGTTTCAGTTCCCCTTGGTGGAGGTCAGCAGTTCCTTTCCCTTGATCGCCTGATTCCCAAGGCCAACCAAGCGTTGCTGGTAGAACTGCTCAACCGTTTCCGCCAAGAGGAGCTTGAGTTCTAGTGCACTGTGCCCCATTCCTGTTGGGCATTGACCGGCGGCAAAAGATAAATGCGCAGAAGATGGCCCGCGATCGCCAGTTGATGGGGCAGCTTCCGCAAGGCCTTCAGCCACTTCGGTTGATGACTGGCTTCGATGGCTTGGAGTTTTTCGTTGATCTCAACACAGCGTTGCAGACGCGGATAAAACTCAGGGTGATCAACATTGAGAACCACAGAGAATGTGCGCGCTGCTGTTTCATTGGTTTTGGCAATCACCTCGCGATCAAAGTCGGTGGCATTGAGGCCAAGGGCTTCATAAAACTTGGCGCGTTCGTGAACTGTCAGCGTATGGGTGGCAAATACGCTCAGCAGGAAGAAACGCATCCAGAGTTTTGCTCCCCAGCCTTGAATTAGCTGGGGTTGGGAGTGGATCAGCGCTTTGAAAATATCGCCGTGGCGGTTCTCATCTTGGCACCAACTTTCAAAGTAATTAAACAGAGGATAGAAGGAATGTTCGGGGTGCTTTTCAAGGTGACGATAGATAATGATGTAACGCCAATAGCCAATTTTCTCCGATAGATAGACGGTGTAGAGCACCCAGGGCAGCGGGAAAAAGGTGTACCTGCGCGCTTTGGAGAGATAGCCCAAGTCCATGGCATGGCCAAAATCCATCATTGCCTTATTGAGAAATCCAGCATGCCGTGCCTCATCCCGTGCCATTAGGTGAAAGATTTCCGCCAATAGGGGGTTGCGATTCTTGAGCTTGCGCGAAAGTTCCTTAAAAAGCAAAAACCCGGAAAATTCAGAGACACAGGAGCGCTCAAGATAATCAATAAACGCTTTGCGGCTCTCGGCATCCAGTGTGTCCCAAGTGCCTTTGAAGGAGTCATCGCGGACAAAGTGATGGCGGTTATAGTCGGCTCGCATCTCCGCCAACATTGCTTCTAGTTGTTCCTGCTGGCGACTGAGATCAAGTTTTGCAGCATGTTCAAAATCTGTTGTGTAAAAACGGGGGGTTAAAAGGTTTTCACGAATGGTTTTAACAGTCTGGCCTGAATCAGGGTTGGGGGCGATCGCCACCATAAGCCTTTCACTCCTATAGAACTAAGCCTATGTAAGTCATACCGTTTTACTATACTATATCCCTTAGAATGGTCAAGAATTGTCTTGACGATTTTGCAAAAGTAAGCATCTTTGTAATGTTTTTTGAAGTTTCACTTGACAGCGATATGGTCAAAAAGTAATACTCACCTGTAGTTTGCCGTTCTGCTATTATTCAGCCCACGGCCATTCTGCGTTGGCAGGATGAATTTTGCCTCAAAAAAAATGTTAAAAACAAATTTCAGGAGTCACAGGTATGACGGTGCTCTCCCTTGCACTGCGTGAAGGAACTGCCGAGGCTCACACCTTGGCAGAGCACACTGCTTTTATGAAATGTTTTGTCCGCGGATTCATTACCTCCAGCCTCTTTCGCCAATTTCTGGCCAATCTTTATTTCGTTTATACTGCCCTTGAAGCGGCCTTAGCCACTGCCGAGGGCGCTTCCCTGCGGGCAATGTACTTCCCCGAACTCAACCGCAGTGGCCAACTGGCTGAAGACTTGGCCTTCTACTATGGTGACAATTGGCAGGATCAGATTACACCTCTTACGGCCACCCGTGTTTACCTCAGTCGCATTCATGATGTGGCTAAAAGTGATCCCCTGCTGCTGATTGCCCACTCCTACACTCGCTATATGGGCGATCTCTCAGGAGGACAAGCCCTGAGTAAAATTGTTCGCTCTCACTTGACACTTCCTGAGGGCAAAGGCACGGCCTTTTACGAGTTTCCAGCGCTGCCAACCCCAGAGGACAAGAAAGCCTTTAAGCAGCGGTATCGGGAAACCTTAGATGGTCTTGGCCTCGATGGGGAGGCGATCGCTCGCATTGTCAAGGAAGCCAACTTTGCTTTTGCCCTCAACTGCAATCTCATGCACGCCCTTGAGCCTGAGTTAAAAGCCACCGTTGGCGATCAGGTGTGGCAGTCGGTCGTCATTGAAAACCAGCCCAGTCGGCGAGAGCACCCCCGTCCTGAAGCTGTTGCCGTCTAAGACCCCTATTATCTTGTTAGGAGCTTGCAAAAAACCATGAGTGTGGTTCAGCCAATTCAATTTGATGGGGCACTGCTGCAAAAATACGATCGCCCCTTGCCTCGCTATACCAGTTACCCTACGGCTGCCGAATTTACTGCCGACTTTAATCGCCATTGTTTCCAACGGGAACTACTGCGAAGCAATGAGGAGCGTCTGCCCCTCTCGCTGTACATACATATTCCCTTTTGCCAAAGCGCCTGCTATTTTTGCGGCTGCAACGTGATTATCACCCAAAGTCAAACCATTGCCAAAACCTACTTGGACGCTTTGGCTGAGGAAATTGCCCTAGTGGCTGCACGGCTGGATCGCACTCGTCCAGTAATTCAAATGCACTGGGGGGGTGGTACCCCTAACTACCTCACCATTGACCAAGTGGAATCCCTGTGGCGCACCCTCACCCATCACTTTGAATTTGCCAAGGATGCGGAAATTTCCATTGAGGTGAATCCCCGCTATGTCAACCGTGAGTACCTCTTTCGTTTGCGGGAGCTGGGTTTCAATCGCATCAGCTTTGGCCTGCAGGACTTTGACCCTCAGGTGCAGCTGGCGGTAAATCGCATCCAGCCTGAAGCGTGGCTGTTCCAAGTAATGGAGTGGATCCGCGCTGCTGGCTTTGCAAGTGTCAACATTGACCTCATTTATGGCTTGCCCTACCAAACCGTTCAATCCTTTGAAACAACGATTGCCAAAACGCTCCGCCTTGATCCAGATCGCATTGCTGTCTTTAACTTTGCCTATCTGCCCAATCTCAAACCGATTCAAAAGCGTATTGATCCAACAACTCTACCCAATGGCTCGACCAAGTTGGCCATCTTGCAGCGGGTGATTGAAATGCTGACTAGCCAAGGCTATCAGTATATCGGCATGGATCACTTTGCTAAGCCCACGGATGAGTTGGCGATCGCCCAAGAGGCGGGGACGCTCAAGCGCAACTTTCAGGGCTATACAACGCTGCCTGCGGCCGACCTCATTGGCTTTGGTCTGACCTCGATTAGCATGTTGCAGGAGGCCTATGCTCAAAATCAAAAACACTTGGCCACCTACTTCAGTGAAATTGCAGCAGGTCAACTGGCCACAGAGCGCGGTATTCAACTGCGGGGTGAGGATTTGCTGCGCCGCACCATCATCATGGAATTGATGTGCCAGTTTAGCCTCGACAAGGGGGCGATCGCTCGCCAGTTTAATCTCGATTTTGATACCCACTTTGCCCCAGAGTTAGCTGCACTTGAAGAATTGGCCGCCGATGGGCTCCTCAAATTGGGGCGCGATCGCCTAGAGGTCACCCCCGTGGGACGACTCCTCATCCGCAATATCGCTGCCGCCTTTGATGCCTACCTGCAACAAAAATCTGGTAGGACATTTTCTAAAGCCATTTAGCAAAACCCGCAAGAATCCTCCGCTTTAGAAGCGCGAGACGACTTGCGACAGCAACCTATGGTAAAGGGCTTATGATAAATCCAGTTGACCCGAATGCTCAAAGTGTCAGGCTCTACCCCAATCAGCCGCAGACGAAAACCAAGTCATCGGGGTGGAAAACTTCAATGTCAAAGGCATGGTCAAGAATCACAACCTAGCTAAGGCCATCCGCCAAGTTGGTGGGGGAATGTTTTTGACGATGCTGAAATACAAAGCTGAGCAGACAGGGAAAATCCATCAATGCTCCTATCAACTGGGCAATCTGTTGGGTAGGAAGCTGCTATTGTCATCTTTGATTCAATAGCGGTAGTTCACAGGATTTTCTTGTGGTTCAAGCTCTTGCAATCTAAACTGATAAACGGTGTTGAGGAGTACCTATGTCATCATCCTTGGAATTGCAACCCCAAGCCACCCGCTTGAATTGGGGGTTTGTCCTCTTTTTGGGAATTATCCATCTTTTAGCGGGAGTTGCCCTTTTCTTTTTCTCTTGGTCTGCGCTGGCAGTAACCCTCTTTCTCCACTGGCTCTTTGGCAGTATTGGCATCTGCTTGGGATACCATCGCCTCTTGAGCCACCGCAGTTTCCAAGTCCCCCAGTGGTTAGAGTATGGCATTACCCTTGTGGGTGCCCTAGCAATGCAGGGGGGGCCGATTTTTTGGGTGGCTGGCCACCGCTTGCATCATGCCCATACGGAAGATGAGGTGAAAGACCCCTACTCAGCGCGGCGGGGCTTTTGGTGGAGTCATATGCTTTGGATGGTCTATCCCCAGCCTCAATTCTTTAATCCTGAGGAGTATGCCCGCTTTGCTCCAGACTTGATGCGGCATGCGTTCTACCGCTGGCTTGATCGCTACTTTTTGCTACTGCAAGTGCCCCTTGCATTGCTCCTCTACGGCTTGGGCGGTTGGTCATGGTTGCTGTGGGGGATGTTTGTACGGGCTGTTTTCCTCTGGCATAGTACTTGGTTTATTAACTCCGTAACCCACAAGTGGGGCTACCGCCGTTTCGAGACATCAGACAACTCCCGCAACCTCTGGTGGGCTGCGCTGCTTACCTACGGCGAAGGTTGGCACAACAACCACCATGCCTATCCCCACGTTGCTAAGGCTGGCTGGTATTGGTGGGAAGTAGATCCCACATGGTGGGTAATTCGCATCCTCCAGGGACTGGGTCTGGCTTCTAAGGTACAGTTGCCCCCGCCCACAGCGTTGTCCTAATTGCCTCGGCTGCGTTGGGCGATCGCCAAATGGCTTAGCCGATGGAGACCAACGCCCTCGGTGGTCATTAACTCTGTCCAGAGACTGTTAACTTTGGTGTTATTAGGCTGCTTCTGCCGCAGTTTCACCAAAGCATCGAGGGCATCATACCAAAGGCCATTGCTAGCCAACAATTCATACCGTTGCAGGGGGCTGGCTTGGCGGAGTTGTTGTTCCAGTGCCTTCGGTAGAGCGATCCGTTGCACCCAGCCTTCCACAAAGCGAATCTGTGAGGGATCTGGGTCACTAGGGTTACAAATCAGGCTAACCGTCCAGCGATAATCTACACCCTCCTGTAGGGGCGGCACGTCACCGGCTAACATAATACTGTCTAGGCGCGGGCGATTGGTCATGGGAAACTGTTGCTTGTAAATTGGCACCTGTGTTCCGTCGGCAAGCGTCTGAAAGAGCGTAAATTCCAGGGCTTTGTAATTATTGGCGGGTAAATACCAATAAAACGTCGGGCGAATTGCTGCCGTCAAACCAATGTTACTTGCAGGTACCAATGTGGTTAAATCAGGTTCATTCGCTGCGGTTTGCACTTTACAGATGCCACGTGTGGCCGCCCCCTCACGATTTCCTGGACGGGATAGGTTTTTGGGGGGAATAAATCCAGCCCAACCAAGACCTGCATTGAGGATAAGTACGGTCAAGCTCCAAGGAATGAAATATTTTAGTGACGTGAAAATAGAGCGTTTCATAGGTCAAGTTCCTCAGTGAAAAGCGGTAGTGGGGAGTGTTAGGGTATTTTAGTCTTCAGTTTTTGGTCATTTCACTTTTACCATAGGAGTTAGTTGTGGGCTGTGGGGTGATAACTCCAACGTAATTGTGATGATTTCCATCACCTAGCTGTATTGCGTTGGCTCACAACTGAGGTAACTTTCAAGACGAGAACAGTGCGCTCGCAGTTCCAAAGTAGTGCTGGTAGGCTTTGAGCAACGGCTTTAAGGCATGTTTTTAGAAAAGGGTGTATCTATACTGGAAAGTGCTGATCGCATTCTTGCACTGAGCGCCGTTTTCGCGATTTTATTTAACTTTTTTTGATTGAGTTGTACTACATAACTCTTCACCGTGAATAACTCCTCACTTAAGTGGCTGGTATTACTGCCCCTCAGTGTCATGGTGGTGGTGAGTCTTTTTGAGGGTGGCTCAAGGGGACTATGGGCAGCGGAGAGAATTATTTTTCGCTATGGCCTCTTGGAGCGATCGCTCTCCGTTGCCGATTTAGAACAATTTGCCGCCACTGGCCAAGCTTCCCTAGAACTCGCTAGCTACCTACGATTATTGCCACCTGCCCACCAGCGGCAGTTGCGATTGGCATTGCAAGAGCGACTGCGACTCTCCCCTGTAGCTGTTGCCCAACTCCTGTACTCTCCCCTCGGTCAAGAATTAATGGTGCAGGCGAGTCGGCTTCTTGAGACCCAAAGTCGCCAGGAAAATGCCCTTGCCCTGCGAGGAGCCCTGATTCTTGCGGCGGCCGATCCCAACGGTCTTACACCTTTGAGTGTGATCCGCCATTATCCCTCTCAAAGTCTCCGCTTTGACCTCAAGGAAGGACTTGCAATTCTCAAAAACTTCCAGCATACGATCCGCACAACAGAAATGATTCTCGATGTTGTCCGTCAACAGGCGGTTGAACATCCAACACAATCGATCCCTACCAATGTGCAATCACTGCTCCAGCTAGGATCTTGGCAGTGGCTAGAGATGCCTTGGGCAGCAGTGGATGAATCACCTTGGCGATTGCAGTTGACGGGACATTCTCGCCCCATTGAAGCGGATTTTTATCTACCGATCGTTCCTGCAGGACAGCGGGTTCCAGTGGTCATTGTTTCCCATGGACTGGGGGCAAGTCGCTACAGCTATCGCTATTTGTGTCAACATTTGGCCTCCCACGGCTTTGCGGTTATTGCCCTTGAGCACGTTGGGAGTTCAACTCGGCAGCTCCTGTCGTTCCCCATGGGCTATGTCAGTTCAAGGACAGCAGCTCAAGAATTTCTGGATCGCCCCCTTGATGTCACGTTTGTTCTTAATCGTTTGGGGGTATTTCCTGAGCAACTCTACCCTTGGCAAGGGCGGTTGAACTTGGAGCGGGTAGCCATGATTGGTCAGTCCTTTGGGGGCTATACGGCTCTAACCCTCGCAGGGGCTCCCTTGGATTTTCAACAACTGCGGCGACATTGCACCAGAAGTGTCCTAGAGTCGTTTAATGTGTCCCTGCTGCTTCAATGCCAAGCGCAAGCATTACCGCCAAAGGTCTATTCTCTAAAAGATTCCCGTGTGCAAGCGGTAATTGCTGTTAATCCGATTACCAGTGCTGTCTTTAGTCCTGAGTCCTTGAGTCAGTTAAAAATTCCCATTATGTTTGTGGCTGCGAGTGATGATGCGATCGCTCCTGCTGTCGAGGAACAAATTTATCCCTTTACGTGGCTGACGACGCCTGATCGCTACCTCTCTTGATGGACGATGCAACCCATTTCTCGACGATTGGTGAAGCCGGTCAAAATGAACCAGTCCTGCCAATCCCTCAGTCCCTAGTGGGTGCCACCCCGCCGCGATCTCGCGCCTATCTGCAGGGATTAAGCTTAGCCTTTTTACGCTTGCATCTCCTAGGGGAGGAGCAGGCACGGCAATGGCTGACACCAGCAGCAGCAATGGCTTTGAGTTCGCCCACCCATGGTCTGAGTCTGACCCAAGCCCTCTCGCCAGAACTATTGCAAAGAGTGCCGCAGGCGGTGAAGTATCGCTAAGCTAGTTATCAGTTTACAAAGATTGCCGGGAAAACCCCCTCCCCTTGTGGGTGCGGTCGTTGACCTAGTGCGCGGCAAGCCCCGCCGTACCGCTGCGCGGGAGCAAGCTAACAGGGCGGGGAAGGATAGCGCGGAGGGCGCAGCCGTCCCTGGGTTTTGAAATCCGCCTTGCGGGTTTTCAGGGTGGTGTCTGCTGCTCAATGGACTGGCGCACAATGGCAATCGGTGCGCCGCCACAACTTGAAGCAAAGTAGGACGGCGACCACAACACGCCTTTCCAGTCATGCTTCTAGATAGCGAGCTGCTCTTGGCTAGTGCTGACGACTCTTCGGCGGATATTCCACGAGCAGATGCACGTGATCGTCCTCGCCGTCCATCTCTACCAGTTGCGCTTTGAAGTCGGTGTAGACCTTGGCGAAGATCGCGCGCAGCCAGCCAACACCCCGCGGCAATACTTCTTGACATCCTCGCCGCCCTTCAGGCCGGGGATTCCCAACCTCGCGGATGAAAAAATGATTGAGAAAAACTTGCTGTTTTGCAAAATTCATAGAACCGGTGACAGCCGCAGCACTTTCGGTCTATTCAGACTATGGCTTATCCTGAGCAACATCTGAGCA
>DVDZ01000129.1 GCA_015296025.1 Thermosynechococcus sp. M46_R2017_013
GCGCGTAGCCAATCGAGGCGTCCCGCCCGATAGCACTGCCCCTCAATGTAACCGCTGATCCCCAGTCCCAGTTCACTGTTGATATCAGTGACCGTTGCTCGCTCTGGGGGGTTGCCCGTGGCCGCCCATGCTTTTTGAATTGCCACGGCAAGGGGATGACGACTTCCATGCTCCAAACTGGCCAGCAAACACAGCACCTCCTCTGCGGAGTAATGGCCATACAGGTTCATCTCGGCCACTGCCAGTTCACCCATTGTCAATGTGCCCGTCTTATCAAAAACAATGGTGTCCAACTGCTGACTGCGCTCGAGAACATCGCCGCCGCGAATAATTAACCCTTTGGCAGCAGCGTGACTAGTGCCCACAAGTAGGGCAATGGGGGTGGCTAAGCCAAGGGCACAGGGACAGGCCATCACTAAAACACTCAAGGCCAGCTTTAAGGGCAACAGGGGTGTGCTATGGGTCAATTCTGGAAAGAGATGGGGGGCGATCGCGCTCCAAAACAGGGCCGTTGCCACTGCCAACCCCAGCACCCCATAGCAAAAATAGCCGGCCACCACATCCGCCATCTGCTGCACCGGTGCTTTGCGGTTTTGCGCCTGCACCACCAAGTCTAAAATCTGTCCTAAAAATGAGGCGCGACCACAGCGTTCTACCCGCAGAGTGACTGCAGCCCCCACATTCCGACTGCCTGCAAGAACGGATGCCCCCACCCCCTTAGCCACTGGTAGAGATTCCCCTGTGAGCATGGATTCATCCACCAAGGTTTCTCCCGTTACAATCGTGCCATCGGCGGGAAAGGGTTCCCCGGCATCCACCCACAGCCAGTCTCCCACTTGGATACGATTGATGGGAATTGGCCAGCGATCAGTGGTGGTCAAACTGGGTTGCCACAGGGCTTGTTGGGGCTGAAGGGCAAGGAGCGATCGCAAGTCCCGTTGCGCCTGCTGACGAACCCGTTGCTCAAGACTGCGTCCCAGTAAAATAAAGCCAAGGATCATGACGGGTTCATCAAAGAAACACTCCCACCCCAAAGCCGGCCACAACCATGCCACCGTACTGGTGAGGTAAGCCCCCAAAGCCCCCAGCGCCACCAGCGTATTCATATTGGGGTGACGTTGGATCAGGCCTATTATCCCTTCCTGTAGGATCTCCCACCCCGGCAGGAGAAGGGCAACGGTGGCTAACCCCCAATGCCAGATCATCGTTTCCAACATTGGCCAGTGACCCGGCAGCAGATCAATCCCATGCCCGACACTGGAGAGAATGAGGAGCACAAAGGCGATCCCTAGCCTGGGCAAAGAGGTTTCCTCTAACGGGGCAGGCAGCTCCAAAAGGGCACTGTCTTCTGCAAGAGTGGCTTGAAACCGTCCTTGGTTCAATCTCTCAACAATGGCGATTGGGGTTGTTTCGGTAGGGGAATAGGTGATAACGGCGGTTCCCGTCACTAGATTCACTGCCGCTGCATCTACGCCCGGCTGTTCTTTCAACTGATTTTCTAGCGATCGCACACAGCCGACACAGCGCAAACCACTGACCCGTAGGATGGCCACCTCAGCGGTGTGGGAATCAACCCTTGAATTTAGGGACACGGTGCACTCTCTCCAAAAAGATCAACTTGAACCTCACTAACTGCGTCCCCACCGCCTATTGTGACACACTGGCTTTGAGCAGTGCCGCTAGGGAATCGCTAGTGAGCGGCGGACGGGGTATAATTTTTCCAGCCAAGGACGGCACTATTGCCCACCAGACAAGCACTCTGGGCGTCTGGGCAGACATAAGACCACCTTGGCAAGGTACAACTGCACACCGCAGGGGCTTTGACCCTGCAAGTCTTGGCATTCCCAGAAGCAGGCTGTAGCCTTTTTCTGAGAATCACCCGATTTGTCAACGTAGGGAACAGGCCAAACGTTGGTCTGAACAACTTCAACCCCAAACCCACAGGCAGAAATGACCTGGGGTGCTGCAAAGGCAAAAGTTCCTAGCAGTAGGCAAGAGCGCCACCTCCCTCTCTGGTAACAGGATGGGGAAGCTGCGATTGAATGGCTAGTTGCGTTCACACAAAAGTACATTCAAGAGGGACAGGAGATGTTGCCCTTAACGCTGAGTCGCCTTTGGACAATCAGCCGTAATGTCTTTAATGAAATTCTGCGGGAGCGGGTTCTCTATGTCACGGCGCTCTTTGCCCTCAGCCTCGCCGTAGCAATTCTCATTTTGGGGCAGGTATCAGCAGGAACCCAAGACAAAATCAGCCTCGATGTAGGGATGGCGGGAATTTCCCTCTTTGGTCTAATGATTGCCGCCTTTGTGGGGGGTGGTCTTCTCAACAAAGAAGTAGAAAAACGCACCATCTTGGTGATGTTGGCAAAGCCCATCAGTCGGGCAGAATTTATCATTGGCAAGCATTTAGGTCTTTCGGCGGTCTTGCTGGTGCTAGTGGCACTGATGACGCTGATCCTGTTTATTTTGATGAGTTTAAATCAGTTTGCCTATCCCGCGGGTCCTTTAATAGTAACTGCTCTCTACATTGTGCTTCAGCTATCGCTGCTTACGGCGGCAGCGTTGCTCTTTGGGAGTTTTACTAGCTCTCTGATTGCAACGCTGTTAACAGTCGCCCTCTACTTTATGGGGCACTTTAGCCAAAACTTGGTTCGGCTGGGTCAAAGAATTGAGAGTGAGGGTGTGCGCCAACTGTTGCAGTTGCTCTATCTTATCTTTCCTGATTTATCTCGCCTAGACCTTAAAAATACGGCGGTCTATGGGATGTTACCATCCCCCCTAGAACTGGGGGTCAACGCCTTTTATGGAGTAATTTATACCGTGGCACTGCTGGCGATCGCCACTTTGATCTTCTCTCGTCGCAATTTTTAAGAAAAACTAGTAGCTCAGTGGTACAATTGTTTCCCTAATGGGCTATGATAAAACTCTGGGAATTCTTGCCCGTGTAGCTCAGTGGTAGAGCACACCCTTGGTAAGGGTGAGGTCACGAGTTCAATCCTCGTCACGGGCTTTTTGGGTCAATTCTGTGGAATTCACAATCCGCGGCGGGGGATTTATCGCTGTCGCAGCCAGTAAATGATTGCCAGTATGACCGCCCAAAAAACCACAATGCGGCGTAAAAGCACGGGGTTAACCGCGCGGGCAAATTGACCCCCCAAAATACCGCCAACAATGGTGGCGATCGCCATTCCCACAGCAACAGGCCACACCACCTCCCCCGACAGGATAAAAAAGGCAGCAGCAGCACCATTGATCCCAAAGGCTAAAACTTGCTTTAACCCATTGAGGCGCGTCAGGCTGTCCCCAAGCACAATGCCTAGGACTGCTAGCAGAATCACACTCACACCCGCACCAAAATAACCCCCATAGACCGCAGCCAGAAATACAAGGGGAATAGCACCCACTTCCGAAACAACTGGCGAACTCGCCCGCCGCTGTAACCAAGCCCGCACCTGTTCCTGAATGCCCAAAAGAAGAGCAGCTAGAAGCAACAAATAGGGAATCAAGGCATTAAATAGCGCCTCATTGGTGTGCAGCAGTAACACTGCCCCTGTGATGCCCCCTGTCACAGCGCTGGGAAACAACCAGCCAAGACGCCGTTGCTGACCCTTCAGATCTTGGCGTTGTGCCACTGTGGCTCCCAAATAACCGGGAACCAAAGCCACCGTGCTCGTAAGATTGGCAACCAGCGGCGGCAAGCCGATCGCCACTAGGGCAGGAAAACTAATCAGTGTTCCCCCACCGGCAATCGCATTGACAAAACCTGCCCCTAAGCCGGCAACAGTGAGGAGTCCAATCTCGCTAATCACGTCACTGGAGCGCCGAGATAGCGCTGGATGGTTTCGCGGTACTGACTCTTAGGTTTCATCCCCACCATTACCTCCAGGAGTTCTTTATTTTTGAACAGTTGAATGGTGGGCGTGCTAGTCACCCCTGCTTGCTCGGCGATCGCGCTGTCTTCAGTGATGTCAATTTCAATCAATTGCACCTTGCCGTCAAATTCATCCACCAGTCGATCCAAAATGGGCTTGAGGGTATGGCACGGACCACAGGTGGGGGAGACATATTTCACCAACAGCAAGCGATCGCTCTCATGGAAGAGTTTGCGCAAGGCATAGCTGCCCCGATGCTTAACGGCATTGGGATCAAAGGCTTGTTCTGGGGATGCAGTGGGTTTCGCCGTTTCTTCAGGTTTAGTCTTGGTTTCCGTTTGATGAAACTCCTGAATCAGACCCCGCGCCGAAAGCCAGCGTTCTGCATCAAGGGCAGCCATACAACCACTGCCTGCCGCTGTTACCGCTTGGCGGTATTCATGGTCTTGCACATCTCCTGCAGCAAAAACTCCTTCCACATTCGTCTGTGTCCCGTGGCGGGTGATGATATAGCCGACGCTATCCAATTCCAGAAAATCCTTGAAAAGTTGGGTATTGGGTGTGTGACCGATGGCGTAAAATAGACCGCGCACCGGCAGGATGGATTCTTCCTCTGTGGCTTTATTGATAATCCGCAGACCTGTCATTAAATTGCCATCGCCAAGAATTTCCCGAGCTTCGGTTTGCCAGTGTACTGTAATTTTGGGGTTGGCAAACACGCGATCCTGCATCGCCTTACTGGCTCGCATCCTGTCACTGCGGACAAGGAGATGAACGTGGGAGCCATATTTGGTGAGATAGACTGCTTCCTCCGCTGCACTATCGCCGCCGCCAATGACCGCCAACTCGACATCCTTGAAAATTGGCGTTGCCCCATCACAAATGGCACAGGCGGACACCCCTTTCGTCCAATACTGCTCTTCGCCAGGAAGATGGAGCCGTTTGGCCGTCGCACCGGTACAAATAATCACGCTGTGGGCATACACCTGCCGCTCCGCCGAGCTAATGAGAAACGGGCGTTGACTAAAGTCCACTTGAATCACATCTTCGGTAACCATCTCTGTGCCCCAGCGCTCTGCTTGCGCCTTCATCCGTGCCATCAGTTGTGGCCCTTGAATGCCCTCAGGAAAGCCGGGAAAGTTTTCCACTTCGGTGGTGGTCATGAGTTGTCCCCCCGGCAACCCCCCAATTTGATAGCCTTCAAACATAAAGGGCTTGAGGTTAGCGCGAGCCGCATAAATAGCTGCGGTGTAGCCCGCAGGGCCAGAACCAATAATGACAACATTTTCAATCCGTGGCGGTGTCATGGCTAAAACAAACTCGAAACGACTATGAGTTATTTATTCTAACCTAATTTTTCACAGCAAACAAGGGAATCCCCTTTCGGCATAATGGGCATAGCAAAATCAAAGGTGAGATCAATCCCTAGGCCTAATAGAGTGCAGGAGTACAGTTTGAATCAAATTCCATTGTTATCTACTATCAAATCTATCGCACCCATCGAAACAAATTTCAAACCAGACGCTCGTGTTACTATTTTTTCTGGTGATGTTAACGATTTCGTGAAACAAATTCCCGATAATTCGGTTACCCTAGTTGTAACTTCGCCCCCCTATAACCTAGGCAAAGAGTATGAGAACCGCCTGTCAGTTGATCAATATCTCAAAATCCAGTTGCAATTAATTACTCAACTTCACCGTATCTTAAGAGAAGATGGCAGTATTTGCTGGCAAGTTGGTAATTTTGTTGAAGATGGAGAAGTTTACCCCCTTGATATTCTCTATTATCCGATTTTCAAAGGGCTGGGCATGAAATTACGTAATCGCATTGTTTGGAAATTTGGACACGGATTACATGCCTCTAGGCGCTTTTCAGGGCGTTACGAGACTATTTTATGGTTCACCAAATCCGATAATTACATCTTCAACCTTGACTCGGTTCGGGTTCCAGCAAAATACCCAGGTAAACGACACTTTAAGGGTCCAAACAAAGGGAAACCATCCGGCAATCCTCTTGGAAAGAACCCATCGGACGTATGGGAAGTTCTGGTGCAAGACTGGGAAGCCCTGATTTGGGATATTCCCAACGTCAAGTCTAACCATCCAGAGAAGACGATCCACCCTTGCCAGTTTCCCATTGAGCTGGTTGAACGTTGTGTGCTGGCACTGACTAATAAAGAGGATTGGGTCTTCGATCCCTACATGGGCGTTGGTTCTGCATTGATTGCTGCGCTTATGCACAATAGGCGGGCAATGGGTTGCGAAAGGGAAATAACCTATGTGGAGATAGCCCGTCAACGCATTCAGGAGTATTACAGTGGCACGCTCCGTTATCGCCCAATGGGCAAACCGGTCTATCAGCCAACGGGGAAGGAGAAAGTATGCCAAATTCCTGAAGAATGGAAAGAATTTTCCCAAGTGTGCCTTCGGGAACAACAGGGCGGATACAAATGATCATTGGCGGTTCTATACCTACTTGGCCAAAGCTACTGAGCCATGTTCGACTGGCCTGCCCACAGTGTGTATATCGTTGAGCGGCTTCCTTAGTTGTGTACATCAAGCAGTTAGAACTCACAAATTTTAAGTCCTTTAGCGGCACAACGGTGATTCCGCTGCTGCCGGGGTTTACGGTCATTTCAGGCCCGAATGGCTCAGGGAAGTCGAATCTTTTGGATGCGTTGCTTTTTGCCCTCGGCCTTGCGGGGTCTAAAGGGATGCGGGCAGAACGATTGCCAGATTTGGTGAACCATAGCCAAACGCGGCGTGGCCATAGTGTTGTCGAAACGCGAGTTACGGTGACCTTTGCACTGGATGCCGAAACTGAATGGCGGGTGACGCGGCGACTGCGGGTAACTAAGCAGGGCACCTATACCTCAACTTATGCGGTAAATGATCAACCCTGCACGCTGAATGAACTCCACGACCAGTTGCAGGCGTTTTGTATCTATCCCCAAGGCTATAACGTCGTCTTGCAGGGGGATATCACCAGCATTATTTCCATGAATGCCAAGGCACGGCGGGAAATTATTGACGAGTTGGCGGGGGTGGCGGATTTTGACCGTAAGATTGCCCAAGCTCGCGAAAAGTTAGATACGGTCAAGGAGCGTGAAGAACGCTTGCGCATTGTTGAGCAAGAATTGATGCGACAGCGCGATCGCCTGCAACGGGATCGCCTGCAAGCTGAAAAATATCAAGCTCTACGATTGGAACTGCAGGAGCGAGAGCAATGGCTACTGGTGCGCCAATGGCAAGCCCGTGAACAGGAAAAAACACGGCTGCAAGCCCAGATTCAAGCCCTGCAAAAAGAACAAGACCAACGCCAAGCACAACTGCAGCAAAAAGCACGGGAGATTGAAGTGGCAGCCGTTACGCTAGAACAACTCAATCAACAGGTGAAAACCCTCGGCGAAGAAGAGTACCTCCGCCTGCAAGCAGCGTTGGCGGCTCTCCATGCCCAAGAGCGCCAGTGTCAACGCCAGCAAACCGCCTACCAACAGCAGCAGGAACAGTTGGGGGAACAACTACAGCAGCGACAAGCCCAGTACCACAGTCAACGGTTGCAGCAACAGCAACTCGCTGAAGAGTTAGAACAGCAACAGGGCGATCGCCCCCCCTTACTCCAAGCAGTTGCCACCAGCCAAGCTACCCTCGACGCCCTGCGGCAGCAGGCTCAGGAGCTGAATACAGCTGCCCAAGCTTGGTTTCAGGAGCACAGTCGGCGGCGGCAGCGGATTGAGGCTCTGATCCATGAACTGGAACCGAGTCGCAGTGAGCTTTCTCGCCTTCAGGAGCGATCGCAACAGTTGCGCCAGCGCCAGGGGGAACTCAATCAAGCGCTCACTCTCCTCAATGCCCAACAACTGGAATTGGAAAAGACCCTTACCCTAGCCAAGACAGCAGTCGGCCAGCAGGAGCAGCAACTGCAAATCCTTGCCCAAGACTTAGCAACCGTACAGCAACAATTGCGCTTAACCGCAGAAACCCATCAACGCCTTGAGCGAGAACAGCGACAAAAGCAGCGGGAGCTAGATCAACTGGAAGCGCGGCAACAGGCCGTCCAAGAAACCCAAGGGAGCTTGGCGACTCGACTGGTTTTAAGTGCTGGGATACCGGGTGTACTGGGGCTGGTGGCGCAGCTGGGGCAGGTGGAACCCCGCTATCAACTGGCGTTAGAAATTGCAGCTGGCGCACGCCTAGGAAATATCGTTGTCGTAGATGACCGTGTGGCAGCGGCCGCGATCGCCCTTCTCAAACGGGAACGGGCCGGCAGAGCAACATTTTTGCCCTTGAATCAGATGGCACGTCCCAAGACTCTCCCTCCCATTGCCTTAGTGGGCTGTGTTGACTATGCCTGAATCTCGTTACCTTTGAACCGCAATATGCGCCAATTTTTGCCTATGTGTTTGGCAGTACGCTGGTGTTTGAGACCCTTGAGGCAGCGCGACAATACTTGGGACAGTATCGGATGGTAACCCTGGAAGGGGACTTACTGGAACCCTCAGGGGCAATGACGGGGGGGAGCCACAGTCGCACCAACCTGCTCCATTTTGGTCAGGGCATTCCCCCCCAAGAGTTGACAGAAGCTCAACTGTTGCGCGATCGCCTTGGGGAATTGGAGCGCTTACTGGATCGCCTCTTACAAGAGCGCAGTCAAAAACAGCAGCTAGTCAATGAACTAAGCCAAGCCTTAAGCGAGGCGCGTCAAAACCATCGCGATCGCCAGCGGCAATGGGAGCAACTCCAACAGCAACAACACCGCCTCCATGGCCAACAGGCAGACCTAGAGCGGCAACAGCAGCGCCTCAGCCAAGAGTTAACCACCGCAGAAACTGAACTCGCGCACCTAGAGACTCATCTTCCTCAACTGGAAGCTGAACTTGCCGCAGAACGCCTTGCCCTCAATGCCCTTGAAGCCAATCCTTGCCATCAGCAGTGGCAGCAACTTCAGGAACAAATTCAAGCACAGGAGAAAATCCACGCTGACCATGTGGCCGCCCTCCAGGCGGTGGATCAAGCCTTGAGCGATCGCCAGCGCCAACTCGAGCAACTAAAGCAAGACCAACGCCAAACAGAGCAGGAGATACGGCAACTGCGCCAAGCCCAACAGGAGACACTGTGCCAGCAGCAAGCTCTCGATCAAACCCTTGGGGACTTGGCCACACAAATTCAAAGGACGCAAACTGCCCTGAGGGAGCTAGACGCCCGTCTCGGTCACCTTAAAAGCAATCGCGATCGCCAAGACTACCAACTGCGGCAGGCTCAAAAGGACTATCAACAACTGGAATGGGAATACCAAAAAGCCAGCGATACCCTTACCACGCTGCAAGCACAACTTCAGGAATTGAGCACCACTGAGGTACCCCCTTTACCGCAGCCATTACCCGAAGTGCCCGCTGGCCTTTCCCTCAGCGACATTCAGCAGCAGTGCCAAGCCCTAGAAAAACAGCTCCGCGCTATGGAACCCGTTAATATGCTGGCAATTCAAGAATTTGAGGAGACACAAGGGTGGCTCAGTGAGCTACAGGAAAAGCTCGCCGTTCTAGAAGCCGAGCGCACGGAGATCCTACTGCGGATTGAGAACTTCACCACACTGCGTCACCAATCCTTCCGTGAAGCTTTTGATGCGGTCAATGCCAACTTCCAAACCATTTTTGCCACCCTTGCCGATGGCGATGGCTATTTACAACTGGAAACGCCAGAGGATCCCTTTGCAGGGGGTTTGAATCTGGTGGCACACCCCAAGGGTAAACCCGTGCAACGCTTGACCTCAATGTCGGGGGGCGAAAAATCCCTAACAGCGCTAAGTTTTATTTTTGCCCTACAACGCTATCGCCCCTCTCCTTTTTATGCCCTTGATGAAGTGGATATGTTTCTCGATGGCGCCAATGTTGAGCGCCTAGCCAAAATGATTCAGCAGCAGAGCCAAGCAGCACAGTTTCTCGTTGTCAGTCTGCGGCGACCAATGATTGAAGCAGCTCAGCGTACCATTGGTGTCACCCAAGCACGGGGGCAACATACCCAGGTGATTGGCCTAGACCTAACTGCTCACCGCCGAGATCTGAAAATCTGAAAAATAATTTCTAGAATCTTGATAGGCCATCGGCGTGGATCGTAGTGGAACAGTAGCATATCTTTAGCTGTCAAAACCTCCAAGTTCTGTTGAGGAGTGTCCCTATGAAATACTGGCAGAAACTCGGCCTGAGCTACTGACTTTAGCTTATTTAGGAGCAATTGCCCCTCGGCCTGCCCAAGCCAATATGTTTACACAAACGGAGGTGGATCAAAGCCGCTATGTAGTAATGGCCATGCCCCTTGCCCGCGGTGGGTATCGCTTACTGGTGGTCGAGCAGATCAAGGATACTCGTCCCTGCTGGAGTGAATCGGGCAGTAACCCCGTGGTGATCGATCCACTGTTGACGACGTTTGACTTCACGGGCATTTGTGGTCGTGCCACCGATAGCAATGGCTACTCGATTCGGGTGGCTCAACAAGATTTAGGGTTGCAGTACAATCTGCGCATTGAAAGAGGAGATGGCGAGTTACTCCTTGTCGGCAGCAGCAATCGCGGTGGCCAGCGGATGATTATTGGTCGTACCCATGGCCTGCAGGAGGGACAGTTTCTCAAGTTCCATCTGGAACCCACATGGCGGTTAACGCGGCGCACCTATGAAGGAAACGTGCTTGGCCATGTGTATTTCAGCAATGACTCTTGGGAGGCGGCAACAGGAGGTACACTTAGCCCTACTCCTGCACCCGTCCTGCCCGTCAGTACAGAAGCCAGCCCACTCCCGAAACCGCAAAGCTAAACTTAGCGCTGCTTCATTGCCCGCTCCATTTCCCGTTTGTCTTGCCGCTGCTTGAGGTCTTGGCGTTTGTCGTGGAGTTTCTTGCCGCGAGCCAGCCCTAAGGAGACCTTGACTCGACCATTTTTGAGGTAAAGCTTAAGGGGCACAAGGGTCAGTCCCTTTTGTTCCACTTTGCCCACTAGCTTGCGGATTTCTTGCTTGTGAAGAAGGAGCTTGCGATCGCGTAGGGGGTCATGGTTATAGGATTGGTGGCTACTCTCGTGGGGCGAAATGTGGACATTCATCAACCACGCTTCACCATTGCGGATGCGGGCAAAGCCATCCCGTAAATTGACCTTGCCAGCGCGAATAGACTTGACCTCAGTGCCGAGCAGCACAAGACCACATTCATAGGTGTCCAGAATTTCGTATTGAAAGCGCGCTTGGCGATTTTCACTTAGAATTTTGACGCTATCACCCATGTGAGACTCGCAAGGGTATTGCCAATATACCGTAGTTTAGGGGAGGGAAAACTTTCATCATATCACTGCCCTCCCATCTCCTTACTGAATGGTTATGACGCCATGCCCAAGCTGCAGCAGTTAGAGTTTTTGCAAGGTCTGCCCCTGATTGCCGTGGTGCGTACAGCTGATCCTGCTGAAGCAATCGCCCGCGCTCAGGTTTACATTGAAGCAGGGTTTTCCTGCCTAGAGGTGGCTTGGACAATTCCCGATGCAGCTTTGGTGTTGCGGCAACTCCGCCAAGCATATCCCAACTGCACTCTTGGTGCGGCCAGCTTAAGCAACCCACAAATGGTTGAATCGGCAGTTGCCGCCGGCGCACAGTTTCTAGTGACTCCCCACACAGCCACGGAGCTGATTCCCATTGCCCAGCGGGCAAACCTGCCCTTGATTTTGGGCGCCTTGACGCCAACGGAAATTCTCCACGCTTGGCAAGCCAAGGCAGTGGCGGTCAAGGTATTTCCAATTATGGCGGTGGGGGGTGCAAGCTACCTGCGGGCATTGCGACCCCTGTGTGCTGAGATTCCCTTAATCCCCTGCGGAGGTATCGGCTGGGAGGATGTGGCGCCCCTCTGGAGAGCGGGGGCGATCGCCATTGGTATGGGCAGTCAACTCAGCAGCGATGTAACTCTGCTCAAGCAGCAGGTGGCTCAGGCTCGTCAAGCGTATCAGGGGTTGGGGTGAGGGTGCGTACCCGCTCAGCATGGAAGCGTTTGCGCCGCCACCGTTTGCCTAAGTTTAGGCCAATAGTTTTGTGGAAATCCTCTTGAACCTTTGCCGTCAGGCGGTAGGAGACTTGGCGGACAATTTGCGCCAACACACGGTTGCCCGTTCCTTGGACTAGTCTATGGGGCAGGCGGTAGATAAACCGTGGGAAGTACATTGCCACCCGCAAATCCAGTTCCCAATTGACCCTAGTGTAGTCCATCACATTCAGTACCAGCAGGTCGCTATCGGTTTCAGGGGTGGCTCGCATCGGTACTAAGGCCATGGCCGCTTGAAAATCGACCTCATAGTTCAAAAATGGCTGCTCTGGCACAGGAATCGTTTCAATGCGATAGACTCCCTGCTCTTGGGGCAGCAAGTGTAGGCCAATTTTGGGTTCTACTTCATAGCCATGGGAACCGTAGCGACCAATGGTGAGAATGTAGCCATGCTTACCCACCGGTTCTACTTTCATGGGATGGGCGCAGCGATGAAACCATTCTTGGTGATTGTTGAGGTAAGTTTCGTAGCGTTGCACTGGTGCATAAACTTCCATCCACCCTTGGAACTGGTTGTGAAAAACGAAGGGGGGCAACTTCGTCCCCTCTGGGAAATCCGTCATGGCGTGAAACTGGCATTGAGTGATATTCATCCTGACATACAGCTAGGGGCAATCGCCACTGGGGGGAACCTTAAAGAAGTGGTTCTTGTCTAAGGGCTGGTTTACATTTCGTTAGATTATTTTAGTATCTGAGGGTGGTGCTGCAATGGATAGCGATCGCTCGACAACGCCTTGAATCTCCTTCAACCTTTGATGAAGGCTTCACCAATGTCCACCGTCACTCCTTGGCTCGCCGTTGAATATTTAGACACACCATGGCTGTTTTGGCCATTGTGCTTGATGGGGGTTCTCAGCAGTGTCGTTTTGCGCTGGGGCAAGGTGCAGCAGTTGTGGGCGCGGGTCATAGTGGTGGGCAGTTTAATGGCCTTGATGCTTCACTATCTGCTGTGGCGATCGCTAGCCACCCTCAATCTGCGCACCCCCCTGGAGGCGGCTTTCAGTTTACTCCTGCTGGGCATTGAAAGTTTTATGATGGCGGGCTATGGCTTGCAACTGTACCTACTTTTGCACATCAAAAATCGTCGTCCTCAAGCCGATGCCGCTGCCTTTGCGGTCAAAAGTGGCCACTATCAACCTTGGGTGGATATTTTTATTCCCACCTACAATGAACCCCTGACCATTTTGCAACGCACGATTGTCGGCTGCCAAGCCCTTGACTATCCTCACAAACGTATTTATGTTCTTGACGATACCCGTCGCCCTGCCCTACGGGAATTGGCCTTGGCATTAGGCTGTGAGTACCTCAGCCGTCCAGACAATCGCCACGCCAAAGCAGGTAACCTCAACCATGCCCTTGCCCATACTCAGGGTGAACTGATTGCGATTTTTGATGCTGATTTTGTTCCCACGCGCAACTTTCTCACCCGCACTGTGGGTTTTTTTCAAAGGGCTGATATTGGCCTTGTCCAAACCTACCAAAGCTTTTACAACCCGGATCCTATTGCTCGCAACCTTGGCCTCGAGGAGCACCTGCCCCAAGAGGTGGAGATCTTCTCCCGTCATTATCAAGTCCTGCGGGATGGCATTGAAACAGCACTGTGCTACGGCAGTTCCTTTGTGGTGCGGCGGTCGGCCCTAGAGGCCATTGGCGGCTTTGTCACCGAATCTCTCAGTGAGGACTACTACACAGGAATTCAATTGGCGGCAGCAGGTCATCGGCTAATTTACCTCAACGAAAGTCTCAGTGCGGGGCTGTGTGCGGAGGAAATCACGGCGCATATTCGTCAACGGCAACGCTGGGCACGGGGCACCCTCCAAGGATTATTCATTGCAGCAAGTCCACTGCGGGTGCCCAATCTCAGTTGGCTTCAGCGCCTTGCCCACTTGGAGGGAATCACGCAGTGGTTCCACAGTCCCCTGCGTTTGCTGTTGCTGCTTTTGCCCCTAGTTGCTGCTTTTGGGGGGGTGGTACCCCTTGAAACCAGCCTGCGGCAGTGGCTCTACTATTTTGTGCCCTATTATTGGCTCCTAGTGGGTACGTTCCGCTGGCTCAATGGCCAAAGTCGCTCTGCCTTTGTGTCGGATATCTATGCGGTGATTCAGTGTGTGCCCTTGACCTTAACGGTGATTGACACGTTATTGCGTCCCTTTGGTCAGGGCTTCTGGGTGACCCCTAAGGGGAGTTATCGCGATCGCTACCGAGTTCAGTGGCATCTCGCTGTCCCTCTTTTGCTACTGTTTGTGCTTTCCGCTGCCGCCGCTGTCTTGAATTGGCAGGCATTACACACCAAGGGGCTGCTCCTGGCATGGATCTGGAATCTCTACAATTTAATTGTTCTCGCCCTTGCGCTTTATAGCCTCATCGATCGCCCCCGCCCCGATCCCTATGATTGGCTCAATGTGCAGCAAACGGTTGAACTCCATCTTGCTTGGGATAAAGCCACTGCCCTTTGGGGCAAAACCATTCGCCTTTCTGAAGGAGGGGCGATTGTTCATCTGCACCAACCCCTCCCCCCCTCTGCGATGGGTGTCTCCCTTACCTGTCGGCTGTTGGAGGCAGGCATTGACCTCAGCGGCCAAATTGTTGATATGCCCAATCAAACGACCCTAAAGATTTATTTCGATCCCCTGACCTGCGCTCAATATCGCCAATTGGTCGCCTTACTTTTTTGTGAACCCAACCGCTGGCAATGGCAGAAAGCGCCCAGTGAATTGCAAACTCTATGGTTGCTCCTGCGCACTCTTATTTCGCCTCCTTTAAGTCGCCACTGGATGCGGATTCTGCCCTCTAATCCGGCGAAAGCGTGGTCTCGCCCTTATCGCTATTCCGATCAAACATGAAGAATGACTCAGTGCAATGGAGCGATGACTAAGATTCCAATATGATTAAATAGTTATAGTTATCGCGATGAACAGCGAGGCAATGAGCGGTTCTGATTTGCAACTCCCCCCTCTCACAGAAACCACGTTGTGGCAAATTCTCAATGATGAATTGGATGATGCGACGGTAAATCAGCTTCTGTGGCACTGCTTGGGTTATCGCTATAACACCGATACTCAAACTTGGCAGAGCGATCGCGTGCCCCCAGAATGGCAGCAAGACTATCCCCAACCGCCGGACTTCATTGGTAGCCGCCCCGCCATTGTCAAACTGACACGCTCGATTCCTCCTGCCCACAAACAACTGCTCAAGGAACAGCTGGGCTTTCCTGGCTATGAAATCAAGGAACTGACCCCCCGCCGTACCCGCCGTGCCACTGCTGTCAACTGGCTGCTGAGCTACATGGCCACTCAAGCAGAAGCTGCCGTGAAATAACCTTCGGCAACCTCGATTGCCACTTGACGGATGGCTTGATAAACGGTGGCTAATTCCCCGTCGGTAACGCAGTAGGGGGGCAAAATATACACCGTATTCCCCAAAGGCCGCAGCAGAACCCCAAGCTCAATAAAGCGGCGCCGCAGTTGGGGCACAAGCTCACTAAAGTAGGAGGCTTCAGTTTCTAATTCCATGGCCGCAATTGTGCCACAGGTACGAAATTGCTTGAGATTGTTGAGATCGGCAAGATACTGCTGTTGACACTGCCAATGGCGTGTTTCTAAACTTTGGTAGCGCTCTGGCTCTGAGAGCAACAACTGGAACGAAGCCACACTTACTGCACAGGCCAAAGGGTTGCCTGTGTAGGAATGACTATGGTAAAAGGCTCGCGTTGGGTCGTCATCATAAAAGGCTTGGTAAATTTCCTCCGTTGCCAAGGTTACTGCAATGGGCAAGCAGCCTCCCGATAAGCCTTTGGACAAACACAGCAGATCTGGTTGCGTTCCTGCTTTCTCACAGGCAAAAAGGGCACCGGTACGACCAAACCCCGTCATCACCTCGTCAAAAACCAAAAGGATTCCATAACGGTCGCACAGGGCCCGCACCCCCTTCAGGTAGCCCTCTGGGTAGACGATCACGCCGTTGGAGCCCACCACGGGCTCCAGAAAGATGGCTGCCACCCGCTTGGGGTCCTCGTGGAGCAAGACCCTTTCCAGGTGCTCCAAAGCCCGCCGGGTCTCCTCCTTGGGATCCTCAGTGTAGAAGGGGCTTCGGTACGGGTAGGGAGCGAAGAAATGCACCACCCCAGGGGCTGTGCCCGGCTCCGCGGGCCAGCGGCGATTCTCCCCGGTAAGGCTTGCGGAAGCATGGGTAGCCCCGTGGAAGGACCGATAGGCGGCCAGAACCTTGAACCGGCCCGTGAGATGGCGGACAAACTTAAGGGCATCCTCGTTGGCCTCGGTGCCGGAAGGGGCGAAAAACGTCCGGGCCCCCTCCTGCCAGGGAGCAAGGTCCGATAGAGCTTTAGCCAAGAGGGCCCTTTTGTCGTGGAAAAGGCTAGGGGCCGCATAGGCCAAGGTGGCCGCCTGCTCGGAAATGGCCCGCACCAACCTGGGGTGGCCATGCCCCAGGTTCAAGGCCACGAGGCCACTGGACAGGTCCAAGTACCGCCGTCCCGCCTCATCCTGAAGCCAAACCCCTTCCCCTCGCACCACCACGGGGGGGTTCAGGGAGGCCTGGGCCACCCAAGGGGTAAGGACATACTTTTGGTGCAGGCTTTTGAAGTCCATGCTGCTCCGAGTATACCCGGCCCCTAATAAGCCTAGCCGGGACTCCGGGAGGGTTGATCCCATAGCGATAATGCATCATCATTACCTACATGATGCGGCCAGCTCTTTTCCTTTGGATCCTCCTTGGCCCCGCCTTGGCCCAGATCCCCGTGGCGGCCACCACCCCCATCCTAGCCGACCTGGTGCGGGAAGTGGGAGGAAGCCGGGTGCGGG
>DVDZ01000141.1 GCA_015296025.1 Thermosynechococcus sp. M46_R2017_013
ATTGAAGCCTTGCAAGCCCTAGGGGGTAATCTTACGGCTATTGATTGTCTAGCGATTGAGGACACACTAGTGGGGATTCAATCTGCCCGTGAAGCCGGTGTCAAAGTTTTAGGGGTAGCGCATACCTATCCCTTGCACATGCTCCAGCGTCGCTGCCATTGGGTTCTCGATCGCCTTGATCAATTTGACTTTGAGGAAATTGCGCCGCTGTTTGACCGCAGTATGGCTGCCAGGTGCTCCTAGAGGTGTTTGACCTCAGTAATGAGTTGATTGAGCACTTCCTTGGCATTGCCAAAGAGCATCAGGGTTTTGTCTTTGTAGAACAACTCATTGTCAATGCCGGCAAAGCCCGGATTGAGGCTGCGCTTAATCACAATTGTGTGCCGTGCCCGATCCACATCGAGAATGGGCATCCCATAGACGGGGCTACTGGGGTTGGTACGGGCAGCGGGATTCACCACATCGTTAGCGCCAATCACCAGCGCCACATCCACATTCTCAAACTCTGGATTGATCTCCTCTATGTCCTTGAGTTGGGGATAGGGGACGTTGGCTTCCGCAAGCAGCACATTCATGTGTCCCGGCATGCGACCCGCAACGGGGTGAATGGCGTATTTAACATCGACACCCAGTCGCTCCAGTTGATCCGCCAGCTCCTTGACGCTGTGCTGCGCTTGAGCCACCGCCATCCCATAGCCCGGCACAATGACAACCGACTTGGCGTAGCCGAGCATCATGGCACTTTCTTCAGGATCAATTGTGTGTACCGACTTTGCCGTAGCGTGGGCAGTCACCTCCGCGTTGCCAGTGGTTGCACGACCAAAGCCACTGAAGAGGACATTGGCTAAAGAGCGATTCATGGCTTTACACATGATCTGCGTCAAGATGAGCCCCGAAGCCCCCACCAAGGCACCAGCAATAATCAGCATACTGTTGCTCACAATAAAGCCAGCGGCACTGGCGGCCAGCCCAGAAAGGGAGTTCAAAAGGGAAATAACTACGGGCATATCGGCGCCGCCAATGGGCAGGACAAAGAGTACCCCCAAACTAGTGGCGATCGCCACCAAGCCCCAGAAAATCGGCAACTGACTTGGGTCTAACCAAACCAGCCCACTGGCAATCCCAAAGGCCACCAGCAAGCCGAGGTTAACCGCCTGCTGCATCGGGAAAATGATTGGTGTCCCCGAAATCAGTCCCTGAAGTTTACCAAAAGCAACAAGGCTACCGCTAAGGGTAATGCCACCAATCAGCACCCCCAAAATAATTGTGACCAGCGTACTGGGGGTCAGCGGCTCACCCACGGCCACGATGCGGCAAAATTCACCAATGCTCACCAAGGCAGAGGCGCCCCCCCCTAAGCCATTGAGTAACCCCACCATCTGGGGCATGGCCGTCATTTCCACTTTGTAAGCAGCAATTGCGCCAATGACACTGCCGAGGCCAATGGCCGCTAGGATGCCCGTATAACTAGCAATCTGACGATCCAGGAGTGTGACCACAATCGCTATTAACATCCCCAAGGCGGCAAGGCGATTTCCTTGACGTGCCGTAGCCGGAGACCCCAATTTTTTCAAACCGAGGATAAAGAGCGCCGCAGCGCCCAAATAGCTCAATTCTTCAATGCGTGTTAGCCAATCCATGGTGCCTACCGCTTAAACATCTGCAACATCCGATCCGTGACCAAAAAACCGCCCACCACATTAATCGTGGCCAGCACCGTTGCCATCAATCCCAAGACCACCGTTAGGGTTGTGTGCCCACTGCCTGCCAAGAGCAGCGCCCCAATCACCGCAATGCCAGAGATGGCATTGGAGCCAGACATGAGGGGGGTATGCAATGTGGGCGGAACTTTATGAATCACCTCAAAGCCAACGAAACTGGCCAGTACAAAAATAATCAAACCGACAAGAATGGGATCTGTCATAGAACCAACCCTCTAGGGAAATTTCTAAACCGTTGCGGCCAAGGTTTGCCCAGGATGCAGCAGTTGCAGTACCCGTGGGTTGCGTACCTGTCCTTGATGGGTGACACAAGCGGCATCAATGATGTCATCGCCAAAGTTCAACACCAATTCCCCCTTGGGGGCAAGGTACTTTAGGAGTGTTGAAATGTTTTTGGCATACATTTGACTGGCATGCACCGCCATTGTCGAGGGCAGGTTGATTGGGCCAATAATGGTGACCCGCTGATGACAAATGGAGCGCCCCGGTTCTGTGCAGGCGCAGTTGCCCCCCTGCTCAGCGGCTAAATCGACAATGACTGAACCGGGTTTCATACTGGCCACCATGCGTTCGGTCACCAAAAGAGGGGCCGGCTTGCCGGGAATTTGGGCAGTGGTAATGACCACGTCGGCACTGTGGACATGGCTGGCGATCGCCTCTTGGGTTTTGTGCTTTGCCACTTCAGACACCTCTTTGGCATAGCCACCGGCAGCAACGGTATCCTCCTCAAGGTTGACTTCCACAAATTTGGCACCGAGGCTTTGCACTTCTTCCTTGACCGCCGGGCGAATGTCAAAGGCTTCAACCACAGCCCCCAAACGCCGGGCGGTGGCGATCGCCTGCAGGCCAGCCACCCCTGCACCAATGACAAATACCTTGGCCGGGGGAATTGTACCCGCCGCCGTCGTCAGCATCGGAAAAAAGCGGGGCAAATGGGATGCCGCCAATAACACCGCTGCATAGCCTGCTACCGCCGCTTGGGAGGAGAGGGCATCCATACTCTGGGCACGACTCGTGCGCGGAATACACTCGAGGGCAAAGGCGGTAATCTGTCGCTCTGCTAAGTGCTGCATTTGCCATGGATTCCCTAGGGGATTGAGAAAACTCATTAGCGTTGTACCGGGGCGAATCCACTCCACCTCGCGATCGCGTAGTGGGCCAACTTTGAGCAGCACATCCACACCGCCCCAGACCTCTTCAATGGAGTGACCGATTGCCGCACCGGCAGCACGGTAGTCATCATCGCTGAAGTGCGCCATATCTCCTGCGCCTGACTCCACGCAGAGGTGATACCCCTGCTGCACCAGCTTGGCAACAATTTCGGGAATCAGGGCGACCCGTTGTTCACCCACTTCGCGTTCCTTAACGACCCCAACTTTCATAGGCACTCTTGGATAGGGTTTGCAGTCTTTACAGAACAATTCTTTTGGTGTACTCATCAGGGCATTTTTTATAACAGCCCGACACCGTTACAACACATTGACACGCTGTCCTGTACTGATCCTCAACCTACTGCGATCTCCTTAGGAATGCGAGGAAATGTCAGCATTTGGTGGGTGTTCTCCACAAGTCTTATGATCCCCAGCAACGTTTGTAACAAATGTTGACACTGTCACTGAGTACTCTTACTTAATTCCCCCTTTTCCTTCTTGTCTAAGTTCTGGACTTTGCTATGATAAGTAATCTAAAGTCTGGGCGGTTAACTCAGTTGGTAGAGTATCTCGTTTACACCGAGGCTGTCGGGGGTTCGAGTCCCTCACCGCCCATGGAAAAATCAATACCTCAAGTGTCTTTGCCCTCGTTGATCTGAGATTGCCGCTGCTGGCGTAACCATGTCGCTTCGTCCAAGCTATCTTTGGCCACGACAACATACTCGTTCTCCTGACGATCAATAATTAAAATTTCCTGACCGTGCTGCGGGGTGATCGTTGCCCAAGCAGGCAAAACGGCGGGCAGAATGAGGCGATTGCGATTGGCATCCAAAACACTGATTTGACCAATACCTGTCCCACTGTGGGGAATATGGGCAGAACTGACATGGCCACTACAACCTAAGAGGCGATCGCGACTGGTATCTTCGCTAAACTGCGCAAAAATCTGTCCCAAAGGCCGCGAACACAGACCCCCCGTTATGAGCGCCAACAGCAGTGCG
>DVDZ01000179.1 GCA_015296025.1 Thermosynechococcus sp. M46_R2017_013
TATAATTTCTCTTTCAATACACTTTTCACCACTCAGAATAGTACAGCCGTGCGCCAACAACAGAGGCTGAGGCGGGAGCATCACCTCTGTTCTCGAAAAGGACTATATTAAGATTGTTACTGCTTTTGTCATCTTACGTAACAAAGTGGTGCAAGCCTAAACTCCCCTGAAATACTGGAGAAGGAGTCCTGCAGGATTGGGGGCAAGCTAGTTGTGGCATATCCCTTGCATGTTGCTTTTATTTGGCACCAACATCAACCCCTCTACAAAAGTTGCCGCAGCGGTCAATACCTACTGCCTTGGGTACGCCTCCACGGCACCAAGGATTACCTAGACCTCATTCTTGTGCTCGCCAAATATCCCCGCCTCAAACAGACAATTAACCTTGTCCCCTCGCTGTTGTTGCAAATTCAGGATTATGTCAACGGCACGGCGCTCGATCCCTACCTTACAGCGACACTGACACCAGTGGAACAGCTTACGGATCAACAGCGCTGGTTTATTATTGAGCATTTCTTTGATGCCCACCACCGCACCATGATTGACCCCCATCCCCGCTATCGGGAACTCTACGAGCAGCGGCAAACCAAGGGGAAAGCTTGGTGTTGGCAACACTGGCAACCCCAAGACTATGGGGATCTCTTGGCGTGGCACAATTTAGCGTGGATTGATCCTCTCTATTGGAAGGAGCCAGAAATTGCCCAATGGCTGTCTCAGGGGCGCAACTTTAGCCTGAGCGATCGCCAGCGAATTATTGCCAAGCAACGGGAAATTCTCAGCCAAATTATCCCCCAGCACCGCGCTCTGCAGGAGGCCGGCCAAATTGAAGTGACCACCACGCCTTACACCCACCCAATTTTGCCCCTTTTGGTGGATACTGACGCTGCCAAGGTGGCGATTCCCAACATTGCCTTGCCGCAACAGCGGTTTTGCTACCCCGAAGATGTGCACCGCCATTTGCGGCGGGCACGAGTTCTCTATGAGCAATTTTTTGGGCGATCGCCCCGTGGCCTGTGGCCCTCAGAACAAGCCGTCAGTCCTGCTATTCTCGAACCCATTCTGGAGCAGGGGTTTGAGTGGATTTGCGCCGATGAAGCCGTTTTAGGTTGGACAACGGGCACCTACTTTCATCGCAATGAACGGGGAGTGGTGCAACAGGCCGAAATTCTTTATCAACCCTATCGCTTGACCACAGCGCGCGGGGATCTGAACATTGTCTTTCGCGATCACCGCCTCTCGGATTTGATTGGGTTTACCTACAGTGCCATGGCTCCCGAAGCGGCCGCCGCCGATTTGCTCCAGCAGCTTGAGGGCATTCGCCAACAACTCATTGCCCATGAAGGCAGGGGCGGATCGAGCTTGGAACAGCCTTGGTTAGTGACAATTGCCCTCGATGGCGAAAACTGCTGGGAGTACTATCCCCGCGATGGCCTGCCCTTTTTAGAGGCTCTCTACCAAGGTCTTAGTGACAGTGAGCACTTTGCCTGTGTCTCGGTAGCTGAGTATCTGCAACAATATCCGCCGCGGGCGGTGATTTCGGGGTCTTCCCTCCACAGTGGCTCTTGGATTGATGGCAATTTCTGCACTTGGATTGGCGACCCAGTAAAAAACAAGGCTTGGGACTATTTGGCCACTGCCCGCAAAACCCTTGAGCGCCATCCAGAGGCCACAGAAACGAAGAATCCAACGGCATGGCAAGCTCTATTTGCCGCTGAAGGCTCTGACTGGTTCTGGTGGTTTGGCGAGGGGCACTCCTCCAACCACGATGCCATGTTTGACCAGCTTTTCCGTGAGCATTTAATGGCGCTCTACACGGCATTGGCAGAGCCAATTCCTGAGGTTCTCAAGGAGCCCTTAGAAGTCCATGAAGCCAAGGATACCTACCCACCCCAAGGCTTTATTCACCCTGAGATTGATGGCAAAGGGGATGAGCAGGACTGGAACTTTGCTGGCCGGATTCACATTGGTGGCAGCCGAGGGACGATGCACCGCCAAACCCTAATCAATCGCCTCTGGTATGGGGTAGATCACCTGAATATCTATTTGCGCCTCGATGCGCCTAGCCAAAAACAGCCCTTTGGAACTGAGATCACTACCCTGCACTTTTGCTGGTACTACCCCAACATGGTGACGTACAATAGCCCTCTTTCTGACCTGCAAGATTGTCCCGACGAAGCGCCCCTCAACTACCTGTTCCACCATCAATTAGTAATTGACCTTGAAAAGCAGTTGCTCACCTTCAAAGAGGCGATCGCCAACTCTCAATGGCAAGAGCGCCCCACCCATGCCCGCTATGCCGTGGACACCTGCTTAGAAGTGGCCATTCCGTGGGCGGACTTGCACCTGTATCCTGATTGTGGCCTTCACCTGTTCATTGTGTTGGCACAGGATGGCTATTACTTAGATCATCTGCCCACAGAGCAACTGCTCTTTTTGACTGCACCCTAGTCCTCGAGGAGAAGCGTTAACACCAACAGAGCGCGCTGGCTTGGCAATGAAACTACAGTTGCGAACAAATAATTTGCAGTGAGAAATTATTTTCTGCGTACCAAAGTTCTGTAAGCTCAGATAGGAAACCTCTGCGGGATCAACTTGTGCAGTTAGGAGGGTTGTGTGGATAACGTCATCGGCTTAGAGATTATTGAGGTTGTCGAGCAGGCGGCGATCGCCTCAGCACGGTGGATGGGCAAAGGCGATAAACACATGGCAGATCAGGTGGCCGTAGATGCCATGCGTAACCGCCTGAATCAAATCCATATGCGTGGCCGCATTGTAATTGGCGAAGGGGAACGGGATGAAGCCCCGATGCTCTATATTGGTGAAGAAGTGGGTATTTGTACCCGTCCTGATGCTGCCCAATACTGTAACCCCGAAGAACTGATTGAAATTGATATTGCCGTTGACCCCTGTGAAGGGACAAACCTCTGCGCCTATGGCCAGCCGGGATCAATGGCAGTGCTGGCTATTTCCGAAAAAGGGGGGTTGTTTGCAGCTCCCGACTTTTACATGAAGAAACTGGCTGCGCCCCCTGCTGCTAAAGGTAAAGTGGACATTCGCAACTCGGCAACAGAAAACCTGAAAATTCTCTCGGAATGTCTTGATCGCGCCATTGATGAATTGGTGGTGGTGGTCATGAAGCGCGATCGCCACAATGATCTGATTCAAGAAATTCGCGATGCCGGTGCCCGTGTTCAACTTATTACCGATGGCGACGTTTCGGCGGCTCTCTCCTGTGCCTTTTCTGGTACCAATATTCACGCCCTCATGGGTATTGGGGCTGCGCCCGAAGGGGTAATTTCCGCTGCTGCCATGCGGGCATTGGGCGGACACTTTCAAGGCCAATTGGTCTATGATCCCGCGGTGGTCATGACCAAGGAATGGGCCAATCGCACCCGCGAAGGCAACCTTGAAGAGCTAAAAAGAGCCGGTATTACGGATCCCGATAAAGTCTATGAGGCCGAGGAATTAGCCTCTGGGGAAACGGTGCTCTTTGCTGCCTGTGGCATTACCCCTGGCATGCTCATGAAAGGAGTGCGTTTCTTCAAAGGAGGTGCCCGTACTCAATCGCTGGTTATTTCCACGCAGTCAAAAACAGCGCGCTTTGTGGATACTATCCACATGTTCGATAAGCAGCTAAAGTCGCTCCAGTTGTACTAAGCCCTGTCCACAGAGAAAGACAATGAACTGCTACCAAGAAAGTGCACAAAAGTGTGCACCGTTCTCTTCCTGCCCCGAACGCATTCGTATCTGATAGTTACTAGAAGCAGACTACAATCTGCTTCTGGTAAATTGTCAGCTTGTGGGTAAAACCCTCTCGGATATTGGCA
>DVDZ01000058.1:0-2500 GCA_015296025.1 Thermosynechococcus sp. M46_R2017_013
CCTGAACCATCACTCAACTGGTGAATGGATTGTCCCAAGGCCTTACCGTAGGTTGGCGTGCCCACCACAATCGCACGACCGTTATCTTGCAATGCTCCCGTGAGAATTTCACTGCTGCTGGCAGAGCGGTGATCGACCAAGACCACCAAAGGTAGGTTTGTTAAAGCAGATTGATTCGCTCGTGCTGGTTCACTGTGACCACTGCGATCCACCGTACGAACAATAACCCCCTGATTCAACCACAGGCGGGCAATATCAATTCCCGCCTGCAACAGCCCCCCCCGGATTCCCCCCGTAAATCCAAAACAAAGCCCTCTACCTCCTCTGCCTCTAGCTTACGAATTGCCGCTCGCAATTGATCCGCCGCATGGGCTGTAAATTCACTCAGATAGATATAGCCGATACGGGCACCCCTTTCCTCCTTGACCAGCGATCGCACCGCAGGGAGTTCAATCAATGCCCGTGTCAGAGTTAGGCGAAATGTACCGCGACCGGGGCGAAACAACTGAAGTTCAATGGGAGTACCTACCCGCCCACGAATTCGTCGTGACGCCTCCTCAATCGACATCCGCTGGGTAGAATGACCATCAATGGCCAGCAGGCGATCGCCGGCCCTAATTCCTGCCTTCGTTGCGGGCGAATTTTCCAGTGCCTCCAAAATCGTTAACTGTTGTGTCTTCTTATCTACCGCCAAGCGAATGCCAATTCCTGAAACTTCCCCTGACGTTTGGGTGCGCAAAGCAGCAAACTCCTCCGGAGTCATGAAGCGTGTATAGGGATCATCCAACTGCTGCAACATTCCCCGAATGGCTACATAGGCCTGCTCCCGTGATGTATAGCGCTGCGCCAAAAGTTGTCGTCGTACCGCCAGCCAATCCACCTCATTGAAAGACTCATCCACATAGTGCTGCTGCACAATTTGCCACACCTCATCCACCAACATCTTAGGACTGTCCTGCATTCGCCCGTAACTAGGCAACACTGCCGCTAACACCGCTGCACCTACCGAGGAACCCATCAACACCCAGCGGCGAGAACCCATAAGACGCATTAATTGAGGCATGACCCTAAAAACCTTTTAAGGAGATATAAACCCACCTACCAATAACTGTCACTCCTCTATCCAAAAGGAATCATCCCTTAAAGATTTCTTAAAAATCAAGACCCCACCTAGACTTTCTAGATGGGGTAGCGCAAATATTTTGCCTAGCACCGAGCTATTTTTGCAGGAGGTTACCCTCCAACTATCTTCGCCGCTGCGACGTTTCACCTCTGAGTTCGGGATGGATCAGCGTGGTTCCGCCGCGCCATAGGCACTAGGCAAAGCTTTTATTTTAAGTTAGAAACCTAGACTATAAGGATTGCTAGATAAGTTCAGCAAAGATAACCTCTAAACTAAATAGCGATTGTCAGTATCGTATCTTGATTCAGACACCCGTTGATTGATGAGGTCAAGCCCTCGGTCTATTAGTACTCCTAGACTTCATCCATTACTGGACTTCCATCGAGAGCCTATTAACGGGTGTTCTACCCGTGACCTTACTGGCTTATGCCATGGGAGCACTCATCTTGAGGTGGGCTTCCCACTTAGATGCTTTCAGCGGTTATCCACTCCGCACATGGCTACCCTGCGTCTACCGTTGGCACGATAACAGGTACACCAGAGGTGCGTTCCTCCCGGTCCTCTCGTACTAAGGAGGAGTCCTCTCAATGCTCCTACGCCTGCACCGGATATGGACCGAACTGTCTCACGACGTTCTGAACCCAGCTCACGTACCGCTTTAATGGGCGAACAGCCCAACCCTTGGGACGTACTACCGCCCCAGGTTGCGATGAGCCGACATCGAGGTGCCAAACCTCCCCGTCGATGTGAACTCTTGGGGGAGATCAGCCTGTTATCCCTAGAGTAACTTTTATCCGTTGAGCGACGGCCCTTCCACGCGGAACCGTCGGATCACTAAGGCCGACTTTCGTCTCTGCTCGACTTGTAGGTCTTGCAGTCAAGCTCCCTTATGCCTTTGCACTCTACGGCTGATTTCCGACCAGCCTGAGGGAACCTTTGCGCGCCTCCGTTACCATTTAGGAGGCGACCGCCCCAGTCAAACTGCCCACCTGAAACTGTTCCTTCGCTGGCTAACAGCAGAAGGTTAGAATTCTAGCCTTGCCAGAGTGGTATCTCACTGGCGACTCCGTATCCCCCGCAAGGGATACTTCAACGTCTCCCACCTATCCTGCGCAAGCAAAGCCCGAACTCAATTCCAGGCTACAGTAAAGCTTCATAGGGTCTTTCTGTCCGGGTGCAGGTAGTCCGCATCTTCACAGACACTTCTATTTCGCCGAGCCTCTCTCCGAGACAGCGCCCAGATCGTTACGCCTTTCGTGCGGGTCGGAACTTACCCGACAAGGAATTTCGCTACCTTAGGACCGTTATAGTTACGGCCGCCGTTCACCGGGGCTTCGGTCGCCAGCTTCGCTTGCGCTGACCGACTTCCTTAACCTT
>DVDZ01000058.1:7500-16404 GCA_015296025.1 Thermosynechococcus sp. M46_R2017_013
AAGGCCATGCTGGCGGGTGGTGATGGCTGGGGATGAATACGGCGAGCCTAATTTTGACGTTTAGCCGTGGTGGCTGGTTGGGGTTGGTTGCAGCAACAATCACTGGGGTTGTGTTGCTGGGGGTTTGGTTTTGGCCAATGTTACCGCTGAAATGGCGTCGTTGGGGGGTACCGACTGCGGGGGGGGCTGGCGATCGCCCTTTGTATTGGCGCGATTCTCAGTGTGCCGGCGCTGCGGGAGCGAGCGGCGAGTATTTTTGCTGCACGAGGTGACAGTAGCAATAATTTTCGGATTAATGTTTGGACAGCAGTGCAACAGATGATTTGGGCACGGCCTTGGTTAGGGATTGGACCGGGGAATGTGGCCTTTAACCAGATTTACCCGCTGTACCAAGTGAATGTGCGCTTTACGGCGTTGAGTGCCTATTCCATCTTTTTGGAAATCCTGGTGGAAGTGGGTGTGATTGGCTTTGCTGTCTTTCTCTGGTTGTTGGCGGTGCTTGGCGATCGCGCGTGGCGTTGTTTACGGGAATTAAGGGAAACGGGGAATCCCCAAGGATTCTGGTTGATGGCAACAGTGGCAACAATGGTGGGAATGTTAACCCACGGGCTGGTGGATACAATTTGGTTTCGCCCGGAGGTGGCTACCCTCTGGTGGCTGATGGTGGCAATCGTTGCTAGTTTTGCACCCATGAGAGAATGCGACCCCTAACGGTCTTGACTCTGAGTCGTAGGGATAGCGCTAAGATTGCCAGCATGATCGTGCCAACCACAATGGGAGCAATGGCACTGCCCCATTTTGAGTTGGGAGTGGTGGATAGGTTGACGGCAAACCGGACAACGACCAGTGAAGTAGGGGTGGTGCATCAGCATCCGAATCTGCTCAACAGGGGAAAGGTGGCCAATGACTTGCTCAAGACTGCTGCTGGGGCACTCTAGGGAAAACATCAGGGAATCCACTGAAACCTTTGTATTGGTTAGCAAAATCTCTCCTCTCCAGTGTCGGGGCGATCGCGGGCAAAGAGAATCGTAAAAATACGGAGATCTGCTCCCTTAGCCTGTGGAAAACTCCAAAACCCCTGTGGAAAATTCTGGGGAAAACCTGTGGAAAACCTTGGAAAAACTCTGAAAAACTGTGGAAAACTTTTTATTCTTTTTCCAACCAGATAATAGCCTGTGGAAAAACCCCCTACTTTTTCCACAAGTTTTCCACAAGGGGGAAGTAGCTCAAATCCACTTCTAGAGCGGATTTCTGAAAAGTTTTCCACATTTCCACAGCACCTACTACTACTATAAGTATATATATGTATAAGTAGTAGTAGTAGATCTCTAAGATCTAATAGAAATAAAACGCTACTAGAGAAAAATAAAGGATGTGAACTTTGGGAATCTGGATTTCGATTGAAACTGACTCAGAACCTGAGAAAATCTGGCTTAAGGGTACTGGAATACACACAAGTGCGGAGTTGAAATGGCAAAAAGATCAAAGTTTTGGAAAAGCTGGGGAAAACCTTGGGGAATCTGGGGAAAACTCCAAAAATAAGGTTCCTGTTCAGGTTCAAATCCTTCTAATGGAGATCTATTCGCGCCGCGCAAAAATTTTTTTGGCCTGGGAATGGCCTAGAAGCCTCTGGAAAGCAGGCGATCGCCCCAGTGAGTAGATTTATCGTTGAACAGGTTTAGCTGCCCATAGAGGCGATTTTATGAGGGCTGATCTAGATAAATTTGGAGCCGCCGTTTGCCGATAGGATAGTCCAAGGAACTCTCGTCCTCAAACTTGCCATGACACGCATTGTTACTCTTTTAGGAGCAAGACCAGAACAACAAACCGCGCTTGGTCTGGCTATTGCCCAGTGGTTTGCCGAGCGGCAGCAACGAACGCTACTAACGGTTCCTAGTCCCGCGACACCACTGCAGTTTCTCATTGGTCATTGGGAGGAATCTATTGGCTGGCAACCAAAATTTTTGTCGGAGCGATTGGCGATCGCAGAACTAGTGGCCACTGAAAGTGTCAACACTGCATGGCAAGAACTCAGCCGTTTAGTGGAGCCTTATTTGCCCCAAGAGTTGGTGGGTAAGGTTTATGCAGGGGAATTGATGATTTTGCCGGGGATGGATACCTTGCTGACTTTAAATGCCCTGCGGGTTTACTACAGCAGTGGAGAGTACGATGTGATTGTCTATGTGGGTGGGAATAGTCAAGATACATTGCGGCTGATTGGATTGCCCCAGGGATTGGCGTGGTACTATCGTCGCTTTCAGCGCTTGCTGGATCAATTAGACCTCAACGCGATTGCCAATGCTATTGGTGGGCCGATCGCCAGTGCAATGATGGCAGCCAATATTGATACCCAAAAAGTGCGCGAGCGCTTTGGTGAGGCCAAAGTGTGGATTGACCGCGGCGTGAAGATTGCCGCCGACCCGCAGCACCTATCGGTGTTTCTCTTAACAGAAACCACAGAGATTTCAATTGCGCAAACCCGATGGCTATGGGGCAGTGCTCAGCAGGTGAACATCCCTATTTCCGAAGTCTTTTGTATCGGGCAACCCACCCCAGATGTCCGCAACGGATTTGTTCCATTGCGTATCTCTCCTCTTCCCGAAAACTGGAGTCACTGGCAAGGTCTTGTTTCCCATCTGCCAGACTTCAACCAGTCAGTGGTCGCACCGGCTCCCTATGAGTTTGATGAGGTGCGACAACAGGTGCGCATTTTCCTGCCGGGGTTTCGCAAAGAGCAGGTGAAACTCAGCGAGTTTAGTGGGGAACTGACAGTGGAGGCTGGCGATCAGCGGCGTCACATTGAACTGCCCCCTAGTTTCAAGGGTAAACCCGTGCGCGTGGGTAAATTTGATGCCCCTTACCTAATTGTCAGTTTCTAAGGCTCAAGGCGCAGACGCACGGAGTCGCGGTGGGAAATCAGGCCTTCTGTTTCAGCTAGGGTCATGACGGCTCTCCCTTGTTTGTGCAAGGCGGTAGGGGTGTATTGAATAATACTGGAGTGCTTCAAGAAGGTTTCTACGCCCAGGGCAGAAGCATAACGAGCAGCACCAGAGGTGGGCAGGGTGTGATTGGGGCCTGCTAGATAGTCGCCAACTGCTTCAGGGGTGGAATAGCCGAGGAAAATAGCACCGGCATGGCGCACTTGTTCCACAAGGTTCCAAGGGTCTTCAACTGCTAGTTCCAAATGCTCTGGGGCAAAGCTATTGGACAGCTCGACTGCTTGTTCAAAGGTTTCAACAATGCCAATGAGACCGTAGTGGGCGATCGCCTTCTCTGTGAGAACGCGGCGAGGATGGTTGGCCAATTGTGCCTCAACGGCAGCGACCACTGCCTTGGCAAGGGGCAGACTGGGGGTGAGCAAAATTGCGGCTGCCAGAGGATCATGTTCCGCTTGAGCCAGTAAATCAGCCGCAATGTGAACTGGCTGCGCAGCTTCATCGGCAATGATCAAGACTTCTGAAGGACCTGCAAGGGAGTCAATGCCAACACGGCCATAAACCTGTTTTTTAGCCAGCATCACATAGAGGTTTCCCGGCCCTGTAATCACATCTACACGGGGAATTGTTTCTGTGCCATAGGCAAGGGCGGCAATCGCTTGGGCGCCACCAACGCGATAAATCTCTTGGATCCCCGCTTCTTGGGCAGCGACGAGGACAGCAGGATTAATGCCCTTGCCTTGACCAGGGGGAGTCACCATGACAATTCGCTGAACCCCTGCCACCTGCGCCGGAATTGCATTCATTAAAACCGTACTCGGATAGGCAGCCCGTCCCCCCGGTACATAAAGTCCGGCAGCATCGACGGCGGTGTAGCGTTTGCCTAGCACAATGCCATCTTCGCCAAATTGCACCCAACTTTTGGGCACGCGCTGGCGGTGGAAGGCTTCGATTTGTTCCTTAGCGAGGCGAATTGCATCGAGGAGTTCTTTGGACACCTGTTGGTAAGCGGCATCCAATTCGTCCCCTTTCACCCGTAATGTTTCGGGGGTAAGGTCAATGTGATCAAACTGGGCAGTGTACTCAATCAGGGCGCGATCGCCTTCCTTGGCTACACGGCGCAAAATTGCCTCAACCGTAGCCTGTTGTTCGCTCATCTCCCCGCTATCAGTGCGATCGCAAATGCGGCGCAGTTCAGCGCGTAGGTCTGTTAACTGGGTGATGATCCGCAACATGGTCGTTCACGTGGGCGAGGCAGAGAGTCGGGTAAAGGTTAAAAAACCTTAATCAACCCTATCAATAGCTTACAGCGATTTTCCAATTACAGGGGCAGGCTAAGACTGACCAACAATGAGTGCCTAGGCAAGATCATGATGCACCGTACTACATCCCAAGATTTGAGAGTTGCATTCAATAGCTCGCGATCGCCTGTTTGCTCCCAAGCTAAATTGTCGAAATCCCCTGCCATCAATTGAATACCGATCTCATTAAGCGGTCGGGGTTGAAGACGAAGGGTTATAGGGACGACTAGATAACAATGGCAACTGGTTTTCCGGTGGCGTATAACCTAGATGTTGCCAAGCGCGGGGAGTGGCGACTCGACCCCGGGGCGTCCGTTGCAGATAGCCCATCTGGAGAAGGTAGGGTTCATAGACCTCTTCAATGGTTTGCACATCCTCGCCCGTGGCGGCGGCAAGGGTTTCAATCCCCACAGGTCCCCCTTGGTAGGATTCAATCATCAGACTGAGGAGCCGGCGATCGCTCCAATCTAGCCCCGCTGGATCCACATTAAACAGTTCAAGGGCAGCGATGGCCACCTCTAGGCTAATCCTGCCATCGTGCTTGACATCGGCATAATCCCGTACCCGTTTCAGGAGCCGCAGAGCAATGCGGGGAGTACCGCGACTGCGCCGGCCAATTTCCAGTGCAGCTTCGGGGGTAATTGGTGTTTGTAGGAGAGCAGCGCCGCGCTGAACAATCTGTTGGAGTTCTTCGGGATGATAAAAACGCAACCGCTGCACCAAGCCAAAGCGATCGCGCAAGGGCGAGGTCAAGGCTCCGGCACGGGTAGTTGCCCCCACCAAGGTAAAGGGATTTAACTTTAGTCGGCGCGTGCGCGCTGTTTGCTGTTTGCCCACCGTCAGATCAAGGTAAAAATCCTCCATTGCCGGATAGAGGAGTTCTTCGGTCATGCGGGAGAGGCGGTGAATTTCATCAATAAAGAGAATATCCCCCTCTTGCAGGTTTACCAGCAGACCCACAATATCGCGGGGACGTTCCAGAGCTGGAGCACTGGTCACTTTGCAGTTGACCCCCATTTCAGCCGCCAAGATTAAGGCAACGGTGGTTTTCCCTAAGCCCGGCGGACCATAAAGCAGCAGGTGATCAAGGGGTTCTTGACGTGCCTTTGCTGCTTCGATGGCAATGTGCAGCACCTCCTTGAGTTCCTGCTGACCAATGTACTCCTGCAAAGAGCGGGGACGTAGGGACTCTTCAGCCGGCGAGTGCTGTTCCTCTCGGGTGGGTTGATTGGAGAGTAAAGAAGGGGGGCGTGATTGCTCCGACGGTGAGTTTTGTGACGAAATAATCGCCATTGCTGCCCCCTAGGGCAAAACTTAAGCCCGTTTTAACCAGCTAAACATGGAGCGCAGTTCTTGACCCACCTGTTCAATGGGGTGTTCCGCTTCCCGTCGCCGCATGGCAGTAAAGCCTGGTTTACCGGCCATATTTTCCAGCACAAACTCACGGGCAAATTGACCCGTTTGAATTTCGTGGAGAATTTTGCGCATTTCAGCGCGGGTTTCATCGGTAATAATCCGTGGGCCACGGGTGAGGTCGCCATATTCTGCGGTGTTGGAGATGCTGTCCCGCATTTTGGCAAGACCCCCTTCAACAATCAAATCCACAATTAGCTTTACTTCGTGAAGGCACTCAAAGTAAGCCAATTCTGGCTGATAACCTGCCTGTACCAATGTTTCAAAGCCAGCTTTGATCAGGGCGCTGAGGCCACCGCAGAGCACCACTTGCTCACCAAAGAGATCAGTTTCGGTTTCTTCGCGGAAGGTGGTTTCCAGAATCCCGGCACGGGTGCCACCAATTCCCTTGGCATAGGCCATGGCTAAATCACGGGCTTGTCCACTGGCATTTTGATAGACCGCAAACAGGCAAGGCACCCCTTCCCCTTGGGTATAGGTGCGGCGAACAAGGTGACCGGGACCTTTGGGAGCCACCATCACCACATCCACATTGTCGGGGGGCACAATCTGACCAAAGTGAATGTTAAAGCCGTGGGCAAAAGAGAGAACATTCCCCGGTTGCAACTGGGGGGCGATCTCCTGTTCATAAACAACCCGCTGAACTTCATCGGGCAAAAGAATCATAATCCAGTCGGCCATTTTTGCGGCCTCAGCCACGGGGTACACCCCTAGACCCTCGGCACGGGCGCGCTCTGCAGAACGACTGCCAGCATAGAGACCCACCACAACATTAAGACCGCTATCCCGCAGGTTGAGGGCATGGGCATGGCCTTGGGAGCCATAGCCAATAATGGCAATCGTTTTGTCCTTGAGGAGTTCCAGTTGGGCATCTGCGTCGTAATACATGCGCGCCATAGGGATGATGTTCCTTTCCAATTGCGTTCAGCAGGTTGTTATTATTTCTCTACCACATGGGCAGAGCCGATAGAGCACCTCCTAGAGGGCTACTTGAGGGAGTTAGCGATTACGGGAATAACGATGGTTGCCACCGCCCATGGCTTCACGGGGGCGTGCTTTGTTGACCTTGAGTTGCCGTCCCATCCACTCGGCACCGTCGAGATCGGCGATCGCTGCATCTTCTTCAGCATCCGTGGACATTTCCACAAAACCAAAGCCCCGCTTACGGCCTGTTTCCCGATCCACCGGTAAATAGACTTGTTTGACGGAACCGTATTCGGCAAAAACGGCCTCTAGGTCTTCTTGGGTGGCCGTGTAGGAAAGGTTGCCGACATAAATAGACATAATCTAATCTGCTCCAAAGCAAAAATTGAACCATGTGTTGACGTTGACTTCGGAGAGACGACTGTTACGTAACCAACCTTCCCTAAAACCGAACTCAAGAATCGCTCTACTTAAAAACTCAAGCGGCGATTACTCGCCAACCTTGTCTCCTGATTATAGCCGATTGCGGTGGTCTGTGTTGTGAAAGTAGGGATGCTACCCTAAAAGAGGTGGATTTTTTGTGAATCTTAACAATGTCCGATTTACCGGCGGTTGTTGTTGGCCTTTCCGGCGGTGTCGATAGTTCCGTTGCCCTTGCCAGCCTCAAAGCTCAAGGGTACCCTGTTGTGGGTCTAACCCTATGGCTGATGAAAGGTAAGGGGCAGTGCTGCTCTGAGGGGCTGGTGGATGCGGCGCGCCTCTGCGAGGAGCTGGGGGTGCCCCACCACATTGTGGATAGCCGCGAAATTTTCGAGAAATATATTGTGAACTACCTAGTCAGTGGCTATGCCAATGGGGTAACACCGCTACCTTGTTCCCAATGCAACCGCTTGGTGAAGTTTGGGCCAATGCTGGCCTATAGCCGTGAGCAACTGGGGATTGACTACATTGCCACGGGTCACTATGCCCAAGTGAAATATAATCCCACTAGCGATCGCTATGAATTGTGGCGGGCGGTGGATCGTCATAAGGATCAAAGCTACTTTCTCTACGACTTGCCCCAAGAGATTCTAGCTCATGTGCTTTTTCCCCTCGGTCAGCAAACTAAAGCCGAGACCCGTGCCCTTGCAGCGCAGTATGGCCTGCACACAGCCAGTAAACCGGAAAGTCAAGATCTCTGTCTGATTGAAGCCCATGGCTCCATGCGCCAATTTCTTGAACAGTATTTGCCCAGCCAACGGGGAGAGATTGTGGACATCCATGGGCGGGTGCTGGGGTACCATCAGGGGATCCACCACTACACCATTGGCCAGCGCAAGGGCTTAGGGATTGCAGCACCCGAACCCCTCTACGTGGTGGCCTTGGATCGGGAACACAATCGCGTTATTGTTGGCGATCGCGCCACCGCTGGCCGTCGTGAGTGTACAGTGGCACGGGTGAACTGGGTCTCGATTCCTCCCCCTAGGGAACCTATGACAGCAACGGTACAAATTCGCTATCGCACCCCCCCTGTGTCCGTGACTATCATTCCCGATGCCAACGCTGAGCAGGTAAAATTGGAATTTGCTGAACCGCAATTTGGGGTAACGCCAGGACAAGCGGCGGTTTGGTATGCAGGGGATTGCCTGTTGGGGGGTGGCATTATCCAGCCTTTTGTAACACCAGTGCCACAACCCCTAGAAACAATGGCCACCCACGTTTAAGGAAAGACCGACCATGCAAAAACGCCTTCATTATTCATCTTTAGAAATTAACCGTCGGGCGGAAGAATTAATCCAGCACTCCGCCAATCGCTATCGGATTACGGTGCAAATTGCCAACCGGGCTAAACAGCGGCGGGGGCTAGAGGCCAGTGAAGATCTCGATGATCTGCCCCTGAAGCCGGTGACCCGTGCCATTATCGAAATGTCCGATGAAATTGCCCAACCGGAGTTACTGGCAGATTAGGAGCGATGGGGAGACGACGGGGCTGGACCTTCTTGGGCTGGATGACGTGGGGGTGTTTACTGGCACTCTTGTGGCTCCCCCTGAGCAGTGCTTGGAGTGTGGGGCGATCGCAATCTGACCCCAACTTGTCCGCTGCCACTGGCCAAATTCTCATTAACCCCCGCTTGGTGGCGGAAACCCTCTATCCCAAATTGCCCGGTTTGCCCAAGGAAAATCACTATATCCGCCAAGAGAACCGGCAGCCTGCTCCAGAGAGTACGCTCCTAGAGCGATTTATCGTCTATCACACTATCGTTAAGGGGCGATCGCCCCTCTACCGTTTTGACTGGAAAATTTCCCTTGCCGACTATTTGGGGCTGAATGAATTCCTGCAGGGAGAAACC
>DVDZ01000088.1 GCA_015296025.1 Thermosynechococcus sp. M46_R2017_013
TCTTGAAACCGCCGCTCAGTTTCTTTTTGAGCCTCTAGTAGCTCTCCCAGTAGCCGCCAAACATCTTCAGGAGTGGATGCTTGTGTCATTCTTGATGGATGATTTATTGATGATTTCTCAAAAAAAGTATCTTCTTTAGATCATAACTGAAGGGGTAGGACACCCTCGCTCCACCACACGCGGGGTCGAAACTAGACATCATTGGTAACGTCTTAACCCAATGGCGATCTTTTTGCAGGAGTTGGTGGGTGACTTCCTCCCCTTGATCAACGAGAGAGATTAGGATAAATCCGCAGCCGCCGATTCGGCTCTTCGCCAAAGCTACAGGAGGTTAACTGGTAATGCTCAATCAACTCGTGTTGCATCCGCCGAATGTTGGCTGATCGCGGTAATAGCTCCACCGCTTGCCCCTTGGGAATCACAATTTCCTCAACCGCTAGGCGTGCCTCCTCAAGTGCTTCCAATTCATCATCGCTCCCTGTGGGACTAAAGAGGGAGAGATCCGCTGACTCTGCTGGGCTAGGGTCTTCAATACCAAGCAAATGCCGTAACCCCCGCACAATTTGTGCCATGCTGTTGGTTTTAATAGCATGTACGGGTAAATGATGAATATGGCAAGATGCCGTAGCTTACTTTCCCCTTTGAGGTGGGAACGCAGCGTCAAAATGACATCGGCTTGATCAATATCTTTAGTGACAACAATGGGTAGGTTGAGGGTGCGAATAGCCTGTTCCAGATGGTGTCGGCTCACGGCATAGGGGAAAACATGCAAAGGCAGTTCTTCACCATTTGGACCCACTGTAGGTGCATCCAAAGTTGCCTCTAGTAATTGGGCAAAATTTGCCCGTAGGGGTTCTTTATGAGCATCTCCAACAGGCAGCATCTGACCACTGTCACGCCAAGAGGGGCGCTGAGGCAGAGATTGAACCTCCGATCGCTGGGGGGGGAGGTTCAGGACGACTAATCACTACCGAGCCATCGGCAGCAACACCGCGAATTTCGGGAGATGGCTGACGACCCCGCAGCAGGAGATCTACACTGGTAGCCACGTCAAGATGGACAACCCAGCGATCGCGCTCCAGCATTTCCACCGCTATTTGAAAGGTGGGCGGGGCTTTACGTTCAAGAACACTTTTTTGGGTGCCGCGCCGCCGCGCTTCCTCGTCGCCAAGAGTAACCGATTGAATGCCCCCTACCAAGTCTGCAAGGGTCGGGTTTTTGATTAAGTTCTCAATTTGATTGCCGTGGGCTGTGCCAATTAATTGTACGCCTCGTTCAGCAATGGTGCGAGCCGCTAGCGCTTCTAGCTCTGTGCTAATTTCATCAATGATAATAACTTGGGGCATGTGGTTTTCCACCGCTTCAATCATCACCTGATGCTGAAGTTCTGGGCGTGCCACCTGCATCCGTCGCGCCTTACCAATGGCTGGATGGGGAATATCACCATCGCCAGCAATTTCATTGGAGGTGTCAATAATCACTACCCGCTTGTGTAGCTCATCGGCAAGAACGCGGGCAATTTCCCGCAGTGCCGTTGTTTTACCGACACCAGGGCGCCCTAGTAGCAAGATAGACTGGCCACTTTCGACCAAATCACGAATCATGCCAATTGTGCCAAAGACCGCCCGACCCACTCGGCAAGTCAAGCCAATAATCGTTCCTTGACGGTTGCGCAGGGCACTAATCCGGTGCAAGGTACGCTCAATGCCGGCTCGATTATCACCGCCAAACTCGCCCACTCGATCCACGGCATATTGCAACATCTCACGGCTGACGGGGGTCTCGGCAAGGTATTGGGTGCTGTGGATAAACCGCGCTTCTGGTAGGCGCCCCAAATCTAGGACAATTTCTAGCAATTCTTCCCGCTGCGGGTGATGGGTGAGGGACTGCCCGAGGGGCGGCGGTAGGATGGCCAATAGTTGATCGAGATCGTCAGTAACTTGGCGTTGTCCAGCAGTCAATTCAACCATAGGGTACAGAGGGTGACGGGACAGATTTCAAAGGAGAAACAAGGGTCGCTGCTTCGGCAACAGCCGCTGCAAGGACGGCAGGTACAGTTTGCCATGGTTGGTCGGCGATCGCGTGGAAAGGGGCAAGGCGTTTGCGGGCATAACTACCATAGGCAACACCAGCAATTCCCTGTGGCGCTAACAATCCCATTGCCCTGAGTTTAGCAACCGTATGGCCATTTGTGCCGCCTGCTAACTGCACAAATCCGGGTAAATTTGCCCCTAAAATCGCTTGACCAAACTGGATTGTGGCTCGCGTTGCCCCATCGCCAATATCGCCGCTCATGGGACGACCATCCGCCTGCCAAATGAGGACACACTCCAACGGTTGAATCTGGCTATTGATCCAGCGCAAATAGTCAATGACTCCCTCTCCTTGGGGACAACTAATCGCCAGCACCTGTAAGTACCGCACCCAAGGATGCACGCGCTGCCAAAGCTCGGCAAAAGCCCTATAGCGCTGGGGTTGCGTATGAATTTCAAGGGCTTGAATCGTGCCATCAGCAATCGAGGGAGTAATGTCCTCAAATACTGCGGGTTGCTCATCGGTGGTAATCAAGTCCAAGGGGCATAGGGGCAAACAACGGCCACAGCCATAACAGCGATTGCGCAGCACCCCTTGTACCGAGGCATTAAACTGAATTGCCTGCGCAGGCAGATACGTTCACAGGGGCGATCGCACCCCGGCGGGCAGCGATGCGGATCAAATGTTGCCTTACGAAAATGGGGATCAGCCCCATCATTAATACTCACCATTAGTAGGGGGCGAGTTGCACCTAGGCGTTCGGCAACGGTCAAGGCGTCATTGGCAACGTGAATCACTGCTGGATCAGCGGCCACATCAATACAATCAGCACCTGCCAGCGTATAAGCCAAGGTCAAATTATAGATTTGGGCAACATCTTGGAAACTAGCACCGTTAATTAGTTTAAACCAACGATGTGCCGTTAAAGCCGCAAGGGGAGCAGCAAAATCAGCCATAGATATTCAGGACTCAGCGTCGTCGTGACTCATCATTCGCTGTAGGGCTTGCAGACCTTTTTTAATCTGTCGAGAGACTGTGACCGCACTTAGCCCTAAAAGTTCAGCGGTTTCTTTTTGACTCAAATCATGCAAAAAGACAAATTCCAGAATTTGACAGGTGCGAGCTTCCAATTTTTGCAGGCACTGCTGCAAACGAATGCGATCCTCTTGGGCGAGTTGAAAACTTTGGTACCGCTGATCGGGGACAATCTCCCCCAAAGAAACAGTCTCTTCTTCGCCTTCAAAGGTGGGGGCATCTAGGCTCACCGGCGTGGTGTGATAGCTGGCAAATTTGGCCGCTTGCCATTCCTCAAGGGGGACATCGAGGGCTTGGGCAATTTCACTATCCGTGGGAGGGCGATGCAGTTGTTTGCCCAGCTCCTGAATCACTCGTTTTGCTTGGCTTTGCAATGTTTGCCAACGGCGGGGCACACGAATTTGGGGGCTTTTATCCCGCAGGTAGTGTTGAATTTCACCGCGGATGTAGGGAATAGCAAAAGAACTAAAAGCCACCCCCTTACTCGAGTCAAAGCGTTCAATGGCGTGAATGAGGCCAAAGATACCCACTTGCATCAGGTCGTCAAAACTTTCTTGGGTGCACTGTGCCCAGCGGTGGGCTTCCCTGCGTACCAGTCCCATGTTCAACTCGACAAGGCGATTCCGCAATTCCGGTGCAGGGTTCTCTCGGTATACCTGCAATAACGAGAGGGTGGAATTCTTTAGCTCACTATTGGCTGTCGTGTTGAACATAGAACACACAGTTTTTAATTCCCCC
>DVDZ01000208.1 GCA_015296025.1 Thermosynechococcus sp. M46_R2017_013
CGGGGGGTAAATTGGGAACACGGGGGGGGAGGAGGACTTTGGGGGATTTGTCATGGGACAACTCGTGACAGAGCTAGGAATAGATGCAGTACTTTTTAGTGTGCCACCGTTTTTGGAAAACGATAGCAATCGTTAGCGTTATGTTAAAACTTGACGGCACAGCCAAACCCACAGGGGCAAGACCCCGACAAAACTTAGGGTACTCAGGGCAATCGCTGCTGGAGGGATTTCAGTATTGAGTTCATATTCCTCCGCTAAAATCAAAGCCGCAAAAGCTGTCGGCGTACTGGCCATAATCGCGATCGCCAGCAACGTATCACCCCGCAAGCCTAAACCATAGGCGATCGCCATCATCGTGAGGGGCAACAACAGCGTTTTCACCAATATCGGCAGCAACGCTATGCGAAAGCTCTGCCAGCCGGGGAGGCAACTGAGGCGAATGCCCGTGAGGAGGAATGCCAAGGGAATCACCAAATGAATATCCATCTCACACAGAGTCTCGATTGCCTCAGGGAAGGAAAGATCATGGGTGGCAAAGCCCGCCACCGATGCCCAGAGGGTGGGTACCGTCGGAATTACGGCCAAAGCCCGCCACCACGGTTGATCGCTCCCCTTACCGTAATACTGACCAAGGAATGAACCCAAACCGTAAGTACCGAGGGCATTTTGAGTAATTGCGTAGAAAGTCGCCCAGGGCAATGCGGTGGCACTTAAAAGTGGAATCGAGACCCCCAAACCGACAAAGCCTGTGTTGCCAAGAATACTGGCAATTAAATAGCTTCCTTGAAAGCGCCGACTTTCCCCTTCGGGCACTGTACTGGTCAGGAAGGGGGGGGTGTATTGGAGCCACCGGGGCTGAAAGTAACGTTGCTGCCAGTCATATAAGCTCTGGGCAAGCACATACCCAACAATCAAAGCGGTAAAGGCCAATACCGGTGCCAACCAAATCAGCCCTGCAAAGTTGGTCTGCCGCACCAGTGTAAAAATCTGCACGGGCACCCCGACCCAATAGAGGCTGCGGCCTAACCAGCGGGGAATCACTGCCGGTAACCAACGCCCACAGATAAAACCCAGACTTGTCCACATTACAAGGGGGCTGGCTGCGCTGAGTGCATCCACCATCGCGATTGCCCGTTAACGATTCCTCACCAATATACTGTGAACATTCTGACAAGGAGAAGTTAAGCGTGTTGAGCAAAAAAGGATCAGCCCTGAGTTTCGTAGTGCTATTGGGAGTCGTCTCCCTCTGTGCCGATGCCACCTATGAAGGCGCACGCAGTCTGACGGGGGTCTATTTAGGAGTCTTAGGTGCCAGTGGTACTGTCGTGGGCTTGGTGGCCGGTTTAGGGGAATTCATTGGCTATAGTCTGCGCTTGGTGATTGGCTATGTGAGCGATCGCACTCGTGCCTATTGGCGGATTACTACCCTTGGCTATGCTATCAATACCATTGCCGTTCCCCTCATGGCTCTAGCCCATCGTTGGGAAGTCCTCGCTAGTTTCATGATTGCCGAACGCACCGGCAAAGCCATTCGTACGCCCCCCCGCGATGTTTTGCTTTCCTATGGTGCCAGCCAAGTGGGCCGCGGCTTCGGGTTTGGTCTTCACGAGGCGATGGATCAAATAGGTGCCGTGGCTGGCCCCCTCATAGTCGCAGGTGTCTTTACCCTTACCCAGCACTATCAATGGAGTTTTGCTGTTCTTGCTCTGCCCGCCGTCATTGGACTCATTGCTTTACTGATCGCTCAACAGCGGTATCCAGAGCCACGGGAGTTTGAAACCGTGCCTGCAGACCTCAATACTAAGGGACTGCCTCAGTTGTTTTGGATTTACCTGTTGGCAGTGGCCTGTCTGGGCGCGGGTTATGTGGATTTCCCTTTGATTGCGTTTCATTTACAGCAGGGAGACAGTCTGCAAACCGGTCAAATCCCGCTGCTTTATGCCTTAGCATGGGAGTTGATGCCGTTGCGGCGCTGCTGTTTGGACACTTACTGGATCGCATCGGCATCATGGCCTTGATCCTAGCTGTCCTGCTCTCGGTTGGCTTTGCTCCCTTGATTTTTCTTAGTTCTGCGGTGATTTGGGGCATGGTGCTGTGGGGCGTTGGTATGGGTGCCCAAGAATCCATTGTGCGGGCAATTGTCGCCAATCTCGTCCCTCCGCAGCGGCGGGGGTCTGCCTATGGGATTTTCAGCACTGGCTATGGCTTAGCCTGGTTTCTGGGGAGCTTGCTCATGGGTGTACTCTACGATCGTTCCCTTGGTCTATTGGTATTGACATCGGTGGTGCTGCAACTGCTAGGGCTGTCGCTGTTGTGGTGGATTAAGCAAGGGGTGAGGCATCCTGCTAGGGGCTTCTTCCTCTGTTAATGCCTGCAACCGATAGAGATGGGCATATACCCCATTGCGCGCCAAGAGTTCACTGTGGGTTCCCTGCTCCACCAGTTGTCCCCGCTTGAGCACAAAAATCCGATCTACATGGCGAATTGTCGCAAGGCGGTGGGCAATAATAATCGCCGTTCGATTCACCAAAAGGCGGTTTAAGGCCTCCTGAATCATGGCCTCTGTGCCCACATCTAAATTTGCCGTTGCCTCATCGAGAACCAAGATTTCGGGATTGCGAATGGCCACCCGTGCAAAGGCCAAAAGCTGCCGCTGACCGGCAGAGAGATTGGTGCCCCGCTGTCGCAAAGGGGTGTCATAGCCTTGGGGCAACTGCTCAATAAAGTCGGCAATGTTCATTTCTGCAGCCACCCGTTGAATTTCGTCAAGGCTGTAGTTGTCGCCGAGGGCAATGTTGCTTTTGACATCGCCAGAAAAGAGAAAGGCCTCCTGTAAGATCACGCCAATGTGCTGCCGTAGCTCTGCTTGGCTCAATTCGCGCACATTGCGACCGGCAACGAGGACTTCACCGCGCGTCGGATCATAAAGGCGACAGAGCAAACGAATAATTGAGCTTTTGCCAGCACCTGTGGGGCCAACAATCGCCACCTTCTCACCTGCCTGAATCTGGAAGGAAAGTTGCTTAAGCACGTACTCATCGTCTTTGTAGGCCAGCCAAACATCGCGAAACTCAACGGCAACGGTGGTATTGTCTGTCCTAGGTAAGCGTAAGAAGGTGCGATCGGGATCCTGAATTTCAATCGGTTCTGAGAGCAAATCGTGGATGCGCTCAATCGCGGTTAAGCCTGCTTGCACTATTGTAAATTTCTCTGCCAACTGCCGCAGCGGATCAAACACCCGCTGGGAAAAGAGGATAAACGTGGCCAAGGTACCAAAGTCAATGGTGCGCTGCTCCACCAAAGCGCCACCGAGCCAGAGAACACCAGCGATCGCCACAAAAGCAATCCACTCCAAGGTTGCTGAGATCGCCGAATCATAGAAAATTGTCCGATCCACCTCCTTAATGTAGCGTTGATTACGTCGCCGAAACAGTTGGCTATTAAAGGCCTCACGACGAAATAATTGGACGACGGTAATGCCCACAATGTTTTCTTGAAGATCGGCATTCAGCAGCGATAGCTCTTCACGGGATTTGTAGTTGGCCACGCGATAGCGATGTTGAAAATAAATAATCAGGGCGGTGATCGGCAGAACCAAAGCCAGCAGCAGTGTCGCCAGCAAGTGGTCAATGAAAAACATCGTTAGGATGACCACCAGCATCGAGAAAACGTCACTGAGAACTCCCACAGCCCCTGTGGCAAAAACATCTCCCAGCGCATCCACATCACTGGTCAAGCGCGTAATCAGCTTACCGACGGGGGTGCGGTCAAAAAAACGCGATGACAAGCGCAGCACATGGTCAAAT
>DVDZ01000182.1 GCA_015296025.1 Thermosynechococcus sp. M46_R2017_013
TCCCCCAGTCCCCTTGTGATCTAGTTGCGGTGATTGTTGTGATAGGGAATCCGCGCTCCTGCCCAAGCCAACTTCTCCCGCAGGGTCTGGTAAAAGGAGTAGTGATCTCGCAGGATGATAAAGCGGGCTTGACACTCAGCCATCGTCACCTGAACCCGCTGTCCCGGCCAAATGGAGGTGGCCAGTACCCCATCCATCCACAGTTTGGTATTCAAGCTGTGATCCTCCAACGGCCAAATGCTCACTGAAGAGCGCGCAGGCAAGACAATCGGGCGGCTCGACAAACTCAAAGGACAAATGGGGGTAACCACAAGCGCTTCCATTCCTGGATGCAAAATGGGGCCATTGGCGGCCACCGTATAGCAAGTAGAGCCGGTGGGCGTGGCCACCAGCAACCCATCGCCGTGATACTGATCCACCACATCGCCGTCAATTTCCATTTCCAAAAGAGAGGTGATCATGCGATCAGCAGAGGCGGGTTTAATGCACATTTCATTGAGGGCGTAGTAGCGATCGCCCACAACCTCAGGATGCAATTTTGACCCCTCAAAGACTTGAGCTTGTAGCATCATCCGCTGTTGCATGGCATACTCATCCCGCTCAAGGCGATCCCAAACCGCTTCCGTATCGCGAAACAGCTCCAGCGGCTCTGTCAAAAATCCGAGATGCCCCCCCACATTCACCGCCAAAATCGGCACCCCCGCCGCAGCTAAATGCCGTGCTGCTGCTAAGGAAGTACCATCTCCTCCCAAAACAACAGCCAGATCAATTGGTTCTGTCACTGAGGCCATAAAAACGGGGTAGGGGTTGTCTTTAGGACCACTAGGACCTACAAGCACCTTGGCACCCCGCTGTTGCAGTTGCCGGGAGGCGCGATCCGCCCATTCCTTGCTCTGGCGATCGCCTGCTTTGTGCACCACAATGACCTGGTTCAACTGCATGGGGCTACTCGTTTTCTAGGTTCTGCATTCCCTTGGCAATGCGTGCTAGCTCGGTTTTTTCGTCCACCGAAATGCGGGTGGGGGTACCGCTGATAATGCCCTCGAAATTGCGGAAAGAATCGCGGATCTCCGCTCCCTTCTCAGTGATGACATACTCGCGGATGCCCTTATCATGCCAAGACCCCCGCATCTTAAAGACGTTAATTGCCCGCGACATTTCACCCCGAATTTCTACATACTGCAACAGCAAAATGGTGTCTGTAATTGTAGAAATATGGGACTCAGTAATTGAGTTTGACCCCATAAACTGATCCGTCGTGTTGGTGAAAAAGCCCGTGATTTCCTCCTGCTTGGCAAAACCCGTTACACCAATTACAAATTGCCGGAAGGCATTATTGCTCACCCCCCGTGCTAAGGCAGATAGAGAGTCAATAGCTACCCGCGACGGCTTAAAGTCAGCAATCTCAGATTTAATAATTTGCAAGTGATCCTCTAGCCCCGCCGACTCTGGATAGCGCAAATAATCCGCAACAAATCCCGCCGTTCTAGCTCCTCAAAATCAATGCCCCAAGAGGAGGCATTTCGCGACAATTGCGCCCGCGATTCTTCATAGGCAAACAGCAGTGCCCGTTCTCCCTGTTGACACCCCGTCTCCAGAAACTTGCTGACCAAAAGCGTTTTACCTGTGCCGGTTGCCCCCGTGGCCAAAATAATTGAATCTTTGAAAAATCCGCCGCCACACATCTCGTCGAGGGTTTTAACCCCAGAGGAGACCCGCACATTCGAGGAGCGTTGGGTCAGACGCATGGCTCCTAGGGGGAAGATATTGATGCCATTGTTAATCGTAAAGGGATATTCCCCCTTCATGTGGGTTGTGCCCCGCAGCTTGAGAATTTCAACCGTACGCCGCCGCCGTTCCCCCTCAAGGACATTGCGCAAAATCACCACATTGTCAGAAACAAACTCTTCGACGCCAAACCGCGCCACAGGGCCATACTCATCCACTCGCTCAGTGGTCATGATTGTTGTCACCCCCAACTGTTTAAGGCGAAACGCCAAGCGGAAGATTTCCCGCCGCACCACTGAAGCCGCATCGTACTGTTGAAAAACAGCGGTCACCGAATCAATTGAGACACGGGTGGCTTTGTATTTGCGAATGGCATACTGGATGCGCTCAATGAGTGCCGATAGATCAAAATCTCCCGCCACCTCTTGGCCGTCGGGATCCGGTGAGGCATCGAGGATAAACAGCTTCCCTTGATCAATAAGACTTTGGAGATTCCAGCCAAAGCTGAGGGCGTTCTTAATAATGTCTTGGGGGGACTCTTCAAAAGTGACAAAAATGCCTGCTTCATTAAAAATTGTGATGCCATTATAAAGAAATTGCACCGCAAAAAGCGTCTTTCCGGTTCCTGAGGTACCACTGACCAGTGTGGTGCGTCCTTGGGGGAGTCCACCATGGCTAATGTCGTCAAATCCCTCGATCATCGTTGGGATTTTCTTAACTTCCGCAGGAGACTGCCTAGGGGTGCTTAGCTGACTTTCTGGTAGGTTCGTCATAGAAGATTTTTAGAGTAAGTATTCTGCAAAAAATTCCAAAATGTTATTCTAAACTGAGATATTTTAACCGCTGCGCTTATTCAAGTCCGAGTTCATCGTCGAACTGCTCACCAATCTCTTCGTACAGCAAGTCGAGGCCGATAAGCACCTTTTCACGGTTCGATAAATCCCCAATGATACGGCGCACCGGTGGTGGTAAGACTTTGGCGAGGGTTGGGGTGGCCAGAATCTTATCCTCCTCAGCCAATTGGGGGTTTTTCAGGACATCAATTACTTTCAGGGCATAGACACCCTTAAATTCTTTTTCAAGAATGTTGTTAAGGGTTTTAAGGGCACGCACGGAGTTGGGGGTATTGCCAGCAACGTAGAGCTTGAGAACGTAAGTCTTCCGCAGAGGAGCCATAGGGGTTACACCTCACGCGGAATTGAGCGACGATACATTTCGCATAGATGGGCGATGACATCAATCAGTGTCAGGCGATAATCGAGCAAAACGTCCTCGCTGCGACCTTCAAGTTTAAGCTGCTTAGAAAAATTATCCATGAGTTCGACGTGAATCTCTAGGACTTGAGCGACGGAAATATCGGCAAAAAATGCTTTACTAACAAATTCGTCAATATGCTCATTGACTTTGGCATCAGTATTAAAGTATTCAAGGACAATAGTACGATAAATTGAGCGTAATTCGTCGAGGAGCTTGCGTTTATCGGCGGCGGACATACGACGGAAGAAAAAGGCGGTATCCCGCTTGTAATAAACCCCAAGGTAGCCGAGTCGCTCTTTTAACTTTTGGGAGAGACGGTGCTGGGGATCGACATTACTACTCTCTTTGAGGGCGGGCATGCGAAACATGACGTGGGGAGGCACTGCACAGCCCGGGCAGAGTTTTACAAATTCGGCAATGGCTTCTTCAATTTGCTGGTTAAGCTGATGCAGATGCTCGGTAGTAAGAATAACTTCAGCCACATGGTAGTGAGGGCCAGGGGGTGGAGGAGACGGTGCGGCAGGAAAAATTAGAATGGCGGGCAACAGGGTGGCGCTGTGGTGAAGATACGTAATGATTTGCGGCGTGTCCTCTCCCCATTCTAAAATTAAACAAGCAATACTATTTCGTCGTTGCTCTAAATAGGTGCAAAACTCTCTTTCATTGGAAAAGTAAACTAGTTCATCAATGTCGGACTTATGCAAACGTACCAATTCTTGGCCAATAGCGGGCGAGTAAACTAAGCCACAGATTGTTAGTGCGGTTGACTGCGCCACGTGCTTTCAGGACTTGAGTTTGCATCTGATAGCATCCTATCACTTTCTCGCTAGTGGTGGCAGTGTTTTCTGAAGGAGTGTTGCCATTTCCTCACACCCCATAGGAATGATTGATGGATTCCCTAGTCCTAGCGTCCTTTGCTCAACCCTCCCCAGCAGTGACGGCAACTGCTTGTCTGAAGGAGGTATATCAACGCTGGCAAGAAACACTCGCAGAGGCAATCGTCATTGTTGACGATCAGCAGGCTCCCCTAGGGGTGGTGCAGGGGTGGCGGTTGGCGTTAAGTCTGGAGCGAGAAGAGCAGCTAGCCAATTTAGTGGTGGGCAGTGTGACGGCTTCTTGGCGATTGCCCGTGGTGGCCGTACCCGCAGCGTGGACGCTCTTACAGTTTCAGGGATGGTTGCGCAGCCAAGCCCAGATGCCAGCCTATGTTGCGGTTGTGGATGCAGCGGGTTCCTTTTTGGGACTGCTAGATCAGCAAAAGTTACTGCATTACTGGGCCTGTCAGCCCCCTTTGCCGTGGCTGGAGGTCATTGAACAATTGCCGTTGCCAATCCAAATTCAAAACGCTCAAGGCAGCGTCATTTGGCACAATTGTGCTTGGGCAGAACACTTCACAGATTTTTTGCCTCTTGTCCAGTCCAAATTTGAGGGTCTGAATTGTCAGACCCTCGAAGGGCGATCGCCTGGCAAGTGTGTTCGATTCCTTTGCATCTCACCTCCTTAGAATCGGGTCAGGTAAAGAGTAATGTAGCCGTGGCCAGCGATCGCTATTGGCTCGTTTTTGCCCAACAGGGAGCAAAGACGGAGCCGAGAACTTCTAGCCACTTGCAGCACCTGCGTCTCCATCAGCAAAAACGCCTACTTTTGAGTTTGGGCCATGAACTGAAAAATCCCCTAACTGCCATTCTCAGTCTCGCCCAGCTCCTGTGGCAGCAGCCCCTGTCATCAGAACAACAGGACTACCTTGCCCTTATTCAACGCAGCGGCTGGCAAATGAATCGCCTGATTCAGGCATGGCAAGACTATACCCGTGCTCTTTGGCGCGAGTTGGAACTGCAGTGGGAAACGGTGGAACTGGCCAGCCTGTGGTTGCGATCGCAGGAATTGGCCGAGCACCTCTACCGCTTGAGTGCGCCGGGGTGGCAGTGGCAGTGGCACATTGATCAGCCCTTGAGCCATATATATCTCCACGGCGATCCTCTGCGGCTACGGCAGATTTTTGCCCACCTTCTAGGGTGGCTGATGCTCTTTCCCGGCGATCGCTATGGACTGCGCCTGAGTCGCTGGCAAAATTGGTTGGTTCTACAACTGTGGGAAGAAGGACACGGCATTCCTCTCAAGGATCACGATCGCCTGCTGCACGAATGCCTCGAGGACTACGCTGAAGTAACAATGGGGCTGATGCTAGCGCGCCAACTCTGTCGGCTCCACAATGGTGAGCTTTCCTTTATTGCCCAAGCTGACAGCTCTAGTGAGTGGACAGTGCTGCTGCCCTTTGCTGAGGAACTTCCCCCTGAGTTACCCACTACAGCTCAATTGATTCTCGTGGTGAGTAATGATGCCCCATGGATTATGAATACCACTGCTGCCTTGCGACACAATCACTACGGCTATATCATCGCTCGCCATCCCCTTGAAGCCCTTGATAAACTAGAACAACTGCAACCCACTGCAATTGTCGTGCGCCCCGCCAGTAGTCTCATTTTGGCCGATGTGGTTGAGAGTCTTGCCACCAGCTCCTTCACTGCAACTGTACCTTTGATCATCTTGTCCGATGAAGCCATTCCCTTGGGCTTGAGCGGTTTTGTACAACGGCTGCCCTTGAATAGCCATCCGAGTCTGCTGATTGATGTCCTTGATCGCTGGTGCTTTCCCCGTTTGGCGCCACCAGCCCCAAAAGGATCATTGGGGCGTCCCCTGCCCAATCAAACGGTGCTCCGCCTTGGTTTAGGCCATCAGATCAACTTACCCCACCTGCGACTCCTCGAAGCAGAAGACCTAGAACAAGCAGATCTACTCATAGACATTTGGCGACCCGACGTTCTGATTTGGGATTTGCCCGCTGACGAGGTCGTCCATCTTAGCAATCATCCAAAACTACAACAATTGCCCATCGTTACTTTGACAGAAGAGAGTAGTCGAGCCATTCATCAATTGGGGAATGTGGCTGTCTTTCCCTGCCTCAACCTTGAGGACTTAATGGAGGTGGTGCTCCTTGCAGCCACCGTCAAACCTCAAAGCTGACTCAACACTGTCCGCGCTGCCGCAATAGTGCGCTCAATATCTGCCTCAGTATGGGCAAGGGAGGTAAAGCCCGCTTCAAACTGCGACGGCGCAAGATAAATTCCCTGCTCCAGCATGCCGCGATGGAAGGCTGCAAACTTTTTCAAGTCAGACTGCTTAGCTTGCTCATAGTTGGTCACCGGACCGGCGGTGAAAAATAGACCAAACATGCCACTGATGTGGCCACCACAAACCTCGTGGCCAAATTCCCGTGCAGCTTCTAACAAGCCCTGCACTAGCTTGCCCGTGATCCGATCCAGTTGTTCATAGCTGCCAGGGCGGCTGAGAATTTCTAGCGTTTTGATTCCTGCTGTCATTGCCAAGGGATTGCCGGAGAGGGTACCTGCTTGATACACCGGCCCTGCGGGCGCCACCATCTTCATAATGTCAGCACGACCCCCATACGCACCTACCGGCAGGCCACCGCCAATTACTTTTCCGAGGGTAGTGAGATCCGGTGTGACGCCAAATTTTTCTTGAGCGCCCCCATAGGCAATGCGAAAGCCTGTCATTACTTCATCAAACACCAAGAGGGCACCGTACTGCTTTGTCAGTTCCCGCAGCCCTTCGAGAAAGCCGGCATCCGGGGGAATAAAGCCAGCGTTCCCGACCACGGGTTCAAGGATCACACCCGCAATGTCATTGGGATACTGTGCAAAAAGACGACTGACGGCTTCGAGATCGTTGTAGGGTGCCGTTAATGTGGCCGCGGTTGTGGCTTTTGGTACGCCAGGAGAATCGGGCAAGCCCAAGGTGGCTACCCCCGACCCTGCTTTGACCAAGAACATATCGGCATGGCCGTGGTAGCAGCCTTCAAACTTGATTACTTTTTCCCGCTGGGTATAGGCACGCATTAGCCGCAGCACTGCCATACAGGCTTCAGTTCCGGAATTCACAAAGCGCACCATCTCCACACTGGGGACAGCGGCAATCACCATTTCCGCCAAGATGTTCTCAAGTACACAGGGGGCGCCAAAGCTGGTTCCCTTTTCAAGGGCAGCATGGAGAGCATTAATCACTTCGGGATGGGCATGGCCAACGATTGCCGGCCCCCACGACCCCACATAGTCAATGTATTGGTTGCCATCCACATCCCAAATATGGGCACCTTTGACATGATCAAAAACAATGGGTTGGCCGCCGACGGACTTAAAGGCACGCACGGGTGAACTGACGCCACCGGGCATGAGTTTTTGGGCAGCGGCAAAAATTTCTTGGGATTTTGTAGTTTGAAGAACGGTCGTGGTCAACGTCAACTCCCTCAAGCATTGGCGTGCTCAAAGTATTATAGGCAATTCTTTTGCTCCTTAACCCTAGAAGGACACATGTTGCAATTCTTTACAGTCTTGGCGGTTCGTTTATGGTTTTTGGGAGAATCACACTGGATTTATATCCACAGAACGGCTACCTCTGCAAGAGGTCTTCTATGTCCTCCACCCTACTTCTGCCAACTTTCTCCATCATCTTGGAAACTGAGAACTTGGCGAATGCAGATATAGCTGGACTCCATCGTGCCCTCCAGTCCCTTGCTAGCCAAGATTTACCCCCCCACTGCCGCCAATGAAGTCTTGGTCTTGGAAATAGGGGATGCGCCCAAGCAGATCTTGCGCAACTGGCCGCTGCCTACCCTTGGCTAATATTTTGTGCGGTGCCCAAGGAGCTTGGCTACTACGAGGTGAAAATGTGGGCAGCGGAGAAGGCAACGGATGAAGTGATTGTATATTGTGATTCAGACTGTTGCTCTGAGCGCAGTTGGTTGCGCAGGATGTTGATGAGCTTTACAGCCGGTGAACAGATTAAGTGGGGGCGGGGAAACCGCCATTCATGGAGCTGGTATTGACCGCACAGCCATGGCGCTCATTTTTCCACAGGACAGCGAGGGAAGACAAATGGAACCAGCGGCGGACTACTTCTTAAATAATGTGGCTTTTCGCCGTCAATTCCTGCTGGATCACCCAATTCCCACTAAAGGAATCCAGTGGTGTTGTTCTAGCTTTTACTTGACAACAATGGCGCGATCGACCGGCAGAATATGCCCCACTTGCTGCGTCGCTTTGGCAAAGGCCTGATTGAAGTTGGAGGCCTCCGGAATCTTTAGGTATTTAGTTGTCATGGCAGTCTGTTGGGGATTCGCGTACTGCTTTCATCTTAGCTCATCGGCGGCAAGCCCCGCCCTTTCCCCAAGGGGAGTCTTGCTGCTCAATGGACCACTTGACCGCTCCGCCACGGGCGATGAAGTAGGACTCATTCCGAAACACCGACTTTCCATGAAACTTGTTTACCCGCAGCCTGCGAAACTCTGCATTGCTCAGCAAAAAGTGGGCCTAGGACATCGGCTCACTATAAAACATGAAGGTGGAAAGACTGGAAAAGCCCGCCTTCTACGCGCAGCGTGAGGGGTTGGGAGTATGTCACTAGGCAACCATTCTCGCCTATGATTTGTTTATATCTTTGATCTGAAGCCGACACCTAATCCCTATGCCAACGTTGACTGACTCCCCACCGACCCCTGTGCTGACAGTCACCGATCTGCAGCAATTGCTTCCCCACCGCTATCCTTTTTTGCTAGTGGATCGGATCATTGACTACGTGCCAGAAAAATATGCCGTGGGGCTGAAAAACGTCACGATCAACGAACCTTTTTTTCAAGGACACTTTCCCGGTCGCCCAATTATGCCAGGCGTGCTCATTGTGGAAGCCCTTGCCCAAGTGGGTGGCGTTGTCCTCATGCAGATGAACTGGGCCAAGGATAAGCTTTCCGTGTTTGCGGGAATTGATAAGGTGCGCTTTCGCCGTCCCGTCGTGCCTGGAGATCAATTAATCCTGCGGGCTGAGCTTCTTGTTGTCAAGCAGCAGCGCATCGGCAAGATGCAAGGTCGGGCTGAGGTAAATGGTCAATTGGTCTGTGAAGGCGAGATGATGTTCTCGCTAGTTGACTAGTCACGATCAATGATGCAAACGCTCATCCATCCTACTGCTGTCATCCATCCCAGTGCCGAGCTACACCCCACAGTTCGGGTTGGCCCTTATGCCGTGATTGGTGAACAGGTGCGTGTCGGTGCCCATACTGAAATTGGTGCCCACGTAATTATAGAAGGGCCAACAGAGGTAGGGGTGGGCAATCGTATCTTTCCGGGAGCGATTATCGGTACAGCCTCTCAGGATCAAAAATATACAGGTGCCCATAGTGCTCTGCGTATTGGTGACTACAACACCATTCGCGAATTTGTGACGATTAACCGCGCCAATGGTGAAGGGGATGCCACAATCATTGGTAACCACAATCTGCTGCTGGCCTATGTCCATGTAGCCCATGATTGTGTGATTGAGGATCAGGTGGTGATTACGAACGCAGCCTCAATCGCCGGCCATGTTTGTATTGAATCAAAGGCACGCATTGGGGGTATGGTGGGCATTCACCAGTTTGTCCATATTGGTCGCTTGGCCATGGTGGGAGCAATGGCACGGGTAGATCGCGATGTGCCTCCCTACATGCTAGTGGAGGGTCACCCGGCGCGGGTTCGTGCTCTGAATCAAGTGGGACTGCGGCGGGCAGGGGTCACTGAGGCGCAAATGCGCGATCTCAAGGAAGCGTTTCGGATTCTCTATCGTCGTGAGTTGCCCCTTGCTCAGGCGATCGCCCAACTGGCAACACTGCCACCTTCCGAGCATTTAGAGCATCTACAGCGCTTTTTGATCTATGCTCGCGAAGAGGGACGGCGCGGCTTAACCCCCAGTGGTCGGGGGACAACGGATTAACTCTCCAGTTGCCACTTGCTCAATGCCATGCCTGCTGTAGTGCTTGTTCATCCCCAAATTCCCCCGAATACGGGTAATATTGCCCGCACCTGTGCTGCGACCCAAACACCGCTGCATTTGATTGAGCCCTTGGGGTTTGAACTGAGCGATCGCTACCTCAAGCGAGCAGGTTTAGATTATTGGCCCTATGTGACGCTCTACTGTCACCCCGACTGGCCAACGTTCCTAAAAACTACCCATAGCGCAGGGCGTCTTGTTGCCTTTGAGCCTTCCGCACAACAGATCTACTGGGACTTTATGTTTGCTGAGAGTGATTGGCTGGTCTTTGGCAGTGAACCCGATGGCATTCCCGCTGACGTATTGGCAAGCTGTGATGCCTTCTTGAAAATTCCCATGTGGCAGCCGGCAGTGCGAAGTTTGAACCTCTCAGCTGCGGTGGCGATCGCCTTATGGAAGTCTATCGCCAATTATTGTCTGCGCATCCCCATTCTCTAATCTAACCCCAGCAAAATGCCGTTCCTCAGTCTTGAGTGCCACCTCAACAAGATGGCAGACAGTTGCCGCAGCTAAATATTTTTTTATAGGCTAGAGCTGTTCTTTGTCTCAGACAGTCCTGTGAAGCTGACCCAGCGGTTCTATGCCGCGCTTTTGTTCAAGGGGATTTCCATTCAGATTCAGCGCCAGCAACTCTTTCGCGCGTTGCGCCTGTTGTTTATCTTCTCCTTAGTGGCAGCGGCAGCTTGGTTCCTTTGGCAGCGACAGACGCGAGTTTTTAGCCGCGTGGGGTACCTCAACGGCACCCTCCTCAACATCTATGCCAGAATTCCCGGCACCCTTATTTTGTATCCGTTACAGCCCGGCCAGCTTCTCAGCAAAGGTCAGGAAATAGGTCGAATTGAAAATGAGCGCAATCCTCAACTGGAGACCGATCGCCAAAATTTGGAGACCCGCCTAGCCGTTGCCCAACGCCAGCGCCAAGTGCTGTTGCAAAAACGCCGCAGTCGCCAACAGCTAATTGCTGAACTCAGTCATTACCAGCAGGAGCAAACCCGTCTGGAGGTTCGCTTTGCCCAAGAGGCACTCCAGCGGGCATTGGCAGAACTGCGGGAAGCGCAAGAGGCACTTACTCTTGCCCGCCTTGAGGCAGAGCGCTACAGCCAGTTGGTGCGCCAAGGAGCTGTTTCCCAGCAGCGAGCAGATGAAGCCGTTTACAACGCTCGCCAAGCAGAACAGGTGGTTAAAAACAAACAGGCGGAGCTGCGCCGCTATCAAACAAACCTAGAAGCCTTTCGCAAGGGCTTACAACTGGATTCAGCTCGCACATTTAGCTTTCCCCAAATTCGCCTGATTGACCTGCAAATTGAAGTCGTAAACATTGAAGGGCAAATTGCTGAAGTGGAGGCAACGATTGCAGAATTAAAGAAAGAAATTACCAATATCAAGCAACAGTTGGCACTGCAGCGTTTAGCTCGCATCCAGTCGCCAATTCGCGGTGTGGTGTGGTCAGTGATCCACAAAAGCGGTACGCTGGGTATTCCCATTAGCGCTGGTGATCCCGTTGCCAAGGTTCTGGACTGCAACGATGTCTGGGCAACGGCTCTTGTGGCTGAGCGAGAGAATGCCCGCCTTCGGGTCGGTCAACCGGCGATTGTCCGCTTGCTAGATGGGAGCGATCGCCGAATTTCGGGATGGGTACGTGCCATTCGCGGTGGGCCGGGAAAAGTTGTAGTGGGGGAAACCGTTGCTGTACCCCCTCCAGATCTGGTGCGCAACGAACTGGCGGTGGATGTTACCTTGAACCAGTTACCACCAGAATTAAGTGCTCAGCGGTTTTGTGGGGTAGGCCAAAGTGTAGAGGTTGTTTTTGATGCTCGTTCCTAATTGTGCTGTTTTCGATCATTGTGTAGTTCCCAAAACCCATGTTATTGAAAAAGCAACACTCTACAACAACGCTGCTGCTGTTGGCTATCCTAGCCTTTGCAGCCGTTCAACTCTGGACTTTTGACTGGCGAAACCTCCTCCCCAACCTTTTGGGCACTTGGAATGCCGGCAAGGCTCTCTTTCGCACAGAGGGCACCAGCCTAGAGGCACTGCTGTTACCGACTTGTCTATGGGGAGCAATTGTTTTACTGATTAAAGAACTCTGGCCGCAGCCCACTACCCTAGCTCGGCTCCTGCTTACGGGCGGAACCCTTTTTTTTGGGGTGCGCTATGAACTCTGGCGAGTCTTCTATAGTCTTAACCTCGATGATCCCATTAACGGCATCCTTTCCGTCAGTCTCTTTTTGGCAGAACTCCTGATGGTGTTCAACACGTTGGCGTTCTTTTTTCACTGTAGTTTTACAATCAACCGCAGCCCAGAGGCCGATCGCTACGAGCAGGATGTAGTCAGTGGCAAGTACCAACCTTGGGTGGATGTAATTCTGCCTACATACAACGAGGGCGTGGACATTCTCCGCCGCTCGGTCATTGCCTGCCAAGCAATGGACTATCCCAACAAACGCATTTATCTTTTAGACGATACCCGCCGTCCCCACGTGCGTGCCTTGGCTGCCGAATTGGGCTGTGAATATCGCGATCGCCCCGACAACCGTCACGCCAAAGCAGGCAATATCAACCATGCCCTGCCCACCCTCAGCGGCGAGTTTATTGCCGTCTTTGATGCCGACTTTACCCCCTGTCGCAATTTCCTCAACCGTACCATTGGCTTTTTCCAAGACCCCAAAACTGCCTTGGTGCAAACGCCCCAGCACTTCTTTAACGAAGACCCAATTAGCGTCAATTTGGGGTTAGAGGGCATTGTCAACAATGAGCAGAGCCTCTTTTTCCGCTTTATCCAACCCAGTCGTGACTGGTGGGATGCAGTGGTCTGCTGTGGCACCTGTTTTGTCATTCGTCGCAGCGCCCTCGACGAAATTGGCGGCATCCCCACCGATACGATTACGGAAGACTACATGACCAGCATGAAGCTCCAAAGTTTAGGCTATCGGGTGAAATACCTCAACGAAGCTCTCTCTGCTGGCATGTCTCCCGAAACCATTAGCGCTTACGTAAACCAGCGCCTGCGCTGGGGACAGGGCACCCTGCAAATGTTGTTTGTGGGTGGCAACTGTTTTACAGTGCCTAATTTGGGATTCAGTCAGCGTTTTTCCCACGCCTTGAGCATTGTTTATTGGTTTTTGGCTCTGTCACGCGTCATTTGCCTACTAGTTCCGCTGACGTTTCTGCTATTTGGAGCTGCCCCACTGCGAGCCACAATCAATGAAATTCTTTACTTTTATTTGCCTTACTACGTTGGGAATGCCTTGAGTTTCGCCTGGTTTACTGAGGGGCGCCGCTCCGCTTTTTGGTCTGATGTCTATGAAACAATTCTGGCTTTTCCCATGGCAATTACTATTGTGCGCACGATAATTCGACCTCGCGGCAAAACTTTTAAGGTCACACCCAAGGGGATCATTGATCCCCACCGTATCAACCCCAATTGGCCGCTAATTCGACCGCTGGTAGCTGTTGCTGCCCTAACAATTTTAGGTATCCTCTGGCGCAGCCGCCCTCTCCAGGACACGGTTGTCAACCCCGATAGCTTGACAGTCAATCTCTTTTGGAGTGTCTATAATTTAGGGCTGCTGCTGATCTCAATCATGGTGGCTATTGACGTGCCCCAACGGCGTTTTACCCGATTTGATCGCCGCGAACTCTGCTACTTCTCGAAGACTGCGGAAAACTGTGAGCTAAACCTGAATGGCCAAACCTACAGCGGCCATACTCTCGACATTAGTGAGAGCGGTGCACGCCTCCACCTGTGGTCTGAAGAACTCTCTAGCCAAGAAATGATCCAGTGCTTGAGGAAAGCGGAAGGTCATTTGTCCTTTTCTACTCCCAGTGAGCTGGCTGGCCTAACAGTGCCGGTAACCATTCGCTGGTGTGCCCCCTTGCCTCGAAAATCAGGTCAAGAGAAAGGGGGACGTGTAGCGTTGGGAGTGCTTTTTGCGGAACTCTCTTTGGCGCAGCAGCGCCGCTTGATTCCCTACCTGTACTGTCAACCAAGTCAGTGGCAAGAGGTGCGCGCCCCTGAGTTAAAAACCGCTTGGGCCATGCTCCAAAGTCTATTTCGATTACATCCCTTAGCCGAGAGCCGCTAGCCATTGAGGAGTGTGAGGAGGTTTTGAATCGCCCTACTGGTGCTCTGAATTGCTGCACGAATGTTGGCACTTTTCGGCTCAGCTTGCAGCAGATAGGCTAAACCAGATTGGAGATACGTGAGAGCCATCTGCACGTTGGGATCAATGGGTTGGTAGGTTTGAGATGGAGATGGCTGCCCATAACTGGGATGGGGATAGCCGACGGAGTGCTCGTAGTGCGCTCCTGGATACCCTTGGGAGTAGTCGTAGTTGGGGTAGGGATAGCCGACAGAGTGCTCATAGTTCGCCGCTGGATACCCTTGAGTCGCTTCAACCGGTGGTGGCGGCTCAGGAGAGGCTGGGGTTGCAGCCGCAAGGATTGATGGCGCTGGGGGTAAAGTTACAGTTTGTTCCTTGGCCGCTGGTTCGTCAGCAGGGGATGGCATGGGTGTTGCTTCAGCACCATGGGGTTTAGGAGCCATCATTTCTGTGGCCTCTAGGATTTGGGTGGGAGCGCTGTCAATTTCTCCCATGCGTTCTCCACGTTTGTAGGCCATGATCTGACTGGGACTCTCTGCAATATCTTTCTCTTCTTTTTTCAGCCACACAAGAAAGTCAGAGGCACTGTAGGTGACTTCTCCCCCTAAGGTACGAATGGCAACAAAGCCATTGGCGGCACTGACACTTTGAATGGGGTACCAAGTGCCGCGATAGAGAATCATTGCGTCCATGCCGAAGGAGCCACCCCCCGTAAGAATATTACGTCGCCTGCCTCGTGCCCAGCGATCTTTCCAGAGTACTCCCGCTTCGGTGTATTGAAGCCTATAGCCCTCAGGAACAGTGCGATGTTCATAACGTAGAAAGCCGGGGGTTTGGCCAACACCTACCTGAAAAATTTCATAATCTAGCATCACCTCTTGAACTAGAGGCCGATAGGGGGACGTATCCCGTACTTCAATGGCAAGGGTGGGCGTATCTGTTTTCACCCGAGCAACCATGCCATCCCGGTAAGAAATTAACTGAACTTCATCAAATGTTGTTTCCACGCGTAGGTGCCGATTCGAGAGCATTCGCGAATTTTTCTGAATTAAATCTTTAATAAATTGGTCTATTAATTCGCGATCGCCCATAGTTGTTGCTCTAAATCACGGCAAGAGAATTGCCCGCCACTGCGCCTGCGATGCCCTCTTATTTTTAGTATATTCCCTATCAATTTCTATCTATAAAGAGCATTAGTGAATGCCATTGGCAGGAGGAGACCTTTCTGTGCAGGGTGGCCACCTAGTAGTTGAGAGACATTACTGCGGTCAGCTTAAAATTAAAGGTCTGCTGCAAACAACAGTAAATCTACGGATTAAAGTCCTGAAAATACTCCCGCAGCCGCTGCAACGCCTGACCCCGATGACTCACCTGTTGTTTTTCCGTCGGACTCATCTCAGCAAAGGTGCGCTGATAGCGAGGTACCCAGAAAATTGGGTCATAGCCAAAACCGTTCTGACCACGGGGCGTTGTTAAAATCTCACCTAGGCAACGTCCTTCTGCGGTAAAAGCAATGGTGCCGTCGGGACGGGCGAGGGCAATGGCACAAATGAATTCAGCCGCGCGATCGCTCACACCGCTCATTTCCCGCAAAAGACGCTCAATGCGTTCAGCATCCGTGGCTCCATAGCGAGCCGAATAGATGCCCGGTGCTCCTCGGAGGGCACGAACCGCTAATCCCGAATCGTCCGCGATCGCCCACTCTCCCATTTGCTGGGCAGCAATTCTGGCCTTCAAACAGGCATTGCCCACAAAGGAATCAGCCGTTTCCAGAATCTCAATTGTGGGCGGCAATGGAAGCAGTGCCCCAATCCACGGCGCTAACCAGCCTTGAAACTCCTTGACCTTACCGGCATTGTGACTGGCCAAGACAGCTTGGGCAAGAATGGGCATTTTTTAGGGCTGGACTTCAATGATGGCAATTAATAGTGTACATCGTTTGTCAATGCCTACACCTCAAGTCTTGGGTACAATCACGCCAAGTTCCTCTCCTCCAACACAGAACTTGACCTTTCAAATCCCTGAGACTAGAACGTTTCCAAATCGGTTCCCCAACAAGTACTGCGCAACCTCATCCCTGGCTTTAACGGTTTCTTTGCCAAGCAGGCACGCTTCCCAAGATTCAAGTGAGTGAGTGGTTGTTGTAAGGCATGCGCTCGGTGTCGTGCGATTCCCAAAAGCTTAGGGAGGACTGCGGTCTTCAGAGAGCCAAGTTGCGGATGGAGCGGCGACAGGAATCTGAATACGTCGGTGGTCAGCCCGACCGTCCTTGCCCGCATGGAGGCTGCTCTGGCGGCGGAACGTCAAAACGATGGCCTACGAGTCAGGGGCAGAGGAAGCAGAAAACTAGTACTGATAATTTGTTGTCTTTGTTGTCGGCTCAATTCAGTGGGC
>DVDZ01000013.1 GCA_015296025.1 Thermosynechococcus sp. M46_R2017_013
CCTTGATGAAGATGGCATTGAGCGGGTGGAAATTTTGCTGGTAGGTACGCCCCGCGAAGTCACCGATGCCTACATCAATGCCTTTACCCAAGCTGGTTTGCAACTGAAAGCCCTTGAGGTGACCAACTTTGCCCTCATGCGTACCCTGCGGGATTTACTACAGCAGTTTGTGGGGGAAGCAGCAGCAATTATTGATATTGGCGATGAGGGTACAGAAATCAGCATCGTCAAGGATGGCATTCCTCAGTTTAACCGCAAAGTACCCATTGGCAAAGAGCGGATGCAAGAAGCCATTAGTCGCGCCATGAACCTGCCTCCTTCGATGGGTGTTGATCTGATTGAGAATCTGACTGTTCCCCTAGAGCCGATGGATGTGACCGGAGCACTCAACCCCACCGGTGCAGCTATTTTGCGAGTTCTCTCCGATCTAGCCGATGAAATCCGTCGCTCTATTGACTTTTACCTTAACCAAGGGGAGAGTCTGGAGGTTTCCCAGTTGCTGCTGGCAGGCCCTGGTGCCAGTATTGGTCAAGTGGATGAGTTCTTTAGTCAGCGACTAAACTATGCCACCACTTTAGTTGACCCGATTAGCTTGCTGGGACTGCAAACCCCCGAAGAGATTCCTTTGGAAAAACGCCCTGCCCTAGGCACGGTGATTGGTCTTAGTCTGCGTGGCGCTTAGGAGCACTCCTGATGTACTCAATTGAGATTAACCTCCTTAAAGAACGTCCTGCAATTGGAGACATGGCGGGTTCGGCAACGCCGGTCCAAGGGATGAGCAATGTACCGATTATTATTGGGGGCGTAGCTGCCTTCTTCTTTGTGGGTCTGGCTCTTCTTGGCTCAGTAAGTGCGAACCTCTGGCTACAACAACTAGCGAATAAACAAAAAAGCATTCAGGATCGCCTTGCAGCCATTTCTCCAGACCTGCAACGCATGGATCAAATTAAAAAAGAGCAGGAGCAAATATCAGCGGAAACCAAAGCCCTTGCCACTGTATTTAATCAGGTCAAACCTTGGTCAGCGGTGATAGCCAACATGGCGGTTCAAACGCCAGCGGAAGTGCAAATTCAGCGAATTAGCCAAGGTGGGCAAACCGGCCAAGAGCTAACGATTGAAGGCACAGCCGCCTCCTTTGATGCAGTCAGTAACTTTCTATTACTCTTGCAAAATCGTTCTCCCTTCTTTGATGGCAAGGCCACTCAGTTAGTGAAGGCTGAACGGGTCAGTCAACAAAGTGAAGACAAGACAGAAGAAAAAGTCTCTTTCAGTATCAAGACTGCGATCGCCAATGTGCCGGCCTCAGAACTCCTGAAAGAACTTGCCGCCAATGGTGTTGAAGGACTGGTGGCACGCATTCAGTTTCTCAAAGAAAAAGGAGTGGTACAGCAGTGACTCTAACTGGTGATTTTGGCGGCCCCCCAATTGAAGAACCCGCACCAAGTTATCCGACGGTCTTTGGTATTACCCTGACACCCGTTGTCAGCGGGGTACTGATTGCCCTGCTAGGGCTGGGAGCAGCGGTCTATTTAGGCAGTCTTCTAATTGCCCCTAAGCTCGAGGAAGCAGCCAAGCTACAGGAGGAAATTAGCCAACAGGAAAATGACCTTTCCCAGCGGGAAGTAATCCTGAAGCAACTCAATGAGGTAGTCATAGGTTTAGAGCGCGCCAAACGAGAAAACCGTGATGTGCGATCGCTATTTGCCACTCAGGAAGCCCTAGATACCCTTCTCCTTGACCTCAACCGGCTCATCCTCAAAAGCGGCGCTCGACTTAATACCTTTGAACCCGATAGTGCAGCTTCAGGAATTGTCCAAGATGGCTCGCTTGGCCCTGAATTAAATGCCAAACTAAAAAGGCAGGCCACCAATATAACAGTTCAAGGACCATTTCCCAGCATTATCCAAATCATGCAAGAAATTGATCGGCAACAAAATTTCCTCGTCATTAACAACCTGACGATGGAAGTAGTTGCTGATAAGCCCGGTGAAGTGATTGCCACGTTTAAGCTTATGTCTTATGTCCCCCTAACCCCTGAGGAAATTGCCGCTCTGGCACCACCACCCCAAGAGGGGCAGCCCCAAGGAGGTGAGCAGCAAGGACAACCGCAACAGAAATAGTACATAGTCACTGAAGAGCTAGCGTAGAGTCTTCGGGGAGTGAGCTGCATACTCTTTTCGTAAGTTTCGTGGCATTTGTGAGGAGTTAAGTATCATGCGTCAGCTTTTACATCGTCTCGGCCTAGGGGTGACCACAACAGCCCTGATTGCTGCAAGTCAAACGCCCACTTGGGCAGCAGCCACTGAAATTACCGGCATTCGCCTTGTAACCGTTGCCAATGGTATCCAACTCCTCTTCAATGTACAGGGGAATTTACGGCCAGCGGTTTTTACCGTCAATCGCGGCAATGCCTCCATCGCAGATATTATGAATAGCCAACTGCGCCTACCCCAAGGGGGTGCCTTCCGCCAAGATAACCCTGCCCCTGGTATTTCTTCCGTCGAAGTGGTGCAACTAGACGCCAAAACTATCCGCATCACCGTGAATGGCATTAGTGCTGCCCCCATTGGTGAAGTCATTCGCGAAGGACGTGACGGCCTGCAAATTAATTTCATTACCGCTCAAGGCTCCGCTGGTCCTCAAGTTTCTCCTACCGGTCAACCCCTGGCCATGCCCCCTGGCCCTAGTGCTGTACCTCCTTTTCTACCGCGCCCAGTACCACCCCCCGTTGGGGATATGCTCATTAGTCCTATCAATGCCGACCCCGATGTCATTCAGCTAGGCACCAATCAACGGATTCCCCGCCTACTGCTGCGGGAAGCCCCAGTGCGAGAGGTTCTTTCGCTATTGGCGCGGGCAGCAAACATGAACGTTGTTTTTCCCGAAGGCAATGGGGAAGCGGGCGGTGCCAAAATCTCCCTTGATATTGAGAATGAATCTGTTCAAGATGTATTCAACTACATCTTGCGGGTCACCAACCTCAAAGCCAATCGCCAAGGCCGCACCATCTTTGTAGGACAAGACTTACCCCCCGATGCCCAAAATCGAATTGTCCGCACGATTCGCCTCAATCAATTGCGCGCCACCTTGAAAAGTACAATTAGCCGCACACTAAGTTCTTCTGCAGATACCGGTGGAAAAGTCAGTGACGCGGCTGCAACAACGGCTCGGACATCTCTGAACCGGCAACTAAATACCACGGAAACTGAAGAGCAACGGGGAGGTCTAGAAATTTTAGAAGCCTATGGTGCCAACGGCGGTAGTCAACAAGGGGGACAAGGGAGAACCCTATTAGCTGGTCTAGAGGCAGTGGCTGACTCCCGCACCAACACAATTACCCTCATTGGCCCCCCGCGCAAGGTCGAGATGGCCATCCAACTCTTGCAACAGTACGATGTCCGCAAGCGCCAAGTGATGGTCAATGTCAAGTTTATTGATGTCAATCTGTTGCGTAGTCGTAGAGCCAATACTGACTTAATCACAAACTTTGGTGACACGTTGTGGGGGGCTATCTTTAGTACTGATGGACTCACCCTCTTTCGTGGAACCACTAATTCACCAGTTAGTGACTTTTTTGCCCGACTTCAGTTATCTATTGAGACAGGAAATGCTGTTGTCTTAGCCAATCCTACGCTGGTCATTCAAGAGGGAAGCGCAGCTCAAGTCAACCTAACTCAGGAGATTTTCTCTGGTATACAATCGACTGCCGAGACA
>DVDZ01000091.1 GCA_015296025.1 Thermosynechococcus sp. M46_R2017_013
CCAGACTGATTCAAGATTCATTTTGGAGGGCATGTTGGAAGATGTCATGGCAAGTGAGGAAATGAACTATTTTTATTCTCTCTTTATCTCTGGGATTTAGTTGAAGCTGTGGCGAAACACTGCCAATAGTGCTCATAGCGCGCCCTCAGTGCCAAGGGCGGCTCAGACTGCGTCCAAAACTCCACGAGGGTGTGTCCTGGGGCTCAAGTATCCTGATCGAGGGGGCTACGATGTTGCAGTAGCAAGGGAGCTAAGGTTTTGAGGTCAAGGGGGGTCTGAAGCTGCGCTTGCAACTCCGCCACCGCCATCAAAAAGGTTGTCAAGTCTAGGCCGCAAAAGTCCGGATCACACTGTTCAAGACGACGCCGCCCTTCCCCCAACAGCAAAATTGCTCCCCGTTGGTTACCCCGACTTAGGTGATAGCAGGCCACAGCAATTTGCAGCAGGCCTTGGTAAAACCTGCGCTCAGGTTCATCGGCCTCTAACCAGAGGGCTTCAAGGGTGTCGTGGCAGGCATAGAATTCGCCGCGGTTGAATTGAGTAATGGCGAGGGCAAGCTCAGGACGCATCATTGATTGGGAAAGCGCAATAGGCAATAATAGTAAAGAATCATGACATTTTTTAACGAATATCGGCAGAGCTTGTGCAATATCCTCGAACTGTCTCTGATACCAAACGCGCCTTTTATGCCACTCACAGGCGACCCATTCATTCGATCTACCGTCGCTTTATTGAAGAACTGCTGGTTGAAATCCATCTGCTGCGCGTCAATGTAGAGTTTCGCTACTCTCCCCTATTTGCCTTGGGGGTGGTTACCGCCTTTAACCAGTTTATGGAGGGTTATCAGCCCGAGGGCGATCGCGCCAATATTTTTCATGCCCTTTGTGTGGCTGAGGAAATGAACCCGCAACAGCTGAAGGAGGATGCCGCCAGTTGGCAGCAATACCAAGGCCGTTCCTTGAGTCAAATCCTTGAAGAACTCAACAGTGGTCAACCCAGTGCCCCCCTCAACAGTCTCAACCATGAGGGCAAATATAGCCGTCTCCATGCCGTGGGATTGTATGCCTTTCTTCAGGAGTTGGCAGCAGAGGTAACGACAACTCTCAACGAAACATTGGATCAACTCGCTCCCGTGATTAAACTGCCCATCGAGAAAGTCAAACGCGATCTCGAACTCTACCGCAGCAACCTCGACAAAATCAATCAGGCTCGCAGTCTAATGAAGGAACTTGTCGAGCAAGAACGCAAGCGCCGTGCTCAGGAGACCTCTCCCCCACCCGCCCTGGATGCCAGTTCCGATGCGCCCGCTTGAGCCCCCCCAACTCATTACCCTCGACGCCGTCGGTACCCTCTTTGGCCTACGAGAATCCGTGGGCACCGTTTATGGTCGCTTTGCTGCCGCAGTGGGGGTTCAAGTTGATCCAGGAGCATTGGATATAGCCTTTTTTCAGGCCTTCAAAGCAGCCCCTCCCTGCGCTTTCCCCAATCTTGAGGCCCGCCAACGGGCGAAGGCAGAATTGCAGTGGTGGCAAGGGGTTGCGGCAGACACGTTTCGACGCGCGGGGGTTCTCGATCAATTTGCTGATTTTGATACGTTTTTTGCCCCCGTCTTTGCCTACTATGCCACGGCTGAGCCTTGGTGTCTTTATGAAGATGTCTTGCCTGCTTTGAAGGACTGGCAAGCCCAAGGCATTCCCTTGATGGTGGTGTCGAATTTTGACAGCCGTTTGTATGGCATCCTCGAGACCTTGGGGCTAGTGCCCTTTTTTAAGGGGGTGTGGATTTCCAGCGAAGTGGGAGCAGCAAAACCGGATCGACTCATCTTTGAGCGGGCAGTGACCCCCTATGCCACCTCTCAGGTGTGGCATATTGGCGATAGTTGGGAGGAAGATGTCCTCGGTGCCCAAGGCGCTGGTCTCCAGGCAATTTGGCTGCGGCGCGATCGCCCATTGTTGCCGGCGCCATCCCCTAGCCCGCGCCTAGCCGTACCTCAAATTGCTGACCTCACAGGTGCGCAGGTTATACTGAGGGAGACAGCGTCATAACAGAATCAGCAGTGACTAGTCAAATTTGTATTGTAGGGGGTGGCTTTGGTGGGCTTTATACAGCCCTACGGCTTGCCCAATTCCCTTGGGCTACCTCTCCAGAGATCACCCTTGTCGATCAAAGCGATCGCTTTGTGTTTACTCCCCTGCTCTATGAGCTCATTACTGGGGAACTACAGGCATGGGAAATTGCTCCTCCTTTTGTGGAGTTGCTCAAAGATACACCGGTTGTCTTTCACCAAGGAACAGTTACTGCCGTTAACCTACAGGCCAAAACTGTTCATCTGAGCGAGAGTCGCCCTCTCACCTACGAAAAACTGGTACTTGCTTTGGGGGGAGAAACTCCGAAAAACAGTATCCCCGGTGTGGCGGAGTACGCCTTGACCTTCCGTACCCTCAATGATGCTTACCGCTTGGAAGAGGCGCTACAACGCTGTGAGCGCTCCGATCGCGATCGCATTCGCGTTGTTGTGGTTGGCGCTGGTCCTAGTGGGGTGGAATTGGCCTGTAAGCTGGCGGAGCGCTTGGGGAGCCGAGGGCGGATTCGCCTTGTGGATCGCAACACCGAGATCCTCAAGTCTTCCCCAGAATTTAATCGCAGGGCGGCTCTGCGTGCCCTCGAAGAGCGGGGCGTTTGGATTGACTTGGAAACAACCCCCATTGCCGTGAATGCCAATCAAATTTCTCTGCAATACAAAGACCACGTTGACGATTTGCCCGTTGATATTGTCCTGTGGACAGTGGGTACGGTGGTTTCACCCGTGGTTGCTGCCCTTGATTTGCCCAAAACACCGACGGGTCGCCTTCAGGTGATGCCCACATTACAGGTCGTTGATCACCCAGAGATTTTTGCCCTTGGCGATGCTGCAGATGCGGTGGATGACCAAGGCCAAGCAATTCCCCATACAGCGCAGGCCGCTTTTCAGCAGGCAGATTATGCCGCTTGGAATCTTTGGGCGAGTATCAGCGATCGCCCGCTACTGCCTTGTCGTTATTCCCACCTCGGTGAAATGCTTACCCTAGGTAGCGATCGCGCCGCCTTGGCCGGTCTGGGACTGACCCTCGATGGCCCGCTGGCTACTTAGCACGGCGACTGGCCTATCTCTACCGCATGCCCACCCTCGAACATCAACTGAAGGTGGGGTTGAACTGGATGGCGAAGCCAATTTTGCATCTGTTGACCGGCACTGCGAACTAGAAGGTGTGCGCATCCTTGGCTTAGACCCCGGCCTTGCTACCCTTGGCTATGGCTGTATTGAGGTGCAGGGCAACACCTGCCAAGTGTGTGATTTTGGCGTGATCAGACCCCTGCGGATGCCCCCGTGGGCGATCGCCTGCAAAACCTCTACACCGATCTGCACACCCTAATTCCTACGCTCCAACCGGATTGGGTGGCTTTGGAGCGGCTCTTCTTCTACAAAATGAGCCATACAATTGTGGTTGCCCAAGCGCGGGGAGTGATTCTTTTAGTTCTCAGTCAATTGCACTGTCCACTGCTGGAATTTACCCCCCCCCAAGTCAAACAAGCCCTCACCGGCTATGGCAATGCCACAAAAATGGACGTTCAACAGGCGGTGCAACGGGAACTCCATCTCGGCACCCTCCCCAAGCCGGATGACGCCGCTGATGCCCTAGCAATTGCCCTCACAGCGAGTCGTCACTACGAGGGTATCAACGCTTAACCAAGCAACTTCTACTGCTTTACTGAGCCATTGGCGTGTTTTCTGATCCAGTAGATCATCCTCTGCAAGCACCCATTCCTGAATCTGTGCCAGACTGTGTCCTTGAGCCCGGCAAATCATAGTTACGCCGGCGATCGCCGCCGCCACCACCTCTTCATTGACAGGCTGCTGGCTGAGGGCTGCCATTTCTTCGAGACTCCTTGGAATGGGATAATGCATAGGGCAACAGGGCAATTCTGAGAACTCGTAAACTCTCTTAAACTGTTTAGTACCGTGCAGTTTACGCCAAATCGTGCCGTTGTCAAGCTTCTTAGCGGACTTCTGAAACAAAATGCAAGAACTCCTATACCTTGAAGTGCCCACCCCCGATACCGCAGCAGTGATTGAGTGGCTGCATCGTACTTTTGAGCCGCGCCTTGGCGCTATCGTGCCCAAATCCAGTGGCGGCTGTTGGCAGGTTCCCAATAGCCCTACGGAACTCGCCATTTTTCTGTGGAGTCTGCAGCGTACCACCTACCTCAAGGTGATGCGTTGGGGAAAGCAGCCTTTTCCGCAGGAGCGTGCCTGTGTCCAACAACTTCAGCGAGCGCTGCGTTTGGCCTTTCCTCTGCAACCTGAAGTTCTCCCCCCTTGGCCTGCTGACAAGACAATTTTTGAAGCCTTGGCCAATTGCTATCCACTGACAGTGAAATACTTCCAACGCATGCCCCAAGGCGAGGCGGATCTAGAGCGCGTCTATTGGTGGGAACAGCGCTGGCGCCAAGGGGTACAACAGCCCACTCCCCCTGTGCCTGTTCTGCACCGGGCAACAACGCTTTGTGAGACGCCAAGCTATGACTTAGTCTATGTCGGGGGTGCTTTGGGAGTGGTTCATGCAGCAGTGATGGCGCGGTTGGGCTATCGGGTGCTGGTGATTGAACGGTTACCGTTTGGCCGTATGAATCGCGAGTGGAATATCTCCCGCATGGAATTTCAAAGCCTGATTGATCTGGGCTTATTTACGGCTGCGGAATTTGAGGGCCTCATTGCCCGCGAGTACCGCGATGGCTTTAACAAGTTCTTTGATGCCACTAGCCCTCCCCATTGTCGCGCACCCGTACTGCACACCCCGACAGTTCTCAACATTGCCCTGGACTCGGCAAAATTCTTGCATCTCTGTGGAGAGAAACTGCGCCAAGCGGGCGGTGAGATTTGGGATTGGACGGAATTTCAAACCGCTACGATTCATCCCAATGGCGTTGTCCTACAAACACAGCAGCGCCAGACCCAAGCACAGCGACAGGCGATCGCCCGTGTTCTGGTGGATGCAATGGGCACTGCCTCCCCCATTGCGCGGCAACTCAACGGCGGTCGGGCTTTTGATAGTGTGTGTCCCACAGTGGGGGCAATTGTCAAAGGAATTGCTCCAGAGGTTTGGGATGGCGATTATGGCGATGTGCTCTTTAGCCATGGCGATATTTCGCGAGGACGCCAACTCATTTGGGAATTGTTTCCGGGGTCAGGGGAAGAGCGCACAATTTATCTTTTTCACTACCACCACATTCAGCCAGAGTTTCCCGGCTCTCTACTGGAACTTTACGAAGACTTCTTTACGATTTTGCCGGAGTACCGCCGCTGCGATTTAGACCAACTGACTTGGGTCAAACCGACATTTGGTTACATTCCCGGCTACTTTAGCCACCATCGGGGCGATCGCGCCGTGGCCTTTGATCGAGTCTTGGCCATTGGTGATGCCGCCTCCCTCCAATCCCCTTTAGTGTTTACTGGTTTTGGTTCACTGGTGCGCAACCTACCGCGCCTGACGGATCTGCTGGACACCGCACTGCGTCACGACCTTGTGCAACAACCATTCCTCAACCAAATTCGCGCTTATCAGAGTAATACAGCAGTGACATGGCTCTTTTCGCGGGGAATGATGGTGCCTAGCGATCGCCCCCTCCCTCCAGCCCGCGTCAATGCCATGCTTAACACCTTCTTTGGCATCCTTGGGCAAGAATCCCCTGAACTCGCCGATCGCTTTATTAAAGACCGCACTGGTTGGCTTCCCTTTAACCGCATGGCACTGCGAGCTGCTTGGCAAAATCCCGGTCTCCTTTGGTGGATCTACGAAATGGTGGGGCCTTGGGATTTGCTGCGTTGGCTGCAAAGCTACCTGAGTTTTAGCTTAGATGCCCTGTACCATGCTCTCTTTGGTTTTTGGCTTCCCCCCTTGGTACGCTGGTGTCAACCGTGGCTTGAACCCTTGGCACCCCAACTGTGGTTTTGGCTTTTGGTGCAAAGCTATGCCCTGAGTTACTCGGTGGGGCAACCCCGTCTTGAGCGTCCCTTAGCACCCCTATCAACCGCTAGAGTTGATCAAGCCGTTTCCCCTCGCTAACCTTGGGAACAACAGTGTTGTGGAGAGAACCACAGTGAATGCAGCAGAGCAGGCAGTGACGGTGCAAATGGCCAGTAAATTGGGGGCGATCGTCCACCTCTTCAGGCAGTGCAATCCCGATCTGCGGGCAGACTTGCATCCTTGGGCCGATGACCCCCACACCCGCAACTTCGTGGATCCGGATTCAATTGACATTGGCTTTCACCTACCCGGCTGGAGTCGCCGCTGGCAAGCCCGCAGTTTGCTCCTACAAATCCGTCTCCATTGCGATCCAGACTCTGCTCAGCGCCGTGCCATTGGCCTAGAGATTGTTGGTTTTAGCTACACGAGTGAGCAGTGGCGCTTCAGCAGTATTGGTCAGGGGGTGTTTAGTGGTCACAATCTTCCCAGCGCAGACCTGCGCAATCAACTGCGCTCCATTAGCCATGAGATTATTGCTGTGTTAAATACTTGACTTTACAAAAAAAATGTCAATAGCACATCCAACCTTCTCTTTTTTGCTGGGAACACTGGCTGCTTTGTTTCCGATTGCCGACCCCATTGGTGCTATTCCCATCTTTTGCACCCTCACGGCGAAACATTCCTCCAAGTGCCGTCGCCAAGAGGCTAGGCAAATTGCCTTAAATGTCTTTGCCGTTTTAGTCACATTCTTTTTGGTGGGTAAGTTTATCCTTAGCTTCTTCGGCATTTCCTTAGCTGTCGTGCGTATTGCTGGAGGACTGATTGTGGCTCATACTGCCTGGCAAATGGTGACTTCTCACCAACGCTTGACGCTTCAGGAGCACGCAGAAGCAATTGACAAAGAGGATATTACGTTTACACCGATGGCCGTCCCTTTGATTAGTGGGCCAGGGGCGATCGGCGTGACTATGACCTTATCAACGCGCTGCCAGGTTTGGGAAGAGTATCTCGGCTGTCTGCTGGGGATTGGTCTTTTTGGCGGTGTGGTCTATGTCTGCCTTGCTTTGGGCGAGCGACTCCTGCAAAAGTGGGGCAAAACTGGTGTGGGGGCACTAACCCGCATTCTTGGATTTTTTATTCTGGCGATCGCTGTGCAGTTGATTGCCGACGGCAGTCTGGAATTCGTCAGGGCAAACCTATATCAAACTCGCTGAACTAAGCCTTTAAGGAGGGCTGGGTAAGCGGTGAATCATTCCTCAGTGAGTGGCTACCGGAGGGGATGTGGAATCCGTTAACAGATCTACGTGCTTAGGTTTTTTTTGCGGTTTTGGCAGTGGTCTTTGCAGGCTTGGTGGGGCTGACATGGAGTTCTTTGAGTTGCTGCGGTTCAACACTGCTGGGGGCACCGGTGAGGAGACAACGCGCTTGCTGGGTTTTCGGGAAGGCAATCGTATCCCGAATCGAGTCTTCGCCCGCTAGGAGCATGACGAGACGATCTAGACCGTAGGCAATGCCGCCGTGGGGAGGAGTGCCAAATTCAAAGGCCTCCAACAGAAAACCAAATTTTTCTTGAGCCGCCGCTTCATCCAAGCCAATGGTTTCAAAGACGCGGCGTTGTAACTCCGACTGATGGATGCGCAAACTGCCGCCGCCCACTTCGTAGCCGTTGAAGATGAGGTCATAGGCTTGGGCACGAGCGGTTTTGAGATCATCTAAGTCAGCAGGATGAGGAGCGGTAAAAGGATGGTGCAGTGCCTCAAGGCGCTTTTCTTCGGCATTCCACTCGAACATGGGAAAATCAACGACCCAAAGAAGATGGAGTGCCGTGGGATCAATGAGATTAAATTCGCGGGCAATGGTCTGCCGCAGGCGATCGAGGGTTTTATTTACCGTTGCAGTGTCCCCGGCTGCAAAGAGGAGTAAATGCCCCGGCTGGGCACCAGTGCGCTCTAAGAGCATGGTCTTTTGCTCTGAGGAGAGGTTGTCCTTGATGGCACCAATTGTGTCAATCTCGCCGTTCTCACGAACACGAATGTAGGCCAGCCCTTTGGCACCGGCAGCAGTGGCCTCTTGGAAGAGATCGCCACCGGGTTTAATGCGCACATTGGAGATGCGATCGTTGCCATTGGGAATGGGCAAAATTTTCACCACACCCCCTTGGGCGATCGCCCCGCTAAAGACATTGAAACCGCAGTCTTTGAGAATATCAGAGACATCTACCAGTTCGAGGCCATAGCGGGTGTCAGGCTTATCGGTGCCATAGCGATCCATGGCCTCTTGATAAGTCAAGCGGGGAAAGGGTCGAGGTAAATCAATACCCTTCACGGTTTTGAAAATGTGGCAAATGAGCGCTTCGTTGAGATCAATAATTTCCTCCTGATCCATGAAGCTCATCTCCATGTCCAGTTGAGTAAATTCAGGCTGGCGATCGGCGCGCAAGTCTTCATCGCGAAAGCAGCGGGCAATCTGGTAATAGCGATCGCACCCCGCCACCATCAATAGCTGCTTGAACAACTGCGGCGATTGAGGAAGGGCAAACCATTCCCCCGGATTCACGCGACTGGGCACTAAGTAATCGCGGGCACCTTCTGGTGTCGAGCGGGTGAGAATCGGGGTTTCCACTTCAATAAAGCCCGCCTCATCCTCAAGAAACCGACGCATGGCTTGGACAACGCGATGGCGTAACTGCAAATTCCGTGCCATCCGTTCCCGTCGTAGATCAAGATAGCGGTAGCGCAGCCGCACCTCTTCGCGCACTTGCTCATTCTCGCTACTGGAGATGGCAAAGGGGAGTTGCTGGCGCACCGTATTGAGGACATCAATCTGATCGGCGTAGATCTCGATGTCGCCCGTGGCCAATTTCGGGTTCACTGAATCTGCGGGGCGCTTGCTGACACGACCCACAATTTTCACCACATACTCACTGCGCAGGCGATCGGCTTGAGCATAGGAATCGGGAGTGCGCTGGGGATCACTGACAATTTGGACAATGCCGGAGCGATCGCGCAAATCAATAAAGATAACCCCGCCATGATCTCGCCGCCGATCAACCCAACCGTAGAGGGTGACCATTGTTCCGACATCCGTTAGCCGAACATCGCCACAGTAGTGTGTGCGCATAGACTCCAATGAGTGGTGAGTATGTTAGTAAAGCCTTACTATTTTAGCGGTTCACCGCCCTACCGTTAGCGGTGCCGCCCCAAAGAATCAGAGGTTGCCAAGCAGGCTTGGCTTTAGAAAACGCAACAGAAATTTACATTACTTGATGTGGATTTTCTAACTTTAATTGCGGCTTTGGCAGATTCCTCCCCAATCCCCAAGAGGCAACGTATGGTAGTAGATAGGCAAAATCTAAAGAAAACCTTAAAAGGAGGGCAAGTATGACTCCCTCTCTTCTGCGCCAGTTCTGGCACTTTGTTGAGCAAGTACAGGTGGGACGACTCCTTAGCTTAGATGATCATGCCCTACAGGGATGGCTGCTGGCACAGTTTAGTGACGTTTATCCCCTAGAGCACAACCAGCGCCATCATCTGGAGTGCTACATTTCCTCGCGTCTTTCTTTAATCCGAGATGTGGCCAGCGATCGCGTTTCCGGTGGTTTTGGCGATCGCCCCTAGGGAACCTTGAGCTGAGTGGCTCCTTCCAAAAGCCAGAGGATAGTTTTGGCAATTGTGACCCTGTAGAAGCAGTACAAGCGGATGATCTACGTGCATCAACGACTATGGCGGTGGGGGGCGATCGCTCTAGGGGTGTTTTTTTTCACCCTTTTCTCCCCGTGGATCAGTGTTGCTCAGGTTGCACTACCGGGAATTAGCCAAACCCCAGTTGTTCCTACACCCCCTGGCGTCACCCGCATTGGTGAACTGGAAATGACCGATGTCCGTTTTGATGGCAGTAGTCTTTTTACAATTGCTGCGCCGACGGTGCGCGATCGCGCCCATCCCGGCAACCTAATTCCCGTTGAAGTGCGAGCTGAACTGATTCAATCCAATCTACGGCGAGTGCTCCACAGTGCCCTTGACCGCAGACGGCGATCGCCAGCATTGGTGAACATTGGTGTTGCCCGCCTCAATAATGTTTTGGTCATCAGTGCCCGCATTGGTCAAGCCGAACGCACCACTCGCCTGCTGACAGTAACAGAAGCCGACAGCGACTACCATCAACTGCCTGCGGAGACCCTAGCGCAGCAGTGGCGGGATATTTTGCAGGAGCAGATGAACCGAGCAATTCAGGAACGCACCCCTACAGCCCTGATGGCGCAAGCTGAGAAGGCCGTTCTTACCTTTTTTACAGTGGCAGGAGCAAGTTTGATCTTGTGGATTGTGCAACAGTTTCTGATTCGGCAACACAAGCATCTGCAACAGCAACTCGACACAACCACTCCAGAAACCCCAGAGTGGGTTTTATCTCTCCTGCCGCATCTCCAACACAAGTTCTTTCTCAAGCAGCGCATTAAGCTGATTAGCCTTGTTCGGTATCTGCTGTTGTGGGGACAAGTAGCCCTGTGGCTGCTTGGCTTAGCGGCAATTTTGCGCCTCTTCCCCATGACCCGCTGGCTGAGTTCCCAAGTCTATGGCCTGCCGATTCTTTGGATGGTCGTGTGGTTTAGTACTGGGCTGCTGAATCAATTTGCTGACTTGACCTTCGATCGCCTTCGTGTTTTCTGGGAGCAAAATAATCTTCTCAGGTTTGCCGATACCCAGCGCAAAAGCCTGCGGATTGGCACCGCTGTAGAAGTAATGCGGGGGTTTAAGACCGCTGTCATCTACCTCATTCGGCTAGTGGTGATTATTAGCTCTTTAGGCATTCCAGTCTCCTCCATTTTGGCGGTGGGGGGATTCTTAGCCTTAGCCATTTCCCTAGGATCACAAAACTTAGTGAAGGATATTATTAATGGTCTGCTGATTGTCTGGGAAGATCAGTACGGTATTGGCGATGTGGTGGAAATTGAACCCTACTCAGGCATGGTGGAAAATTTAAATTTGCGGATTACCCAGTTGCGCAATGCGGAGGGTCGGCTGATTACAATTCCCAATAGTACGATTACAAGGGTGGCCAATTTAACCCGTACTTGGTCGCGGGTCAACCTAGAACTGTGGGTGGATATCGAGACTCATCCCGATCGCCTGTTGTCGTTGCTGAATGACCTAAGTATCCGTTTTTACGCAGAACCTGAGTGGCAGCTCAAGATGTTGGAGCAACCGGAAATTTTAGGGATTGATCAGATTACCGCCAGTGGCTTACTTGTGCGCATCTGGATTAAGACGCCACCGGGACAACAATGGGCTGTGGGACGGGAGTTTCGACGGCGGGTGCTAAATCTCATGGCCGCAGAAGGGATTGCCGTGGCGCGGTTGCATCAACAGCTTCACTGGGGGCGCGATCGCAACGGCAAAGATGAAAATACCCATCCCTCGCCCTTGGACGCTTGATTGTGGGTCGGCACATTTTGGTGATCGGCGGTGGTGCCGCTGGATTTTTTGGGGCGATCGCCTGTGCTACGGCTAATCCCCGCGATCGCGTGACTATTTTAGAAGCTGCAACAACGGTGCTGAACAAAGTCCGCATCTCTGGCGGTGGCCGCTGTAATGTCACGCACCACTGTTTTGATCCGTCGCTGTTGGTGCAACACTATCCCCGTGGCGGTAAGGCCTTGCGGGGTGCCTTTAATCGCTTTCAACCCCAAGACACAATTGCTTGGTTTGAGGCGCGGGGGGCGAAGTTAAAAACCGAAGCCGATGGGCGGGTCTTTCCCGTCAGTGATGATTCAGAAACCATTATTGACACTCTGGTACAAGAAGCAATGGCCTTGGGTATTCACATTCGGACTCGTGCAGCAGTGAAGGACATTGTTAAAGTGGGTAGCCAGTTTCACATCACGCTGACTCAACAGTCCCAACCCCTTGTGGGCGATCGCGTCCTTTTAGCCACAGGCAGCAGTTGCCAAGGCTATCGCTTAGCAGCGCGATTGGGACACACGATTATTCCCCCCGTACCTTCACTCTTTACATTCCAAGTTGATGACCCCCTTTTGCACGAGCGCTCAGGCCTCAGCGTCCAACTGGTGCAAGCGACCCTCAAACTGCCGCAGCCGCCGCCGTTGACACAAAGCGGTGCTATTCTCGTTACCCATTGGGGCTTCAGTGGCCCTGTGGTCTTAAAACTCTCGGCATGGGGGGCGCGCGCCTTGGCGGCGCACGACTATCGCGGTACCTTGGTGGTGAATTGGCTCCCCCATCTGTCGCTGCCGCAGATTCAAGCGGAGTTGGCAGCCTGTCGTACCCATGCCCCCAAGCGGGCGATCGCCAACCATTGTCCCTTTCCCTTGCCGCGTCGCCTCTGGAGCTACTGGACAACCAGCGTGGGCATCCCCGCCGAGCAAACTTGGGCACATCTGAGTAAAAAACAACTGCTGGCTCTGGCGGAGGCCTTACACCGAGGTACATTCGCGATCGCTGGCAAGGGCGCCTTCAAAGAGGAATTTGTTACCTGTGGCGGTGTGGCTCTCAAGGAAGTAGATTTCAAGACAATGGCTAGTCGTTGCTGTGAGGGTCTGTTCCTGGCGGGGGAAATTCTCGATATTGATGGGGTGACAGGGGGCTTTAACCTGCAAAGTGCGTGGACAACAGGCTGGATTGCGGGTCAGGGATTGGCAGGGGGTTCGACGGGCACCGTTTCGACAGGAGCTTCCACGGCCACACTTTCTTGAGCTGCGCTTTGGAGGGCAAGGGGTTCGCCCTCTTTTTGCCTGAGGGTGAGGGGTAGCCGCAGGGGTTGCAGTTCCCGCTGCAGAGCCGGTGCCAAGGGCAAAGATTGATCCAAATCTTCCAAGGGACGGGGCACTAACATTACAGCATGGAGTTCACCAATGCGATCGGCTTCCGCCATCCCTGCTTCAAGGGCAATCGCCGTATTGGAGGCCGTACCCCGAATAATAGCCGTACACAGACCGGCGCCAATGGTTTCATAGGCGGTCAGCATCACATCGGCTGCTTTGAGCATGGCATCCGCTGCCCCCACCATTGCTGGAAATCCCCGTGTTTCCAATAAACCGACTGCATGACTACTGAGGCGATGGCCGCGACTTTTGGAAGCAAGCTGAGCCAGCAGACTACCAATGGGGAGAATTTTCTCAAGATTGGGATCTGGCCTTGGAATGACCAAGGTACTGAGTTCTTGACCAAATTGCTGTGCCCGTTCGGCGCCTTCTTCCACTGCCAGGCGGACATCGGCAATTCGTCCGCGCACAATGGCCGTACAGTGACCACTGCCGATTTTTTCGTAGCCCACTAGGAGCACATCAGAGGATTTGAGCATGTGATCGGCAATGCCAACGATCGCCGGAAAGCTCTGGGCAGAGACTAGTCCCAAGGCTAAATCCGTAAAATCATGACGTTGCTCCATTGCCTGAATTAGTCAATCCTTTCTGTTGGTTGCATCTCTATCTTAGCGGTTGAGTTGCGGAGAGCGCGGATACCCCAAAAAGCCAGATGAGCATCCTCGCGCCAGCGGTGTGGGTCTAGAAATGTTTTCAACAGTTGACTCATCAAGGAGCGATCGCCCCCGGTTACAATTAGCGTACCTTGGGTGTACTCTTCAAAAAAGTCGCCAAGGTAGGCCTGTAAAATGGCGGCAGTGCCGTGGTAAAGACCACTTTCAATGGCTGTGCTGGTAGTGGTGCCCCAACGGGGGGGGGCTGTTGTGGGAAAGGCTACGCAGGGTAGGGCTGCCGTATAGTCCGCCAGTGCCCGCGCCATTAATCCGACGCCGGGGAGAATCACACCGCCTGCAAATTCGCCGCGATCGTTAGCTAGGGTCAGCGTTAGAGCAGTGCCTGCATCCACAACACACACCGGTGCTCCATAGACCTGAAGCGCTCCCCAGAGGGCAAGGGCACGGTCAATGCCTAGGGTCGGATACATCCGAGGAATGGGAATATCCTTCAGGGTAAGGGCGATCGCTGTGGGATAGACTTGGTGCAGGGGCACAGAACCGACACTCGCCCCCCAACAGGGGAGTCCGGGATAGTCTTGGGTAGGGTTGCAGGCAAATTCCTCAGGGCTGAGGTGCCAAGTCTGGCTTAAATGCTCACCGCTAAAGAGTGCCCAGTGCTGCCGACTATTGCCAATAATCAGGGCGAACCAGTGATTACTCTGTTGTAGTGCCATCCATCTCTTCTGAATCTATAAGATACAGATGAATATGTTTATAGCCCTGCTTAATTTTGAACGTGTCCCCCGGCTTTAGGTTCATGGCTTTTGTATAGGCTGCACCAATAACAATCTGACCATTTTGGTGCACCTTGACCCGATAGGAGGGCGATCGCCCCCGTCCTGATTGACCATTGGCTTCTTTGTCCGATGACTGTACTGCTAGTCCGCCGGCAGCGAGTACTGCTTCGTAAAACTTCCCTAAGTTGACACGTACCTCACCTGATTTTGTGATTCGGTAGTAGCCACAGAGTTTTGCGGCCTCTTTACGAGACACAGAACCCAGTTCATTTAATCGCTGTAAAAGTGCTTTGCCAGTTAGGGGTTTGTTTTTTTCCATTCGCTCTATATTTCCTCTACCAGAACATCGTGAATCCTATGAACACCATTGAAATAAGTTTAAGTAAAACAACTGAATTATTTATTAATCAACAGGAACCTACACGACAAGAAAATAGAGAGGTCTGCGAGTATGCTCTAGTCAGAAAATATTAATTTATATTAAGCTACCCCTTTGTCCAAAACATACCCTATTCCTTTTAAGAATATGTTAAAAGCAAGACAGAGTAGTTGACTCTTTAATCAATTAGCTATTCATCGGGCAACCTCCATGGCCGCTCTCTTCAAATTGAGTTGGTATTAGTTTGAATTAATTAATTAGTGTAATTGTATAGTCGTACCAAATCTATTTAACAAAAAAGAAGTTTTTGTTAGT
>DVDZ01000212.1 GCA_015296025.1 Thermosynechococcus sp. M46_R2017_013
CGGCGGGTGGGACGGCGGGTGGGTGTCGGCGGGCGATAGGGTTCATCCACAATCTCATCTGCGGCCGGTGTGGTCGGTCGAGGGCGGCGGGAGGGGGGACGACGTACACTAGGACGGCTGGGAGGTTCAGTACGGGGCGGGCTGCTGCGCCGCGCAGGCAAACGTCCTACCGGCGGAGTATCCTCCACATCCTCGTCTTCATAGCGCGATCGCAACCCATCACGGCTACCGCGAATGCGCCGCAGAGGTGGATAATCCTCCTCCTCTTCTTCCTCGTCCTCGTAGGGTTCAAGTTCCTCTATTTCTGCACGGTAGGTGTAGCTGCGGCTGACGGGGCGCTCTTCATCCACAATGGGGGTATTCCGCCGCGCCTGTTCTGTGGCTACCCGCCGCAAACGAATACTTTCGTAAGCAAAAAATGCAGCAGTACCCGTCAGCAGAAACTGGCCAAAAAGAAGAATGGGATCAAGACGCCACCCTTGAAAAAAGAGAATCCCACCGCACAGGAGAGCCACTGCAGCAAAGAAAATATCATGATCTCGCGCTAGCTCTGGCTGAATCGAGCGCAAAAAATAGAGGAGCGCACCTGCCACCGCTAGACCAATCCCCAAAATGCCAGCAGGCCCTAGTCCGACATTAACAATTTGACCAAGGAGAGGGGAAAAGAAAAGATAAGTCATTTAAACCATTGACTGAAGGGGCAAAATAGAACAGGGAGCCATAGCCCTATGGCCATGACCCTATTCTAACGGCAATTGGCAAATCGACTCGTTGGCTTAAGAAGAACGCTGCACTTTATCAATTTGGCTAATAGCAATGAGAACAATAAAGGTGAGACCTAAAACGACGGCTCCTGAAACCAAACCAATAAAGAAGCCCTTCAGGGAAGGGGTAATCGTTAACAGTAGAGGATATGTAGCGTGAATCATGGCTGTTTTTTTGCAGGTCAAAGTGAACACTAGAATTTTAACAAAACCTGGCCTTGCTGCTCAGGAAGGCAACGACTAGACTGAATGGCGCCAAGCCCGTAGCCGCGCGATCAACCGTTCTTGGATATTCTGCCAGAAAGCGAATGGAAGGACTGCTTGGCGAGAATGTCGGGGCACTAAGCCAAGATTGGCACCCACGGGTCTTAGCGATCGCCCTAAGGTCATTGCCGCTTCGCGAGCCTCCTGTTCAGGATTAACCAACACCAGAGTAGGAGCAGGGAGCCAACGCGCCAGTTCGCAATAGCGATCGCGGGGATGATTTTTCACCTGCCCCTCCACCACCAATGTCGCCGATTCCCCCCCATCCACAGCAGTGGCATCCGTCACCCCCTGCTCTAGCAAAAACGTTTGCAGCTGCGCAAAGGAGACCCCCCGTCGAACCACCATTGCCCCGTCCATCGCTAACCACGAAAATATACTCATTACCGCGCTTGCCAAGAATCGCCTTCGGAGAGGTGCGATCGCTCCCATCCACCGCCAGTTTCCTGCCTGCCTCTAACAACTGCTGCGAGCCACTCACCAAATTAAACGGCTGCTTTGGCAACTTGCCGCGATAAAACTCGACTCCACCTTGGGCAGGAAAGTGCACCATTGCTGCATAGCCACCCTCGTAGGGGCGCACCACACGACCATTCACAATGTAAGCCCCGAGAACGCCTGCAGGAATTTGCCCCCGACCCGTCAAGCAAGTCTGCCGCAGTGCCGCGTAGCCAATGCCATCGGGCGCCAATTCCCCCATGATCCATTTTTGATAGTCCTGAAAAGAACGTAGGGAATTAGTATTTAACCAGCGGAAAAAATTTGCATTCATGGCTACCACCGCTCCCGTGCGCCGTGCAAAAGCCGCTGTCGTCTCTAAGTAAGTGTCCTCACCACTGGGGGTAGGTTCGGTCATCACCACCCGATAGTCTGCCATTGGAGCTGCCACCATGTACACCTGCGTTTGCTCTACTCTGTGGATCGAGTACTGGAGAGTAGCCAACGACACTCCTAACCCAGGCAGCACATTCAGCATTTGTCTCCCTCCAGCAAAGCCGTCAGTTTGGGTGCACCATCCCTAGCTTAGGACGCAAAGGTAAATAATTTTATCCCCATCTGCTTCAGCCATAGGGAATAAATCAACATCAATCTTTAGATTCTTTTAACCGACATCCTGGGGGAATCTGCCTAGGATCGGGATGGGATTTTCTGGACGCTTTGGCACCATGGAACAAATACCCGCCCCAATTTGGAGACTGACCGCTGGCATTGTTGTGACCCTGATGAGTTTCTAGGTTGGACATCACCATGGCCTTCTCCCGGAACAAGCTTCTGAGCAAGCTCCCTTAGTGGACAACTTCTTCAACATTATGCTCACAATTGGTACCGCCCTCTTTTTGGTTGTGCAGGGTGCCATTCTTTTTTTTGTAATTCGCTATCGCCGCCGCCCCGGTGATGAAGGGGATGGCCTGCCCGTTGAGGAAAACTTACCCCTAGAAGTCTTCTGGACTGCAATTCTCGCCCTCATCGTGATTTTCCTTGGTATCTATAGTGTGGATATTTTTCAACGGATGGGGGGGCTGAATCCGGGGGATCACACCATGCATACAATGCATCCCCCTGAGCAAGCGGTTGCAGTTGTTGCCAAAGCCTCCTCCAAAACCACCAGTGATGCAACTGCGGCGCCAACTCCAGAAATTGGCATTGGTGCTAGCCCCGATGCTCAAGGCAAAGCTCCAGACCTAGTGGTGGAGGTGGCAGGTATGCAATATGCGTGGATTTTCACTTACCCCGACAGTGGCATTGTCTCTGGGGAGCTGCATATTCCGGTGGGCAAGGATGTGCAGTTAAACCTTTCTGCCCGCGATGTCATCCATTCCTTTTGGGTGCCCCAGTTTCGCCTAAAGCAGGATGCGATTCCCGGTGTGCCCACTAAACTGCGATTTAAGGCGACCAAAGTGGGGACATATCCGGTCGTCTGTGCAGAACTCTGTGGTGGCCACCAGGGTGCCATGCGCACGCAGGTAATTGTGCATACCCCAGAGGATTTTGAAGTGTGACGCAGTCAAAACCAAGTAACGGCAACGGCTCCAGTGATTTCCTCTCTTAGCGATCGCTAGATCGAGGAAATAGGAGTCACCCCCCAATTGGTGGCGCAGGTGGAAGCAATGACCCACCACCATTCTCCTGACCCTGTGTGCGACACGCCCCGCCATACCGCTCAAGCTAACAGGGCGGGGCACGCCCGAATCGCCTGTGAAGTGAGCAGCATTGCGCTGCCAGCAGCAGGAACCCACCGCAGCGACTCAGGGGCAGCTCAATGCCGCGCCTGAGCGCCGTAGGCATCT
>DVDZ01000173.1 GCA_015296025.1 Thermosynechococcus sp. M46_R2017_013
ACATAACGCGCCGCTTCGTACATATTGGGCAGTGAGTTAAGACAATACTCCAATTCGCCCTTGAGATCAGAGCGAATGGGGGTGAGCACTTCCTGCGTAATTGAGAGTTGACCAGCGGTACAAATGACAATCACCCGCTCCCGCGGCATCGAAAAGTCAAAGAGTTTTTGATAGGTGGCGATATAATCTACTTGCGTATTGGGGCGCAAGTCTGCTGCCATCACCCGCCCTGATGTGGTGAGAATCCCCAAACTGTCATGCCTCCCTGCTAGCCAGGCAAGACCCTCAGTAATTTGCTCGGTAGCCTTACTATTTTCAACGGTCGTCTATTCGATATTCTGAGGTCGAGGCCAATTCAGATGTACCCAAATGTCAACGATTTTAGAAACTCTTTCCCTGATTCTCCTCCTCGGCTTTTTGGGTGGCCAGTTGGCACGGCGCCTGGGGGCACCGGCCTTGATCGGCATGATTCTGGTGGGGATGGCCTTCGGACCGACAGCTTGAATCTCTTGCAACCTGATGTTCTGGCGGCAGCCCCCACCTTCCGCGCCGTTGCGGTGATGGTGATTTTAATGAAGGCGGGGCTGGGTTTGGATCGTCAGAAATTGGCACAGCAGGGCACAGTGGCTCTACGCCTTGGTGTGTTACCCGCCTTGTGTGAAATGGTGATTGTTGCAGGGGTAGCGATGCTCCTACTGGGATTTGATGTGCGCCAAGGGCTATTACTGGGGGCGATCGTGGCGCCGGAGTCCCCTGCGGTCATTGTGCCCGGTATGCTGCGCCTAAAGAGCTTGGGCTGGGGCGTGGACAAGGGGATTAGCGATGCCATTCTCTCCGGCAGTGCTATTTCCGATGTTGTGGTACTGCTGCTGTTTAGTTTGCTGATGGGAGCCAGCGGAGAATTCCTAGGAGGGTTGCCGCCAGTTTTAGGGGTGGGTGTGCAGGCTCTGTTTGAAATCAGCGGTGGCTTGATCGTAGGCTATGCCTTAGCCTGGGTGCTGTTTTTTTTACTGGTTCAACAGAACTGGAGTCAAAATCGGGTGCAAACGACGCTTGTTGCAGCAGCAGTGGCCTTGGGGGTTGTGGGCTTAGCCGATCGCCTGCCGTTATTTTCTGGCTATCTTGCGGTCATGAGTGCGGGTTTCTTCTTAATTGAGCTGGATGCGCCCCTAGCACGGCAACTGCGGAGCGGCTTTGATGCGCTGTGGCAAGTGGCAGAAATTTTTCTTTTTGTACTGTTGGGTGCCAGCGTCGAAGTGGGGGTGCTGCAACGTTCCCTCGGTGTGGGCTTGGTGATTTTGGCGGTGGGTACATTGATGGGGCGGGGGATGGGGTGGTATCTCTCTACCCTTGGCAGTAATTGGACAGTCTCTGAACGCCTCTTTTTGCTGGCGGGGAACTCGGCAAAGGCAACGGTGCAAGCTGCTATTGGTGCCCTCCCCTTGGCTGCCGGCATCCCCGGCGGGGAAACCATGCTGGCGATCGCGGTTCTTTCGATCCTGATTACGGCTCCCCTAGGGGCGTGGGCAATTCCCACGTTTGCGCCAAAACTCCTGCAAAAGGGGGAGGTGGATGCCACCAAAGTGTTGCTCCAGCCACGGGTTGTGCTGCTGGCGCCTGTGGATCTTTCCAGCGTTACCCCCTACGTCCTGCAAAAGGCAGCGGAGTTAGCGCGGCGTGCTGATGCCGAAGTGATTGTCCTGCATGTACAGGATGTGCCTGAACCCAAAGTAATAACGACCCTTGAAGCCCAAGTCAAACAATATCTAGCGGATATTCGCTATCGCTTTATTGTTACCGCTGGCCCGATTACACAAGCCATTTTGGATACCGCAGCCCTGTACAATGCCACTGAAATTATCCTTGGTAAACATGGTCAAGGGGGTCTCCAGCGTGTGCTCATGGGGTCTGTGTGTCAAAGTATTCTTGAGGCCTCAACTCGACCTGTGCTGATTGTGGAGGAACCCCGCTTGTGATTTCAATTCATCCTTGGTTGCGACCGGCTTTGGCCGTCAGTTTTGGTGCTGTGCCGGGGGCGTTAAGTCGCTTTCTCTTAGAGGCTTATTTGGAACCTTATCTGGCTGGGAATGTGCCTTTTGCGACCTTGATTGTCAATGTCACTGGCTGCTTTCTGCTGGGGGTCATCGCCCCCTTGGCCTTTGCCCGTACGTTTGTGTTGCACCCAGAGTTGCGTTTGCTATTGACAACCGGCTTGATTGGCTCCTACACCACATTTTCATCCTACGAATTGGACAACGACCAGCTATTTAGCGGGCAAAGTTGGCCAGTGGAGGGCTTTTACTGGCTGGGCAGTACGGGCTTGGGATTGCTGGCCTTGGAGTTGGGTAGCCGTCTCGTGTTGCGGGGATTAGCCTATTGGGAGAAATGGGATGATCTCGCCTGAGGGACTTTTGGCCATTGCCGTTGGCGCTGTGCCTGGGGCGCTAATAAGATACTACGTTAGCCTGTGGAGCGATCGCCGATTCGGAACGCCAATCTTTGGCACCCTGAGTGTCAATCTTGGGGGCGCCTTTCTCATGGGCTGGTTGAGCTATGGTTTCAGCCGTTGGGAAGCACCGCTGTGGCTTAGCTATGGGGTCACCGTTGGTTTTTTGGGTTCCTTGACCACTTTTTCCACGTTTATCCTCGAAGTATCGAACCTGCGCCGCGAAGGCTACCCCCGCATTGCGTGGTTTTATTGGCTCGGCACGCCTCTTGTGGGATTTTTAGGTGTTGAATTGGGAATTTCCCTATCTCGCGCGCTCTAACTCTAGTGAATGCTGCTGGGGCTATCTTGCTTTAGTTTTATCAATCCTGTTAGGAAGGTTGTCCGTTAGGTGAGGTCATGGGGAGCTGTTAAGGGCTGAAGATAGGTCTGCACCAATGTCTGATAGAAGCCTAAGACACGCTTATCTTTGAACACAGCAGGGACACGGGCAAAAGCAGCACGAGAAATAATGGCATATTCAGGGATGGCAAATACACTGGTGTCATTGGCTTGATACTGGGGCCAAAAGTAGGGGGTGAGATGGGGGAGTTTCTGAAGAATCCGTTCAATTTCTGCTTGAGCAACGGCCATCGCCTTATCGGTTGTAGGAGCACCATTAAAGAAAATGGGCAAAGGAAGGGGGCCGCCTTCGCGGCGGAAGGTGTGAATTTCATTAAACAGAAATTGGTCAATGACCTGAGCCGCGTTATCGAGGGAAGAGAGGTCGGTGTGTCGGGTGGGAATCAAAACGGCATCACTAGCATATACGGCACTTTTACTTAAAAAAAGCCACGCACTAGGGCAGTCAATGAGGATGTA
>DVDZ01000174.1 GCA_015296025.1 Thermosynechococcus sp. M46_R2017_013
CCTAGGACACCCCCAGCAAAGGCAATGGGCGCTGCCGCCGTACCCCCAGCAATCAAAATGGCGGTCATTGCTGCTGTAAGGGGGAGCAACTAAGGCATTCATCTGAATCCCAATGCCCGGTACCACCTGAGCAGAGTAGTAACTCACCGCCGCCACAATTGCCGTCACCAAGAGAATTGCCAAGGGACTGACGCGGCTAAATTGGTAGAGAGCCAATATGGTTGGGATCAAGCCGCCCCCCACATTCAGCGCCACAATGGTTTTTTGCTCAATTTTGCGCAGGGGAATTCCCCAAAACCGACTTAACCAAAGTGCCTCAAAGTCAGGAACAATGGCCACCGTGGAGATTCGCTCATAGAGGGGAATATTTATCGTACTACCGAGAATCACCAGTAGGAGTAGGACTGAGGCAGCGGTGGGTGAAAAGCCCAGCTTGGCAACAGCCACTTGCACTGTATCGAGGGCAATTGCCAGCCAAAGAAAGGGCAGCGACAGCAACAGTAGTACAAAAAGCAAGGCAGTAACCGGCAGATAAATCATAGGAATTGAGAATCCCGTTCATTAAACTTGCGATGATTCTTTGGGCAGTTGAGCAACAGCATCCTTGAGAGCTTTGGCTAGGGCAATGGCGGAAGGATAGCGATCGCCCAAAAGGGGAGCCGTAGCGCGGTGCAACACCTGTTTCAAGGGGTCAGGAATCTCTGGGCACTGCGAAACGTCAAGGCGATGAAAGCCATCACGGTGGTGATAGAAGCGAATCGGACTGTTGCCCAGCAGTAAAAAAGCTAACGTTGCCCCCACTGCAAATAAATCCGACTGAATGGTGGGTTTGCCCATCATCTGTTCCGGGGCGCTGTAGCCCTCCACGGCAATGCGAGTAGCACCGGGAGAATGCCCCAGTTCCTGGACCGCACCAAAGTCAATCAAAACAATCTGATTATCCCGCGATCGCACCAGCAGGTTACTGGGTTTGAGGTCGCGGTGAATCACTGGGGGATCCTGATTGTGCAGATAGTCCAAAACACCACAGGTTTGAATCATCCACTGCACCGCCTGAGGAATCGGCACCTTACCATTGCGCAATACCCAGCGCTCTAGGTCAATGCCATGAATGAGTTCCATGACTAAATAGCTTTTCCCATCTTCAACAAAAAAGTCGTAAAAGCGGGGAATCCCTGCATGATCTAGGCGTTGTAAGATACGAGCCTCCCGTTCAAATAGTTCCTGAGCCTTCTCATTGTCTAGCATATTTGCCCGTAGTTCCTTCAGCACCCGCACCTCCGGCACCCTACCAGTTGTTTGAGCTTCACAGGCTAAATAGGTTGTGCCAATCCCGCCATGTCCTAAAAGGCGCAGGATGTGATAGTTACGTACGGTGCGCTGCACCTGGAGGGGTTGACCACAGTGAATGCAAAATAGATTTCCCGGCATATTACCCGCATGGGTACACTCACTGAGGGTTGGTGCGCTGCGGCTGAGATTCTGTTGATGAAATTCAAGAATCGGGCCGGTAGGACCGAGTTGGATCAGACTACCATTGGCGAGTTTACTCTCATCGACAAGGCGACCGTCAACAAAGGTGCCGATTGCCCCTAAACTTTTGAGATACCAACGGCCAAGATTCTCTGGATCCCGATAGCAACACAACTCAGCGTGATAGCGACTAACGAGAATATCCTTGAGGATTACATCGTTGTCTGCGGCGCGACCAATGCGAATGGTTGTTTTAATTGGAAAACGCCAGGTTTTGACGGGGGTGCGTTTCCAAGGGTCTAACAGGTGCAGGATAATCACAGGTAGGCAACTGCTACAGCAAACTACAGCCCTTTTCCCATGGATGGAATACCCCCATGGCATTGAAAGCCTCTACTAGACCGAAGACTCCTTGGTGTATCCCATCTTTTTTTATAAAATAGGACTGTAATCAGAATTTAGCCTATTTTCCTCAGCCTTGCGGATGCTTGTTGCAGTTTGCAATGAAGGGAGCTAGATGCTCAGGGTTTTCGTTGCTGCCAAAGCGTAGTAAACTAAGGAATAGTGCTGGTGTAGCTCAGTTGGTAGAGCAACTGACTTGTAATCAGTAGGTCGTCGGTTCGAGTCCGACCATCAGCTTTAGTCACTTCACGCTCAAACGTATAATGTTCCCGTGGTTCACTCTTGACTGCTATGACGGCACTATGATGATCAAGGAAACGATTGCGCCATCCCTGCCATGCTTATCTATTGTACCCGTCCCCACTGTAGTCGTCCCCAAAACGATGTCCCAGAGTTAGACAACCCCAACAAACGCTATAGCCGTGTAGGAGAACGCTTTTGTACAGCCTGTGGAATGCCCTTGATTCTGCGGGGGCGATACGTCGCCGAGCGGCTGTTAGGGCGGGGGGGCTTTGGAGCCGCCTATCTGGCAAGGGATTTGGATACCCCTGGTCGGCGCGAGTGTGTGATTAAACAGTTTATGCCGTTGATGTCCGATCCCCAGAGTCGGCAAAAGGCTCTGGAACTTTTTGAGCGGGAGGGGCAAGTTCTTGATCAACTGGGTCAGCATGCCCAGATCCCAGACTTGCTGGCATTTTTTGCTGAAGAAGTCCCCAGTATTGATGGACAGGGAACAGAGCAGTATTTCTACCTCGTACAGGAATATATTGATGGTGAAACCTTAGAGGATGAACTGATTCAACAGGGATGCTTTAGCGAAGAACAGGTGCGGCAAGTGCTGCGGGAACTTCTACCCGTATTGCAGTACGTCCATGACCACGGCTCAATCCACCGCGACATTAAACTCTCGAATATCATGCGCCAGCACCCCCACAAGACAAAGTTTCCCGGCCAAGGGCGGCTCTACCTGCTGGATTTTGGGGCGGTGAAGCAGATTTCCCAAGGGGGCGGCCCACAAGGACATTTTACCGGTATTTATACTCAATACTATGCACCACCGGAACAAGCGCGAGGGGAGCGGGTCTATCCCAGTTCAGATCTCTATGCCTTAGCCGTTACCTGTATTGTGCTCCTGACGGGCAAAGACCCCAGTCAACTATTTGATGCCTACAACAACCGCTGGGATTGGCATGCCTATGCCCAAGTCAGTCCACAATTGCAAGCAATTCTAGATCGCATGCTGCAACCTGCGCCTAGCGATCGCTACCAATCGGCAGCAGAAGTTTTAGCAGCGCTCAATAGTGGCCCCAACCCAATGCCAGCACCGCCACCCCCTGCACCGCCACAGCCAGTGACACCCCCTGCCCCCCGTGCC
>DVDZ01000159.1 GCA_015296025.1 Thermosynechococcus sp. M46_R2017_013
TCAGCACCTCGCTTAGAGTGACTGTTTCATAGGGCTGGGGCGGATGGGCATAGTTAATTAGGATCTGAAACCCTGCAGCATCTAGGTTGCTGTAGCCCCCCCAGTTGCTGGTTAAGGCCTGAAAATGAGCCGTTCCTAATTCAAGGTGGTTCTGAGTCACGGCTTGGGGATTCATCCCCAGAAAAACGCGCGCCAAGGCCAGAGCAAAGGATTGAGGGGTAAAGCAGCGGTCACCAGCCTCTGGACGGCTGGCGAGAATGGCACGGCGTACTACTCCATCATCATCAATGGGAATGTCAGCAAACCCCACCTGTGCATTCGGCACTCCAGCGGGAGGGGCAATTCCGGGATCCGCTTCGCTCCCTACTTTGCAGACAATGACAATGTTGGGCTGGGTCATCATCACCCGCCCGAGGGAAGGTAGCACATCAGTGGGTGGTTTGAAGCGATCGGGAATCGGAAAATCGCGAAAAATATCAATGCCAATGACCTTGGGTTGATACTTTTGCAACTCATTGACGGCTTGAATGAGCACTTCGTCAGGAATCGGGTACTGCTTGAGGGCTTGAATGTCAGCTTCAGTAATCTTGACAATCAGAAGTCGCTCAGATGTGGCCGGTGTCGATCGCCAGCGCAGCCATTGGTCATAGACTCTTAATTCCAAAGGTTCTAGCAGGCCGCCCAGCCGCAGGGCAAGGACGCCCACTGTGGCGATCGCGGTCGCAATGAGCGCCGGTAAAGTGCGTTTAAGATGAACAAAGGTAGATACAGGAGTCATGGCACAATCTAGGGCTGTTCTGCTGACGCTGAAAGATTCTAAAAGCAGTTTTGCTTCTATCCTGACCTACGGCACTGGCGATCGGCAAATTGAGGCACATAATACAGCATTACCTCCTTTTTGCTTTAGAGTAGGGAGTTCTTGAAGAAAGGGAAACGACTATAATCAGTGAGGTGATTGCTGAGCACAACAAGCGCTATGACGGAAATCCCCGATTCAACGACGACTTCAACATCCTCGGAAACTACAACGGCAGCGGCACGTCAACTGCTGGGCATGAAAGGTGCCAAAAGCGGCGAGACCAATATCTGGAAAATTCGCCTGCAATTGATGAAGCCGATTACGTGGATTCCCCTCATGTGGGGTGTTGTCTGTGGCGCTGCATCGTCGGGAGGATTTACTTGGAGCCTAGAGGATGTGCTCAAGGCAGCCACCTGTATGCTGCTATCGGGGCCTTTGATGGCCGGCTATACGCAAACGCTGAATGATTACTACGATCGCGAGATTGATGCAATCAATGAGCCTTACCGCCCGATTCCCTCAGGGGCGATTTCCCTCAATCAAGTGCGGGCACAGATTATTGTTTTGGTTCTCGCGGGTTTAAGTCTTGCTGTCTTACTGGATCTATGGGCCAATCATCCCACATTCCCCGTGACCAAAATTGCTTTGCTGGGGAGCTTTTTGGCCTATATTTACTCTGCACCGCCTCTGAAACTGAAAAAGAATGGTTGGCTCGGTAATTATGCCTTGGGGGCAAGCTATATTGCATTGCCATGGTGGGCAGGCCATGCGCTTTTTGGTGAATTGACGCCGACAATTGTGATTTTGACGTTGATTTATAGTCTGGCGGGCTTGGGTATTGCCATTGTCAACGACTTCAAAAGTGTTGAGGGCGATCGCCAACTGGGCTTGGCGTCACTGCCGGTAATGTTTGGCGTCACGACCGCCGCATGGATTTGTGTCTTGATGATTGACATTTTCCAATTGGGGATTGCGGGCTACTTGATGGCAATTCATGCCAATCTCTACGCAGTGCTACTCATTTTGCTGATTATTCCGCAAATTGTGTTTCAGGATATGTACTTCCTGAGGGATCCCCTGAAAAACGATGTGAAGTACCAAGCCAGTGCCCAGCCCTTTCTAGTTCTAGGCATGTTGGTGGTGGGTTTAGCCCTTGGCCATACACTGGTGTAATAGGAGGGAATGACGACGGCGCTGACCTTTCGGGTAGAAAAGGGGGGCGATCGCCTCGATACGTTCCTTGCCCAGCAGCATTCTAAACTCTCGCGATCGCGCTGGCAGCAATTGATCCAACAAGGGCATGTGCGCCTCAATGGCCAAGTGTGCGCTCGCAAAAATCAGCCCCTCAGCGGCGGTGATGTGCTGGAGGTGGTGCTGCCTGAGCCAGAGCCGCTGGCGTTAGTCCCCGAACCCCTGCCCCTAAGTATTCTCTACGAGGATGAAGAGCTGCTCATTCTCGATAAACCCGTGGATTTGGTGGTCCATCCTGCCCCTGGTCATAGCCACGGCACGCTAGTTCATGGTTTATTGGCTCACTGTCCTGATTTGACGGGTATTGGTGGTGTCCAGCGGCCGGGGATTGTGCACCGCTTAGACAAAGACACCTCTGGGGTCATGGTTGTCGCCAAAACGGAGTTTGCGCTGCAGCATCTACAACAACAATTGAAAACGCGACAAATGCAGCGCCACTACTTGGGGGTGGTCTATGGCCAGCCTCCCCAAGAAATGGGGACTGTAAACACTCCGATTGGGCGTCACCCGATGGATCGCAAAAAGATGGCAGTGGTACCCCCGGAAAAAGGCCGCCTAGCAATTACCCACTGGTACGTAAAGGAACGGTTTCGCCACTGTGCCCTTGTGGAGTTCCGCCTTGAGACCGGTCGTACCCATCAAATTCGCGTTCATGCCGCCCACTTGGGCTGGCCACTGTTGGGAGATCCCCTCTATGGCCGAGGCAGCCCCCTGAAAGTGAAGCTTCCTGGCCAAGCCCTCCATGCCTATCGCCTACAGTTGCGGCATCCGCGGACAGGTAAAGAAGTGGTCGCGATCGCCCCTTTGCCAAAGCATTTAGAAAAATTGTTGCGCACATTGCGCCAGAATACTGCTCCCTAAGGCTGCGGCAAATCAAACATCAAGAGCTTTGCCAGTAAACCCACTGTGGCAATCAAGAGTGCCACGAGAAATCCCCATAGGCGCGCATCCGTTCCCGCTTGGCGTTTAGAGATATCCTGCAACGTCACTTCAATGGTGCTGATCCGTTGTCCCAGTTGCGCCTCCACTCCTTTAATTTGCTGCTCTAACTTAAACTCAAGGGCTTTGATTTGCTGCTCTAGTTTTGCTTCAACAGCACTAATTCGCTGTTCAAGAGTCTTGATTTGCTGCTCTAGC
>DVDZ01000028.1 GCA_015296025.1 Thermosynechococcus sp. M46_R2017_013
GCTGGAGGGGACAACCGCACCCGTAATGATGTTGTTGCCATAGAGCAAGGAGCCAGAAACAGGCTCACGAATGCCATCAATATCCACAGGGGGAGCAGCAATGAAGGCAATGACAAAGCAGATGGTAGCAGCAAGCAGAGTGGGGATCATCAACACGCCGAACCAGCCCACATAAAGGCGGTTGTTGGTGCTGGTGACCCAGCTACAAAATTGCTCCCACAGGTTCAGTTGCTCGCGACGTTGTAAAACAGTCGTCATAGTGATAAGTCCTGTTGAACAAGATGAATGAATATTACAAACCGTTTACAATTCTCCAGCAAGTTTCTGAGAAATCTCAGGAGCACCCGCTGGCTTTGTGCAACGGAATGTAACCATATATTAATCAATCTCTCAGGAAATGTAAAGGGTTACATCCGAATTTTATATTCTGTTAATCATTTCTCAGGGATCAGGGGGGAGCCGCGCGCGATCGCTGGCTGGGGATGCAAGCAATGGGCAAGGTCAATAGGTAACGTAACTGGTTACGGTGGCAATCGTAATCAGGGGCAGCATTGCCGTATGGGAAATGACCGTCAGAATCACCGCCAGCTCCAAAGGCGTTTTCGTGACAACCACCGTGATTGCCCCCATCATGCCAGCTAAGGACACATTCAAAAAACACACCCAGACCCGTTGCCATCCCACAGAGGGTAAGAATGCGGGTGCTATCTGGGGGTAGATTCAAACGATCCGCTAACCAACTACCCAAGCCACCATTTCCATCATTGGACTTCCAGAGCCAGCCCTACTATCAAAGAGTAAGGATAGGCTAGAAGCCAATGCCATACCCGGTAGTAAGCGATAACTTCACCGACCTTGGCAGTGTAACTCTGCGATTGCATCCGCTAAGCCCCCTGTTGCCCCAAAAAATTTGACCGATAGACCCACCCACCAGCCACCAAAAGTCGTAACAAGAGGAGTATAAGAATATTTATCTAGGTACTCCCAACTGCCAATGCTTACGTTGCTAGGATCAGTGCCCATAACAGCGCAAACCCTAGCTTGAGGCCCAGATAAAAGACCGTGGTCACGCAGCCGCCGAAAAGACTAACATCAGGGCACAAAGGAGCAAACAAGGGTAAGAAGAGGAGGCTGTTGCTATGGCTAGCGTCGTCGCCACCAGACAAAAATAGCTGAGCCAAAACCCACAAGGGGCAATAGCAACACGCTGATAATCTCAATCCAACGACTGGTAGTCACATTGAGTTGAAGGCGGCGGTTGGTGGTTTCACGAGGACGAATAGAGAGGGCCTTTTGGTCGCGATCGCCCAACCAGAGTACGGAATTGACAAAAAGATCGCTATTAATTCCTTGATAGGCAATCACGCCATCGGTCGCAAACTCTGAGTCGCCAAAGACAACCAAGCGGGCTTCCTTTGGTGGATTGGCACTCAATTGACGAGTAATTGCCACGGCAATCGGCAGTGGACCTTTGGTATCTACGCCTTCAGTGAATTCAAGGTTGCCCGACTGCCACTCGGTTTCTGCCCAAGTTTGTGGTCCAGAGAGGGCAATCTCCACAATGTTATCATCCTTTACAGGATTAATACGAATGGCCTGTGCCCGCGGAAAGACACTAGGCCCTTGGGCAAAGCGTTGAGTAATGGGGTGATTGCCATAGGTGGTAACAATGATGGTGTCAGGACCTAGTCCCACCTGTTGACCCACCCCAGAGCCATCAATAACCCAGCGGTTATCCAAGGTGAGTCCCCAGTTTTTCAGTAAATCCTCAAGACCCGCGTTGACATCAACATCGAGCATCAACAAAAGGCTACCGCCACGATTGAGGTACTCTTTGAGCAGATCCTGCTCAAGCCGCAAAAAGGGCTGCCGCGGGCCAGCCACAACAATGACATTGGCATCCCCAGGAATTTTGCCTTTTTCTAGTAAGTTGAGGGGCTGTAGTTGCACATCTCGTTGCTCTAGGAGCTTAGCGACCTCACTGAGGCTGGCTGCCCCACCTGTGAGGGGGAGTTCATTGTGCCCCGTAGTGAAATAGGCGCGGATTGTGCGATCGCTGGTAACACGAATCAAGGCAGGGGTGAGGTTGCTTTCGGAAAGGTTTTCATCAATGCGCTGAGTTTTCTTCCCCGCCACAACAATCACTTGTCCCACTTGAGTCACGTTGTACTTTTTGGCTAGGGCGGGCTGTTTTTGGGGGTCAATGAACTCGAAGGAAAACTGGTTATTGGCTTGGCGGCGGTATTGCTCTAACAGCAGGCGATCGCGACTGGCCGCATTGGCATCAAATACCAAAACCCGCACCGGCTGATCTAGATTTTGCAAAATATCACGAGTTTCTGCCGCTAGAGTAAAGGCACGGTTTTCAGTGAGATCAACCTCAACACGATAGCGATCGGCCAAAAAGTTGACGATGGCCAACAGGGCAATTACGGCAATCACAGTGAGGATGGCATTAGTACTCGTTTGGGTGGAACGCCGTCCCCAAAACCCTGTGGAGACATGACTTTGCTGGATCAGCCACAGCAGCAAGGCAATCCCCCCCAAGGTTAAAAGACTCAAGGGGAGCCAATTCCAACGCTTGGTGACAATCCCGGCACTCAAGCCAGCAATGATAAAAAGTGGCGCTGCCCACAGTAATACCGTGGTGAATCGGGTGGGTGACTTTAGGGCAAAGCGTTTCATGACCGATACTCCCTAATTGCGCTGGTAACGAAAGGCATCAATGGACTGCGCCGTAAGGAAAATACCTAGAAAAATATAACTGCCAAAAACGACAAGGCTACTGCTGCGAAAAATTCCCCGTGTCAGATGGGTAAAGTGTTCTAGGGGCGAGAGATAGGAAAGGATATCACTGAGATTCCCTCCAGTATTTTTAGCCAAAACATCCAGCACCCAGAGAACTAGCAACACAGCAAACCCCAAAATGGCTGCCAAGATCGTGCTGTCGGTCAAGGATGAGAGAAACATTCCTAGGGAGAGAATGGCGGCGGCCAAAAGAATCAATCCGCCATTGCCCGCCAAAATCAGCCAAGGGGAGAGGGGCGGCGTACTCTGCTGAAGGGCAACAAACTGATAAATAATGACAGGCAGCAGGAGCGTAGTATAAAACGTCAGCACTGCCAAAAGCTTACCCGTTGCCACACACCAGTTGGTAATCGGCGAGGTGGCCAACAGTTCTAGGGTGCCGTGCTTACGCTCTTCGGTGTAAAGCCCCATAGAGAGCATTGGCAAAATAACTTGGGAAATAGATCCTAGGAGTCCAAGGAAGCTTTCCAGAATCAGCTTGGGAACATCAATGGCTTGACTTGGCGCTCCAAACTGCTGTTGCAGTAAATCCTGCTGAGCCACTTGGCTAATAATTGTTGTCATGACAACGAGGAAAAAGAGGCCGCTAAGCAGCCAGAATACTCCGGCAATTACGTAGTAGAAGGGGGCAGTAAAGTAACTCTGGAGTTCGCGGCGGTAAATGGCAAGAATGTTGGCAAAAAGGACACGCAGCCCGTGGCGGGAAACGCTAAGCATGGGCTTCTTCGGGTGCATCGCTGGGTTCTGCGACTGGTTCATCGGTTGTTAATTTCAAGAACACTTCCTCTAGGTTGGCACGGGAGCGGCGCATTTCAAACAGTTGCACTCCATTTTGGACAAGGAGACTGGCGAGATCGGCACCAATTTCTACGGGACTACTTACCCGAAGCTGCTGTCGCTGTTGGACAGTGCTACTGTCCCATGTCATCTGCTGTAGATGGGGAAGGTGTTGTAACAGGGATTCAATCTGGGAGCGATCGCCCACGAGTTCGAGGTCATAGGTGTAGCTACTGCTGAGGCGTTGCAGCAATTCATCCAGTTGACCAATGCCTGCCACCTCCCCTTTGTTGATAATCACTGCGCGATCGCAGGTCATGCTCACTTCCGCCAAAATATGGGTGGAAAGAATCACTGTATGCTGTCCTGCCAAGTTTTTAATTAAATTCCGTACCTCAATAATTTGACGCGGATCAAGACCCACGGTGGGTTCATCCAAAATAATTGCCGGCGGATCGTGGACAATGGCTTGGGCAATGCCGACCCGCTGCCGATAGCCCTTGGAGAGTTTGCGAATAATTGTCTGTTGCTGATCCCAGAGACCACAGCTTTTGAGGGCATATTCTACCCGCTGGGGGCGATCGCCCGCACTGACCCCCTTGATCCGAGCCACAAAGTGCAAATAGCCCGCCACCGTCATTTCCGTGTAAAGGGGGGGATTTTCTGGCAGATAGCCAATGCGCTGGCGTACCGCCATTGGATCGGTGTGGACTTCATAGCCGGCAATGGCAGCCGTACCACTCGTTGCCGGTAGATACCCTGCTAAAATCCGCATTGTGGTGGTTTTGCCTGCGCCATTGGGACCGAGGAGACCGAGAATTTCACCACTGGCGGCTGAAAAGCTGACATCCCGTAGCGCCACGGTTGTACCGTAAACCTTGGTCAGGTGTTCGACCTGAATCATGGTGTTTCCTCAACTCGTTTTACAGCCCTTTTTCCTGAGAGAATACTCTCAAAACAGTCAAAACCACTGTCAAACAGGAATGCATACCCGCAGCCTGCGCGCATCTCCAATCCTTACTAGAAAAGGGCGGTACGGCAAACCCTGACACATAAGACACATAATAATAGCGATAATAGCGGTTTTCCCAATCAAATCCTGAGAACTTGGATAGTGGTCTTCTGGGGCAAATTGGCTGCCGATAAACTGAGGGATGCACTACCACTGCGGCGCACCGGAGTTCCCTCCATCACCTTCAAAAAGTCTTCTAGAGCCGTAAGATTACAATTGTTGGGGTCGGCAGCCGCCGTCCGATAGTGGGAAGGAATCACCAAACGGGGTTGTAGAACCTCAATGGCCGCCTTGGCCTCCTCAGCCGTATAGGCCTTATCACTCCCGCCTACAGGCACAATCACTACATCAGGTCGTCCCATGAGAATTCGTTGCTCAATGGTAATGGGCATGGCAATGCCCCCCATGTGCAGAAGATTGATGCCCCCTTGTTGCCAGCGCCAAACCACATTGATGCCAAAGCGGAAGCCACCGACGCGGTCATGGCTGGTGCGGATGCCCTGAATATTCAGACCATTAACTTTATAGGAGCCCGGTTGAAAGAGCAGTTTAGGTCGGCCCGGTAAGCCTTCAATGTAGCCTTCGTCGAAGAGGCGACTGCTAATCATGACAATATCGGCAGCCACACGGGGAGGCCGTAATCCTTTGGTGCAACCAATGGGACGGAAGGGATTCACCAGTAGCCGCTGACCACTGCCAATAAAGAGAAAACAGGTGTGGCCAAACCACTGTAGGGAAAGACCATTCCCTTGAGCATGGGCTGCCCAGTGTCCACCAAGGCTGGCGATCGCCCCAATTTGAGCCCAACGCAAGAACTGCCGCCGTTCCATTTTTTCTCTCCCCACTCCTATTCCAGCTCAGTGTACCGAAAAGTGGCTGGTTTACAACGATGGACTAGACACCCGTCGCAAAAAGTTCCGTAGCAGGTCTTTGCCGCAGGTGGTGAGAATGCTCTCTGGATGGAATTGCACCCCTTCCAGCGTCGGATATTGGCGGTGGCGCACCCCCATAATTAGGCCGTCTTCTGTCCAAGCGGTAATTTCCAATACATCGGGACACCTGTCACGATCAATGACGAGGCTGTGGTAGCGGGTTGCTGTAAAGGGTTGGGGCAAATCTTGGAACACCCCCACACCACTGTGGTAAATTTCTGATGTTTTGCCATGCATCAGTGTAGGTGCAAGTGTCACCGCAGCGCCAAAGACTTCCCCAATGGCTTGATGCCCCAGACAAACCCCCAAGATTGGCAGTGTGCCAGCATAGGTGCGGATCAGTGGTTCAGAAATTCCCGCGTCCGCAGGGCGACCAGGGCCTGGGGAAATGACAACAGCTGCAGGGGCGAGGGCAGTGATCTCATCGAGGGTAATCTTGTCGTTGCGAAAGACCCGCAGATCCGCAGCAATTGGGAACTCCTGCGCTAGCTCCCCTAAGTACTGGACAAGGTTGTAGGTGAAGCTGTCGTAGTTATCAATGACGATAATCAAGGGGGAAGTATCCTCATCATTTTCTATGCTTCGTGTTTTGATCCTACTACCGAAGAGGTTTGGGCAATGGTGCAGCTGTGGTGTCAGGGACGCTGTTTTCACTCGGTAGCAGCGGTGATCTTTGATAAGGATGGCACATTAGCGGATGTTGCCCATTACCTGAGGTGGGTGGCGATCGCCCGCGCTGTGAAAATTGCCGAACATTTTCCCAATTTGAAAGAGACGCTACTTCAGGCCTTTGGGGTGATTGGTGAGCATCTCGATCCAACTGGATTGCAAGCAGTGGGGACACGGCAGGAGAACTTGATTGCCGCCGCAGCTTTTGTGGCCACACAGGGAATTCCTTGGATTGCCGCCCTAGAACGGGCGAAGGCCGCCTTTTCTGAAGCAGACCGAGAATTTACTGTTAAAGCAGCGTTAACACCGCTCCTGCCGGGGGTGATTGAGCTAGTGCAACGGCTCCATGGGCTAGGATGTGCCTTAGCGGTTATCTCCAACGATCGCACGATAGAAATTGAGGCTTTTCTAGACACCTATCACTTGAAGCCCTTCTTCCAACTCTGGCAGGGGGGAGATGAGCCACCTACGAAGCCCGATCCACAGGTATTCCTCAGGGTGTGCGATCGCCTTGGAGTGCAACCAGAGCAAACAGTGGTCATTGGTGATGCGGATAGCGATGGTCTGATGGCACGGCGGGGGGGAGCCGCGGGGAGCATTGGTGCCACGTGGGGGTGGCATGCGCCACCCATCCTCAACTACTGTGATTGCATTCTTGCCTCACCCTTGGAAATGCAGATTATCCCTGAGGAGAATTGATTGGACGCAGTGGCGATCAAGCATTCTTTGCAATTGGTCAAACATAGTTGAGACGGTAGTGGAGATACACTTCATTGCCCACAGGCAAGACATTGAGCAGCGTCAACGTCCCCGAGAATTCCACTCCATTGGGATAGAGGCTAGGGGCTGCCGACCCTAGGAGTAGTGGGCAGAGGGTCAACCATAATTCGTCAATAGCAGCAATCTGCAATAGGGATGCTAAAAGCTGTCCGCCCCCCAACACGGCCAAGGTTTGCACCCCTGCCCCTTGAAGGCACGTAAATGCCCTCGGCCAGTCAATTGCTTCTTCTCCTACGCACCAACAGTCATCAAAGGCAGTAGATCCTTGCCAATGGCTAGCGCCCTTCTCAGTGGTCAGCAGGGCGCGGCGAATCGGCTGGCGAAAGAAGGGAAGCGCAGGATCTAAGTTACCACTGGCGGAGCAGACAATTTGCAACGGTTGGGGCGATCGCCCCTGACCTTCGCGCTCAGCAATCAGATGGGGAGATTGAAGGCGCATTGCTGTTCCCCCCAAGCGCAACGTTGTCGCCCCAAAGAGTACGGCGTCCACCTGGGCGACCTGCTGTTCAAGGTGTTGAAAATCGTAGTGAGAGGCAATACGCTTCCCCGCTGCCTCCGAACGGGCAAGCTTGCCATCTAAACTTGTGGCTAAAATTGCAGTGGTGCGAGGGCGCAGACTAACTTGACTCAATGACTTGTTACTTTTGTTACTACCGTCTCAGGAGTCTCATTGATCAATTCTAACTGCTGTTGGATAACGGGATCACTGGGAAAAAAATTACCACCACCTTCTTGAACAAGTAGCTCTGTACAGGGGATGGTATCAGAAAGAATCGCACTGGCCATCATGCCGCTATGAACTTCCAGTTGGCCTGCCCGTGGTGATTCAAACACCAGTCGTTGACCCGGAAAAACAACCCGCTCGAAATACCAATTGGCAATATTTGTAATCCGCACCACCTGAATTTTGCTGGTGGCGTTGACATAACAGCAGAGGATGCGATCGCAACTTTCAGTGGGGATGAGATCAAAGATTTGCGGCATAGGAATTAAGTGGCTTTGCTATGAGAGGTGTCTTTACCCTTGTTAGCCTAACATTGCCAATTCGACATAGTTGTAAACTCAATTACAGATGGATCGTTGATCCTTGCCTTGAGTCCCTGTGATCCCCTGCTAGAAAGGCGCAAATGTGTTAAAACCTAAACAGCGATAGAGATTTATTAAAAATTTAGCGTTTCTATCTATAGATCTTGGGCTAGCCGATGTCTCCCCGTGTCCTCTACGTCCGTCTGCCGTGCAACCCCATTTTTCCCGTTGGTGTCGTGTATCTTGCGGACTATATCCATAAGCAATTGCCAAGTGTTGAACAACGAATTTTTGATTTGGGAACGGTGCCGCCCCTTGATTTTCGCCGAGCCCTTGCCCAGGTCATTGAGGAATTTCAGCCCACGCATCTTGTGTTCTCTTGGCGGGACATTCAAATCTATGCCCCTGTGGGGGGACGGGGAGGCAATCCACTGCAAAATGCCTTTGAGGTCTATTACGCTCGCAATCCCTTGGTGAAGTTGCGGGGGGCGATCGGGGGGCTGCGGGTGATGAGTGCCTACTATGGTGAACTCTGGCGAAACCTCAACTTAATCCGTTTGGGACTTCACCATGCCAAGCGTCACCATCCTGAAGTTACGACCATTGTTGGTGGCGGTGCGGTCAGTGTCTTTTATGAACAGTTGGGTTCTCAACTGCCCAAAGGCACCATTGTTTCCGTGGGTGAAGGGGAAACGCTACTGCACAAAGTCTTAACGCACCAACCGATTGGGGGAGAGCGTTGCTACATTGCCGGTGTTGAAAAGCCCCGCGATCGCTGATCCACGAATGGCCAACCCCCATCGAAAAAACCGCCTGCAACTATGACTACATCGAAACCATTTGGCCAGAATTCGAGTATTACCTTCAGGGGGGTGATTTTTATATTGGCGTGCAAACCAAACGGGGCTGTCCCCACAACTGCTGCTACTGCGTCTATACCGTAGTTGAAGGCAAACAGGTACGCATTAACGCCCCTGCGGAAGTCGTCGCTGAAATGCGGCAGCTCTACGATCGCGGTGTGCGCAATTTTTGGTTTACCGACGCCCAGTTTATTCCCGCTCGCAAATTTATCCCCGATGCGATCGCCCTGCTGCGGGAAATTCTCAAAGCAGGCATGAAGGATATTCACTGGGCAGCCTACATCCGTGCCGACAACCTCACGCCCGAACTGTGCGACCTCATGGTGCAAACCGGCATGAACTACTTTGAGATCGGCATTACCAGTGGCTCCCAAGAACTGGTGCGGAAAATGCGCATGGGCTATAACCTGCGAACGGTATTGCAGAACTGTCGCGATTTGAAAGCTGCGGGGTTTAATGCACTTGTTTCTGTGAACTACTCCTTTAATGTCATTGACGAACGTCCCGACACCATTGCCCAGACGATTGCCTACCACCGCGAGCTAGAACGCATCTTTGGTGCCAACAACGTTGAACCAGCCATCTTCTTCATTGGCCTGCAACCCCACACCCACCTTGAGGAATATGCCCTCGAGCGCGGCATTTTGCGCCCCGGCTACAACCCCATGAGTCTCATGCCTTGGACCGCCAAAAAATTGCTTTGGAACCCCGAACCCATGGGATCCGTCTTTGGGGAAGTGTGCCTTGCAGCTTGGCGACTCAATCCCAATGACTTTGGTCGTACTGTGATGGCTCTTTTAGAGGAGCGCTTTGGCTGTGCTCCCTTAGAGGAAGCCTTGTCCGCTCCTCTGGAGGAGCGACCTTTGGTGCGCCGTTAAAAAAAAGGAAATAAAATGACCATTCCCCCTTAGAATGTTTCCTAGATCATTTCTGGCAATGAGTTAGTAAACAGAGGAAGGGATCAGGTGGTTAGAGTCGCTATCAATGGTTTTGGGCGCATCGGTCGGAACTTCATGCGTTGCTGGTTACAGCGAAAAGCCAATAGCAAGCTAGAGATTGTAGGCATCAACGATACCTCCGATCCCCGCACCAATGCCCATTTGCTGAAGTATGACTCGATGTTGGGCATTTTCCAAGATGCCGAGATTACTGCTGACGATAACTGCATCTATGCGGGTGGGCATGCGGTTAAATGTGTCTCAGATCGCAACCCTGAAAATCTGCCTTGGAGCGCTTGGGGCATTGATCTGGTCATTGAAGCCACGGGGGTCTTTACCAGCCGCGAGGGTGCCAGTAAACACCTAAGTGCGGGAGCCAAAAAAGTTCTGATTACAGCACCTGGTAAAGGCAACATTCCCACCTATGTGATGGGGGTGAATCACCATACGTACGATCCCAGTGAAGCCATCGTCAGCAATGCCAGTTGCACCACCAACTGCTTAGCCCCCATTGTCAAAGTGCTCCATGAAACCTTTGGCATTCAGCAGGGGATGATGACAACAACCCACAGCTACACCGGAGATCAGCGCCTACTCGATGCCAGTCACCGCGATTTGCGGCGGGCGCGGGCAGCAGCCATGAATATTGTACCCACCTCTACGGGTGCCGCTAAGGCGGTGGGATTGGTCATTCCCGAGTTACAAGGTAAGCTGAACGGGATTGCTCTGCGGGTACCCACCCCCAATGTTTCTGTGGTGGACTTTGTGGCTCAGGTGGAAAAACCCACCATTGCTGAGCAGGTGAACCAAGTGATCAAGGAAGCCTCTGAAACCACCATGAAGGGGATTATCCACTACAGCGAATTGGAACTGGTGTCTTCGGACTATCGGGGTCACAACGCCTCCTCGATTTTGGATGCGTCCCTAACAATGGTGATGGGGGGCAATCTGGTGAAAGTGGTGGCTTGGTACGATAACGAGTGGGGCTATAGCCAGCGGGTTTTGGACTTGGCAGAGCATATGGCCGCTCACTGGGCTTAATTTTTCATTTTCAGGATTGGTTCGTAACTCACGATGCAAGATAAATCAATGTTGATGATTCCGGGGCCTACGCCGGTACCGGAGTCGGTACTTTTGTCCCTCAGTAAACACCCCATTGGCCACCGCAGCGGTGACTTTAGCCAGATCATGGCGGCGGTGACAGCGGGATTGAAATGGCTGCATCAAACAACAGATGACGTGCTGATTTTGGCTGCCAGTGGGACAGGGGCGATGGAGGCCGGGATCATTAACTTTCTCAGTGCGGGCGATCGCGTCCTTGTGGGCTGTAATGGTAAATTTGGCGATCGCTGGGCAGAGGTCTGTGAGGCCTACGGTCTGAAAACGGAGCGCATTACCGCCCCTTGGGGACAGCCCCTCAACCCCGATGACTTCAAAGCAGTTCTAGAGGCAGACACGGCCAAAACCATTCAGGCGGTGATCGTTACCCACAGTGAAACTTCAACGGGGGTAATCAACGATCTAGAGGCCATCAATCGGCATGTGAAAGCCCATGGCCAAGCCTTGATCATTGTCGATGCAGTCACTAGTCTAGGAGCTGTCAATGTCCCTGTGGGTGAATGGGGATTGGACGTGGTCGGCTCAGGCTCCCAGAAGGGTTACATGATCCCGCCGGGATTGGCCTTTGTCAGCGTCAGTGCCAAGGCATGGCAAGCCTACGAGCGAGCTAACCTGCCGAAGTTTTACCTTGACTTGGGGAAATACCGCAAGGACGCCGCCAAGAACACCACCCCCTTTACACCGCCTGTGAATCTCTTTTTTGCTTTGAAGACAGCACTGGAGATGATGCAAGCGGAGGGGTTGGAGAACATTTTTGCGCGGCATCAACGATTAATGGCCGCCACACGCGCAGCGATGAAGGCGCTGAATTTGCCCCTTTATGCTGCGGATCACTGTGCCAGTCCCGCAATTACCGCCGTCGCTCCTCAGGGGGTGGAGGCCGAGAAGATTCGCAGTCTGATGAAAAAACGCTTTGACATTGCCTTGGCGGGTGGTCAAGATCATCTGAAGGGGCAGATTTTCCGCGTGGGTCACCTTGGCTTTGTTAGCGATCGCGATATTCTGGCGGCAGTTAGTGCCCTTGAAGCGGTGCTCGGCGAATTGGGATACAGCAACTTTAGTCCCGGTGCTGGGGTGGCCGCCGCGAGTCGGATATTGACCACCATTTAGAGGATGGAGCCTTGGTTGCAGCCGCACGCCGTTCAGCAAGCGCGGCGAATCTGTGCCAGTTTTCAACACTGGACGGGGCGATCGCTCCTACCTAAGGGAGCCAAGGATGACCTGGAATTGGCACAGCAGTTGTTCCACTGGTTCCAACCTGTTCTTTCCCATGGGTGCGAAGCAGATCCAGTGCTCAACTACGGCAACCAAGCAGCCCTTGCCCTATGGGAACTCTCTTGGCCAGAACTGGTACAGCTCCCCTCACGGCTGACTGCGGAACCCATTGCTCAGGCAGAGCGCTCAGCACTTCTTGCCCAAGCAGCAAGGCAGGGCTACATCAACAACTACGGCGGCATTCGTATCTCTCGATCTGGGCGGCGCTTTCGGATTGAAAATGCTTGGATTTGGACTGTCTTGGACGAGGCGGGGGGAGCGGTGGGACAGGCGGCAACTTTTGATCAGTGGCAGTTCCTGTAGGATTGATTTAGTCTTTTCTTGAGAAACTGCCGCCTAGAGTTGCCCATGAAACAAGTTTTTACTCATTGGCTCCATCAACTTCAGTCTTTTCGCTACCACCGCCGCAGCCCCGAAAGCCTCAGTCAGCTCATCCAGATCCTCTATGCCGAATCCCAGCTCAATGTGCCCTACATTGTTCTGATTATTAGCTCATGCGTGATTGCCACCTTTGGTTTGCTGGCCAATAGTGCGGCTGTCATCATTGGGGCGATGGTGATTGCTCCCCTGATGTTGCCGATTCGCGGGCTGGCTCTGGCAGCTCTCATCGGTGAACTTAAGATGTTTCGCGAGGCGGCAACTGCTCTAATTGTTGGTACGCTCATGGCCATTGGCATCTCTTGGATGCTGGGAATGATTGTTGGTCTTGAGGCCTACGGCAGTGAGATCATGGCGCGATCGCAACCGAATCTTCTAGATTTAGGCATTGCTGTTGCGGCGGGAGCAGTAAGTGCCTATGCCATGGCTGAGCCTCGTGTCTCGAATACCTTGGCAGGAACAGCGATCGCTGTTGCACTGATGCCGCCTGTTTGCACCATTGGTTTGGGCATTGCCCAATGGAATACTAGCCTCAGTGGGGGGGCAACACTGTTGTATTTAACCAACCTCTTGGGAATTACCCTTGCCTGCATGCTGGTTTTTGTTCTAGTTGGCTATATTCCCCTGCACCAAAGCCGCCGTCCCCTGAGTATTGCCGCTGCCCTGACGGCTCTTTTGATGATTCCCTTGGCTATTAGTTTTAGCCGCCTCATCGAGCAAGTGCGCTTGCAACAAAAAGTGCGCCAAGCCCTCCTGAGGGGGACATTGACATTTCAACGTTTGGATTTGTTGAACATGGAGACAACCTGGGTAACCGACCCCCCCGTCGTGCGCATTAATGTCCGTGCCCGTGAACCTGTGACCCCAAAACAGGTAGAACTGATGGAGCAGTTTATCCAACAGCGGATGCAACGGCCGTTTCGTCTGGTGCTCCAAGTCTCGAATATCGAAGAAGTAACCTCTGAGGCGCCGTTACCCTAGTTTTTTTGAAGGGTAAGCCAAAATGTTAGACTATGGAAATTCCAGCCTAATTCTGAGTTTCATTCGGCTTTTACAACGCTTCCAATCAAGCCATGAGTAACTTTCTCCCCTACGCCTATCTCAATGGTCAATTTGTGCCCTTTGCAGAGGCTAAAATTTCTGTGGCAACCCATGCACTGCACTACGGAACGGCAGCCCTAGGAGGTCTGCGCGGTTTGCCCAATCCCACGAATGCTCGGGAGATTCTTCTCTTTCGCCTTGAGGATCACTGTCGTCGTCTCAGTCGCAGTGCCCACTATCTGGGCTATGAATTACCAACAAGCGAGATTAAGTCCAAAATTGTCGAATGGGTACAAAAAAATCAACCCAGCGTGCCCTTCTATATTCGCCCTCTAGTCTATACCTCTGGGCTAGGTATTACCCCCCGACTTCACGATCTTGAAAAAGACTTCCTGATTTACGGCATGCCCCTTGGCGACTACCTTTCAGCCGCGGGCGTCACCTGTCGCATTAGCTCTTGGCAAAGGCAGTGCGATCGCTCGTTTCCTTTGCGGGG
>DVDZ01000034.1 GCA_015296025.1 Thermosynechococcus sp. M46_R2017_013
ATATCCTGCGGGAGATGCTTCGTCCCTTTGTTTTTGGTTTTGGCACTTTTACGGCGATTGCTGCTGTTATTGGTACGGTGTTCTACCTGATTCGCAATATGGTGGAGCACAACCTGGGGATTCTCAGTGCCCTTCAAGTCTTTTTGCTGCGTTTGCCCACCTTTGCGGTACTAGGGATTCCCATGGCGATGCTGTTTGGTTCGTTCCTTGCCTATAGTCAACTGTCCCGCCGCAGTGAACTCATTGCCTGCAAAAGCTGTGGTATTGGCCCTGTGCGGCTTGTACGTCCGGCAGTAGTGGCAGGGTTTGCGGCTTTGGTTTTTACCTTTGCCCTCAATGAACTCGTGGCTCCTCCGATGGCCTACCGCGCCATCCAGACCTTGGAAGTGGCCATTCAGCGCCCCCAACCCACGTTTCAGACCCGCCATATCTTCTACCGTCGTTTTGCTGGGGGGCAGCTTCAGCAACTCTTTTTTGCCCATCATTTCGACGGGAAGGTCATGGGTCAAGTGACGGTACTGAACTTTGAGCAGGGACAACTGCGGGAAATTATTACGGCTCAGGAAGCCCAGTGGCAAGGCACTGCTTGGCTGTTTCGTCGGGGAACCTACCACCACCTAACGGGCGATCGCGACTATGACGCGGCCGAGACTTTTGCAGAACGAACGTTTGCCTACCCGCGCACCCCCATAGATTTAGCGATGGAAACGCGGGCTCCGGAGTTTATGACCAGCCGCGAAATTTATCAGTACCTACAAATTTTGGCGGAAAGTGGCGATGCCAAGCGCTTGCGGCAGTGGCGGGTGCAGTTGCAAGAAAAGCTCTCCCTCCCGTTTCTGTGTCTTAGTTTTGCGGTTGTCGGTGCCGTTTTGGGCATCAGCTCTCCTCGCCAAGGACAGGGGCGTGCCTTTGGACTGAGTGTAGTCATTATTTTTGGCTACTATGTCAGCGCCTTTATTTTCACCGCCTTTGGGGAGGGGGGAGCGCTGCCCCCCATCGTGGCCAGTTGGCTTCCCAAAGTTGTCGTCAGCGCGATCGCCCTCGGAATGCTTTACCATGCCAATCGCCATTAATAGGGAATCTGCCAATAGCGGCAGGCAGCGTGGACAAGGGTCATCACACCCACGGGAATGGCCTGTTCGTCCACATCAAACTGCGGGTGATGCAAGGGATAGTTAGGGCGATTGCGAAATCCCACGCCAAGGCGAAACATGGCGCCGGGGGCATGTTCGAGGTAGAGGGCAAAATCCTCTGCCCCCAAGGAGGGTTCCGGCAAAATATGCACATGGGAAGCCCCCACAATCTCGGTTGCCGCCTCGGCCAGTAGTTGGGACAGATAAGGCGTATTTTCTATGCCCGGCACGCCTCGGCGATAGTGCAGTGCATAGCGGGCACCATAGGCACTGCAAACATTGGCCACAATTTGCTCAATCCATTCGGGCAAGGTGGCACGGGTCTCCGGGTGGAGCGATCGCACCGTCCCCTGAAGTGTCACCTGATCGGCAATGATATTGGCGGCCCGCCCCCCTTGAATTTTGCCAAAGGTGAGCACCACTGGCCGCAGGGGATTCTGAGTGCGGCTAATCGCCTGTTGTAGAGCGCTAATCACTTGAGCGGCAATCCAAATGGCATCCACTGCCTCATGGGGGCGAGCGCCGTGGCCGGATTCTCCCAAGATCGTTAACTCAATGTCATCGGCTGCCGCTGTCAAAGTCCCATAGCGCACCGCCACTTCCCCCGCCGGAAGGGTCGGAAAAACATGGAGCGACAGAATCGCACTCACCTCTTTCATGGCGCCATCGGCAATCATCCAACTCGCCCCTTGGGCAATTTCTTCCGCAGGCTGAAAAATAAATCGCACCCGGCCGGGGAACTCCTCCTTGAGAGCCGCTAGCACCATGGCGGTGCCAAGACCCACTGTGGTGTGAACATCGTGACCGCAGGCGTGCATCACTCCTGTATGCTTTGAGCTAAACTCCAGTCCCGTGCACTCTTGGATAGGTAGGGCATCCATATCGGTGCGAATGGCCAGCAAGCGGTTCTCCTGGGGATTCCCCACCAGTTCGGCCATCACACCCACTTTGCCCACATCCTGTTGTACGCTTAAGCCTACGGAGGAAAGAACCCCCGCCACATAGGCGGCAGTCTGATGTTCTTGGCCACTCAATTCAGGGTAGCGGTGTAGATGGCGACGAATTTCAATAAGACGAGGAGTGAGACTTTGGGTAATCTGGCGAATCCGAGCAAGCATATTTTTGCATCCTATCGAATCTGAGGGGGAGAATTTAACTTGACCACTCCTGATAGGGATGCTCTGCCAAATAGGCATTGGTATAGCGGGGGTCGTCGGTCACCTCAGAGCCAATCCAAGGGGGTAAAGTCAGGGGGTAGTCAACACGGGGCAATTCAATTTCTGCCAAAATCAGGCCGGCAGAGGCTCCGGCAAATTCATCAATTTCCCAACACAGCTCCCCCGCTGGGATACGATAGCGATTTTTCTGGATGATCGGTTGCAGGCACAATTCGCCAAGGAGTTCCCTGGCGTCAGCAGCGGGGATGGCATACTCATACTCACGGCGTTGGCCGCCGCTGGCTTTGCCCTTAATCGTGATCCAAGCCTCGTTATCTACAAGACGCACGCGCACGGTGCGTTCAGGCACTGTTGATAGGTAACCCTGGGCAAAGTGGGACACATCGGTGGCAAGCGATCGCCAGTCCTCACCTACGACAAGGAACTTGCGCTCAATTTCAATGCCCATGCTTGCCCCCACCACCTAGACTGCTGTGGTAAAGGAACCGTGAAGTCCGTAGGGAATGTGGTGTTTTAAGCGCAACCGTGCCACTGGCCCTGCACTGATGGCGGCGGCATCAAAGATGAGTAACTGCGACTTATGGCAACTGGCGTCATAAACCACCTGCAAGAGCCAGCCATCCTCTTCCCCCTGGGCACCCTGCCAAAGGAAGTCCCCTTTTTGTAGCCCCCGCGGGACAAAAATTGGCTCACTGACAAAGCCGCGCGGAGCGGCTGACCAAAACTGTTCCTCGCCCGTGTGGCGATCGCGCCGCCACAGTGCCTGTAGAGGCGCATTGATTTTGGGATCATGCCCTGCTGCCAAATAGGTGTAGCGATAGGGCTGTCCTACCTTGGCCGGATGCACCACGGGAAATTCACAGGGGCGATCGCTGACCACTTGCCAATCCACAGCCTTGGTTTTCAAATTCAACTGGATGCGCCACAGGAGACTGGAGGGCAGTGCCGCAAAATTTACTTCCCGAAAATCCTGTCCCGGCTCCAAATTGGGAAAGTGACTGTAGGCAACGGACTCTAGGTGAATCTCATCCCCCACTTCATAGGCATTGGCATGGTGAAAGACAAAACAGGCCGGCATCGTCAGCATTTGGGGGGTGCCGCCCCGGCGGGGCAGGAGCCAAACCCGCGTAGGATCCTTGGCATTGAATTGCAGACATTGGGCAGCGCCCCGCAGTCCCAAGAGATAGGGCAGGGGGTTGAACTGCACCGGATTTTGAAAGACGATGGCGTAGTTGGGGGTGAGGGCAAAGTCGTGGATAAAGGCAAACCCCGGAATCTGAAACACTGGCTGACAGACGCACTGACCACTGGCATCAAACTCATAGAGCGCAATGCGGGTACTCAGACCGGGCTTAACGCCAAAGTTCACTAGTCGCTGCGTCTGGGGATCCAAGCGGGGATGGGCGGCAAAGGCATCCCTGTCTTTTAGAACACCTCCTAGGGTGTCAAGGCCAATCGTTTCTAGGCTCAGCGGATCGAGGCGATGGGGCAAACCGGCTTCCCAGAGTGCCAGTAATTTCCCTGCCCAATAAATCACATGGGTATTGGCAATGTTTTTGACACGGGTATCTAGGAAATTGGCCAGCCATCCCCCCGGCTTTTGGGTGCCAAAGACACCGCGATAGAGGAGGCGGTTTGCCCTTTCCTCCTCCAAAAATCCAGCGGTGCGCACGTAGCGATTGCGAAAATGCACCCGTCCGTTCTCAAAGCGAAAGGCGCAGATCATGCCGTCGCCATCAAAGGGATGGGCCAAGGGCACCCCCCGCGCTCCAGCAGTCCAGGGCCATTGCGGTAGAGGGTTCCCACAAGATCCGTAGGCACAGTGCCTTCGACATCCTCAATCCAATAGTCATACTCTTGGGTGAGGGATGCGGTTCCCCCCCGCCAATCCGCCATGGTGTAGGGGCAATCTAAAACTCCGGTCATGAGACACTTGGCTCCAATTCAACACTGACAGAGGAGGGCGGTAACTGCTGTGGTAACCAGTTGAGGAGGGGCAAGGGCAAGAGCGTACTCAGGTTAGTAATTAGCACTAAAAGCCACAGGCGATCAAAGTTGTGCTCAGTAATCCCCAACCAATGGGTAAGGAGTGCCCCCAACTCATGGGAGACCAAGTTCGCAAGGTTACTAATCGACATCAGGAGGGCAAAGAGGGTAGCCTCAATCCCCGGTGGACACAGTCGGGCCGCCAAGACCAAGACGGGCATAAAGGCAATTTGTCCCATGACTGCCAGAATGAGGCTATCCCCCAAGCTAAACCACTGGTCACTAATGCCCCATTGGCGATTGAGGTGGGTGACTAAAATCAGGCTAGAGAGTCCCAAAAGGGCTGAGAGAATCGTACTCCAGAAAAAAATTGTGCGAATGGGCAGCGTTTTTAAGTACCGCTGGAAAATCCACACCCCCAAAAGGGAGGCAATGCTAGTTACAAGGCGTACCCGTCCTAAAAACTCCGCCTCAAAACCCAATTCATTCGTAGTAAAGAAAAAGAAGGCTGATTCCGAGCCGGGAGTCGCCTGCCATAGGAAGAGGAAAGCCACCGGTAGCCAGATCCGTTTTTGCATCATGGCTTGGCGCACACGGTTGATGTGTTCCCAGGTCTGACCCAGTTGGGGTCGAGCTGTGACCCGTGCTTCAGCGATCGCCCACGCCACCCCCGACACCAGCAGTGGGAAAACAGCCGTAATCTGAAACACCGTACGCGGACTAAACCACTGCAGCAGTTGGCCACTAAAGTAGGCGGTGAGGATGCCCCCCAAAGCCGTTGCCGCCCAGCTTAGGGATTGTAGCGTCCCCATTTCGGCAGTGGATTCTTGGCGGGCCCGCTCAACCACAAGGGAATCCACAATCACATCGCTGAGGGCGATCGCAATCGACGCTCCGAGAATTGCTGCCGTTGCCTGCCAAGGGGTAGCCACCCACGTCCCCAAGCTCAGCCACGCTCCACAGCCCAACAGCCCAGAGAGGACAAGATAGGAGCGGCGGCGAAATCCCAAAAGCGGCAGGCTATCAGAAATGAGGCCAAACACCGGTTTAATCACCCAAGGCAGTGCAGCCACCCCCATCAAGGCTGCCACTTCTGCCGGCGACAGTCCCAACTCATCCTTAAAGAAAAAGCTAATGGCTAGCCGTGCTAAGCCCAAGACCCCTTGGACAAAATACACCAGCAAAATGGCAAAGAGTTCACCGCTGGGTTCCTGACCAAAAAGCAGTGTCTCCTTGAGCCACTGCAACCAGCGTTGAGGTTGCGAAGGTTGAACTAACATTACTAAATGTTAAGCAACAGCATTGCCTCTATCATATCTAGGCAAGCTGAAAATTGCTAACACTGGCGATCGCCCTCCATTTCTAGGGCAGCCAAAGGGGCGTTTGTTGCTATTGGGCAACCTCAATCTGATCAAGGCGCAGCCAAACTGTGGGGGTGGGCACTGGAAATTTAATTTGCGCATAATCACCGCGGATCTCCACCACCTCGCCCCGTCCTTCAAATAGATAGGGGGGATAGCGATGATCACTGGCCAAGGCTTCAAGACTATTGGCTAACTTTTCCGCAACGACTTTTACCAAATCTCCCTTCTTAATTGCCATAGCGAACTCCATAGGAATCGTCCCCCATTGTAAGGGATGACTCAATGGATATGAATTAGGATAGGCAGGTTGCAGCTAAACTACGCTTAAGCGTTGCACTACCTCAGAGGAACTTTGCAATGAATTGTATTCCAGTCATTCTATCGGGGGGGGTAGGGAGTCGCCTGTGGCCATTATCGCGCCAAGCCCATCCCAAGCAGTTTATGCGCTTAACTTCTACAGGGGAGAGTTTGCTGCAACAAACCTGGCAACGCCTGCAGGGATTACCCCAACTTCAACCGCCAGTGGTGGTAGCCAATGAAGCCCATCGTTTTCTTGTGGCGGAACAATTTCAAGAGCTAGGCGTAACACCGACGCGCATTTTGTTAGAACCCTTGGGACGGAATACAGCCCCTGCCATTACCCTAGCTGCGCTCTATGTTACAGAGATCCTAGCCACTGATGCCATCCTGTTGGCGCTGCCGGCGGATCACATGATTCAGGATGTGGCTGCTTTTCAGCAGGGGCTGCAACGGGGACTTTTACCCGCAGCCAAGGACTGGTTGGTGACGTTTGGCATTGCTCCTACCTGTCCCCACACCGGCTATGGCTATATTCGGCGCGGCGAGGCTCTCAGTGATCCCCACACCTATCGAGTGGCAGAATTCGTAGAAAAACCCGATCTAGCAACGGCAGAGAGCTATTTAGCTGATGGCCATTACTTTTGGAATAGCGGCATGTTTCTCTTCCGTGCCCAGAGTTTTTTGGCGGAATTGGCGCAGCAGCAGCCAGACATTTTGCACTATTGCCGCTTGGCACTGCGGGAGGGTCGGCAGGATTTGGACTTCATCCGCATAGCAGAAGCTCCCTTTAGTCAGTGTCCCAGTCTATCGGTGGACTACGGCGTGATGGAAAAGACGCAAAAAGCAGCCGTGGTACCCCTAGAGTGTGGCTGGAGTGATGTCGGGTCTTGGTCGAGTCTGTGGGAAGTGACCGCCAAGGATGAATTGGGCAACAGTTGCCAGGGAGATACCCTCACCCATGACACCAAGAATTGCTTTGTCCGTAGTCAGCATCGCTTGGTGGCTTTACTGGGGGTCGAAAATTTGGTTGTTGTCGAAACTGCCGATGCAGTTCTCATTGCCCATCGGGAGGCAACCCAACAGGTAAAACAAGTGGTGGCGCAACTGCAAGCCCTCCATCGCAGTGAGGCCTACAACCATCGTGTAGTCTATCGTCCTTGGGGGCACTATGATTCCATTGATAAGGGGCATCGCTTTCAAGTAAAACGGATTACGGTCAAGCCAGGGGCTAGTCTTTCGCTCCAGCAGCACCATCACCGCGCTGAGCATTGGGTTGTGGTCAGCGGTACAGCAGAAGTCACCTGCAATGGTAAGACGTTTTTGCTGACGGAGAACGAGTCCACCTATATTCCTGTGGGCGCCATTCACCGCTTGGCCAACCCCGGCAAAATTCCCCTGGAAATGATTGAGGTGCAGTCAGGAGCTTACCTAGGCGAGGATGATATTGTTCGTTTTGAGGATTCCTATGGTCGAGAGAGCTCGAAATAGTGGTGGGGCAAACCCTAGACGGCCAACCAAGCGATCGCCACTCCTAGGGCAGAACCGACAATGACTTGAATGGGGGTGTGGCCGAGTAATTCCTTGAGACGGGCTTCTGCCAATTCGTGCCCATCTTGGAAAAATTCATTGACAATTTGATTGAGAATGCGGGCTTGTTTACCGGCTGCTTGGCGCACCCCGGCGGCATCGTACATGACAATGCAGGCAAAGACGACAGCGATCGCGAACTCGATGCTGTCCCAACCCCGCTGTAGTCCTACCCCAGTTGCCAGAGCTGTGACAAGGGCAGAATGAGAACTGGGCATGCCTCCCGTTTCCACCAAGATTCGGAAATTGAGCTTGCGGTGTTTGGCAATGTCAATGAGTAACTTAAGCATTTGGGCGATCGCGCTGGCAGCAAGGGCGACCCAGAGGACATGATTAGCTAATAGCTCACGGAGACCGTCCATCATGGTTACGGACAAGGACAAACTCTGCGCCCATCCTAACCCACTTCGGGATCGTTAATGACTACGGCTAGTAATGTAGTCAGCAATCGCCTGTAGGGGAACAGCAGCTGCTCCATACACTGCCAACTCCGCTTTTGCTTCTGCCACCAAGCGTTCCGCCTCTTGGCGGGATTTTTCCAGACCCCACAGGCGCGGGTACGTCATTTTTTGGGCGGCCACATCTTTACCAGCAGTTTTACCGAGAACATCGCGGGTGGAAGTAATATCCAAAATATCATCCACAATCTGGAACGCCAAGCCAATATTTGACGCATAGCGCGACAGCCGGGCTACGTCAGATTCATTTGCCCCCGTCAGCAATGCCCCAGAAACCACAGCAGCCTCTAGTAGTGCCCCCGTTTTGTGGGAGTGGATAAAATACAGCGTTTCCAGACCAATATCGGGCTGACCTTCACACTCCAAGTCCACCACTTGACCGCCTACTAATCCCGTTGCTGCCACCGCATGCCCTAACCGCGCCACAATTTTCAGCAGATACTCCGCTGGCACGTTTTTCGTTTGTTCCACAACATATTCAAAGGCATAGGCCAGTAAGCCATCCCCCGCCAGAATGGCAATATCTTCACCATAGACCTTGTGATTCGTGGGCTTGCCGCGACGGTAGTCATCATTGTCCATGGCCGGCAAGTCATCGTGGATGAGGGACATGGTATGGATCATCTCTAGGGCACAGGCGGTGGGCATGGCCATTTCCACAGTACCTCCCATTAGTTCACAGGTGGCCAAACAGAGAATCGGACGCAGCCGCTTGCCCCCTGCCATCAGTGAATAGCGCATGGCATGGTAAATTTTTTCTGGATAGGCGACCGGAATTGCAGCTTCGAGGGCAGCTTCCACCAGCGCTTGGCGTTCTTTGAGATAGGCTTTGAGATCAAATGTGTCAGCAGAGTGGACTTGGGGGGGATCGGCGGAAATCATAAATCTCTCCTCAGTGTGCGGGCGGCATAGAGGTCAATGAAAGCAAGGGCTTGTGCCAGTTGTGGCGGCGACAGTAGCTCCATACAGTATTGTGCAATAACATGGCAACGGTCATCGGACCGACGCCCCCCGGAACGGGGGTAATATAACTAGCCATAGCACAGGCAGCCTCATAGTCCACATCGCCCCAGAGACTCGATTTGCCGTCAGGACCTTGAATGCGATTAATCCCGACATCAATGACCACTGCTCCTGGCCGGATCATGTCGGCAGTAATGCGGCGGGGCTGTCCTATGGCTGTGACCAAAATCTCAGCTTCACGGGTAACGCTGGCCAGATCTGGAGTGCGTGAGTGGGCAATCGTTACCGTTGCATTGGCTGTGAGTAACATCAGTGCTAGGGGCTTGCCGACCAAAATACTGCGGCCTACAACCACTGCTGAACGACCCGCAACATCAATGCCATAGGCGGCCAAAAGCTGCATTACCCCTGCGGGAGTACAACTGCGTAGTCCCGGTTCATCGCGCACTAACCGACCCAAGTTTTCTGGATGTAGGCCGTCCACATCTTTATCGGGATGAATGGCATACAGTAGGGGACGGGGATCGAGGTGGGGGGGCAGGGGCAGTTGCAGGAGAATGCCGTCCACCCGTTCGTCTTGATTTAGCTCGGTGATTTTTGCCAAGAGCGCAGCTTCGGTTATTGTGGCTGGCAAATGGGCACCGAAAGATTGAATCCCGACGCGGCTGCAGGCCTGTTCTTTGGCACGCACATAGACCGCACTGGCGGGATCATCGCCAACCCGCAATACAGCTAACCCCGGCGATCGCCCCCATTGGGCTTGCCCTGTTCGCACATGGTCAGCCAACTGACGTTCAATAGATTGGGCTAAGGATTTGCCATCAAGGCAGACAGCGGGATTTGCAATCAAAGGACACCTTAAGTTAAGGAATCACAAAAGTCTGGGGGGAGTTGCCCAATGCGTTTCCATAGGTTGGCAACAACATCGAACTAGTTTACCCCAAACAGGGAGCACTGCGAGTAGCGTGGCTCAAGTTCTCTCTACTAAGGCACTGCAGATCGGGAATTCCGCAAGAAGAGTTAACGAATTGTGCCAAAGGGCTAAGAAGCACTAGGGGGAGAGGCTCGCTCCACTTGAATTTGGGAAATGGCAGGGGTCGTACACAGGTACGTCAGCACATCCTCCGCACTCATGAGGCGTTTTAGCACCACTTGGCCAATGGTTGAGGTAGGGTCAGGATAACTCGGTTTGACCTCCACCATGAGAACCATTTCCTCCACTTGGTAAAGCCAGAGTTTTTCCTTCCCCTCTAGGATGTAGAGACAGGTACAGGTAATCACAGGCGATCGCCGCCATGCCTGCTCATTCCAGAGGCCTTGAGGTTCCCACACGCGGCCAATCTGCCACCCCTCAGTGAGGAAAAAGTATTTCATGCCATGGGTGGCGATTCATTCCCTTGGGCGCTGGAGGTCTCCTCAGGTTCCATGGAATTAAAACAAGCCGCCGCAATCAGCAAAAAAGGCGTTCCTGGCACCAGGGGTAAAATAAAGCCCACTAGCCCAACAATCCCAAAAATCACACCAAGAACCATACGTGCTGTATTACGGATGCTTTTAGTCATAGGCATTCCTTTCGAGTTCCCATAGGCAAGGATGATTCATCTCTAACGTAGCCTGAACCTTACCTTTTCACAAGTTACTGGTGCTAAGCTTTATCGAGAATCGCATCCCGCAAATCCATGCCGTCCATTTCTGCTTTGTAGAGGTTGGCTCCCTTAAAGTTAGCACGGCGGGCATTGGCCTTCGACATTTTGGCAGCGATGAGAACCGCATGTTCAAAATTTGCTTCAATGAGACTGGCGCTTTCGAGAACCGCTTCTTGCAAAATCGCCCCCTTGAGATCGGCCAAGTGCAGGTTGGCTTGAAAGAGATTGGCACGAGTGAGGTTGGCATAGGCAAGGGTCGCTTCCACTAAGCTCACTCGCCGCAGGAGCGTGCCCACCAAATTGGCTTGGCGCAGATCAGCCATCGCAATATTTGATTTGTAAAGATCAGCACCCGCTAAGGTCGCCCGCTGCAAACAGGCGCCCTGCAAATCCGCCTCAATCAGGTCGCTCATGTAGAGGTTGGCACCAGCCATATAGGCATCCTTGAGTAAGGCGTTGCGCAGGTCAGCCCCCGCTAAATTTGCCCGATCAAGATTGGCGTTTGTGAGATTGTACAGCTCTAGATTGGCGCCGGTTAAATCCACTTGTCCCAAATCGGGACAAATGTCACCGCTTTGCTCTCGCCATTGATTCCAAGCGGTAACCCCCTGTTCGAGCAGCTGGAGATGTTGGGGATTAGCCATGATAGTTATCCTTGAGTACTCGGATTAGTGTATTGATAACCGTAAAAATCAATGCGATAGTCAACAATTTTCACGCCGGTTTTGGCTTCAATTTCAGCAATCAGGGAGGGGGGTAACTCAACGTGAACGTCAATAATCTTCTGGCTATCCAAACAGTTCACGTGGCTGTGGCTATCACTAATATTGCCGTAGAGACGTCCATCGGCACGCTCAACGCACTCAATGATGCCATGCTCTGAGAGGGCTTCAAGATTTTGGTACACGGAGGTATGACCGATGTCTTTGCCCGCTTGATTGAGGCGATCGTAGATCTGCCGTGCTGAGAGGTGATCTTTGGCATCCCAGAGCAGTTCGAGAATGGCTCGCCGCTGCCGACTTAGCCGCAATCCAAGGCGCTGACAGCGATCAATCGCATCCTCAAGGGAACGAATGGGGGGTAAAGAATTGGAAGCGGGAGACGTGAGCACGGCGCTATCCTAAAACAATAAAATTCAAACAGTAGATTTTGCTGATGTTTAAGTAGCCTATTGCGATTAAATCGCAGTTTTAGGGGTGTACATTTGCTAACCTGTAGTCACTATGATAATCAATCCTCTCGGTATAATCAAATTTGCTCCTTGTCAAGACTATCAGCGGCTGATTGAGACAGCAAGTAAAAACCCAGAAAGGCAAATATGATGGCCGCGATCGCCTTGACAACCTTCACAGGGATCAATGTGGCAATCCCGCTGCCCAAAAGGACGCCCAAAAACGTCGTACACACCAAGCCAGAGGCAACCCCTAGAAACACAGCAGTAGCGGAGCGAGCATTACTGCCTAGGGTAATCGCCACCAGTTGACTTTTATCCCCCAGTTCTGACAAAAAAACAATTGCAAAACTCACGGCAAAGGATTGCCAGTCCATCCAATCTCTCCAAAGGTGTTGCTGCTATAGGGCAACTTAACGGTAGCGGTCATTGTGGTCAACGTGCAATCGTGGTTCAGTGTAGCAGGATCAGCTTAAAACGAGTTACGATTCTTAACATCAGCTCTGCTGATAGCCTTGTTAAAAATGGCGGAGGTGCTCATGTTCAATACCACTGATGGATCGAGCGCGATCGCGCCGGACACCATCTCCTTGAGCAGTCTGGCGCAGGCTTGGGCAAAGCGCTACATCAGCAATCTCAACACCACAGCCCTTGCCGAGGATGATCCAGCAGTGGTTGCTCCGCGGCTTTTGGCCGAACTGCGTAATGCCAGCGTCAAGGCCTGGCAGCGCACCGAGGGGTTTTTGGCCGCAGAGATGATTCGCCATGGCATCCCAGCTGAACTCGTCGATCCTTGGAGCATCTCCAAAGACATCCATGACATTTATCAACGCACGCTCAAGCTCTACGAAGCAGGCAACGGCACTCAACAAATGACTACCAAGGTGGCCAGTGCCATTGGTGAGATTCGCCGCCGCTATACAGCCGTTGATCCACGGGTGATTGGCTTTGTTAGTATGCAGTTTCACCACACGGGAGTGTTGTTACTAGAAGTTGCCCCAGCCAGCCAACGCCCGATCCTCAGCAGTTTTTTTAAGGTGATCGACGACCACCTCTACATGCCCTTGCACCGTGCCTACAACGCGGCAGCCAATTATGATTACAATGCCCCTGCCCTAGCCTTGGTACGCCATCTATTGCCCCAGAGCACGGCGATCGCCACCGCTATTTGTCACCGTGTTGCCGAACTCAACCCCCAGCACCGCTGTTTTAGTGGCTTCTTAACCGAAGCCAGTGTGCGTGTTTCCAGTATTCGCGATGTGGAAATGTTTCAGATCTACCTCTGGGTGTGTCTTTTGGAGCAAAGCCTTCAAGCCTTACAACGGGAACTCTTTCCCCTGTGTTTGATGCTCTATCCTTCCTTGAATGTGACATGGGAGCTAGTGTTTCAAATGGTGCACCTTTTGGGCAAAGAAATACAAAATCGTGCCGCCGGGCATGATACAAGTGTCTTGACACCCTATTACTTAGCTCTGCGCGAAATGTTCGATCCCAAGCTCTTCCAAGGACTTCTATGATTGCCAATTTGCAGCAGGTTTCTCTTTCCCCCATTGCCATTGCAGGATCCGGTCTGTGGGCGATCGCCCTCTACTGGGGGTTTTATCCTACGGGGCAAGCCTTAATGCAGCGTTTAGTAACGTGGCTGGGGGGCGAGGCAAACCAAAGCGCCGAATTCTGGGCAGGAATGGTGGGGCTTATTCCCTTTATTCTGGTGGGTACAGGTTGTTTTATTCTCTGTAGCCTAGGACTGGGGCAAAGTTGGGCCTTGAGCTTAGGCCTTATGGCAACCATCGGTGGTGCGATCTACGAACTGGGACGGCGGGATGGCCAGCAATCTTAAGTTGGGTTGCGAAGGAGAATCCGCTCTCCGCTGCAAATCTTTGCTTAAAGCGCAAGATGAATTGCAGTAGCAACCTATGGTAAAGTGCTCATGGTGAATCCAGTTGCCCCGAATGCTCAAAGTTGTCAAGGTTAGGCTCTCCCCCAATCAGCCGCAGACGAAAACCAAGTCATCGCTGTGGAAAACCTCAATAACCTACAACGTTTGCTTGAATCAAGTTGATAACCTGCCACTAGAGGTCAGAACTGGGACTTGTTCTAATGGTGGAACAAGTCAAGATCGTAACATCAATGCTGCTATCAACATCCGAGAAGAGGGGCTA
>DVDZ01000191.1 GCA_015296025.1 Thermosynechococcus sp. M46_R2017_013
GATGCCATGGTGTCTATGGCAACCACAATTACTATTGCCGCAGCCTCCGTCGTAGTTCTTTCGAGTCTTTCGCCAGCCATTACAACGCTGGTGAGCGCGATCGCCCACCAAGGAAATTAGAGATTCAATTTAGAGATATAAGTGGTGACGCTAGGGATCGCTCCAAAATTCGTTAAAATTTTCTTGTTTATTAGCTGGATACTCCTGAGTACGAGTTTGGCTGTGATTTTTCCCCTCAATCCGAGAGAAGGACTGGGCGGTGGTGTCACCAAAACCGTTTTAGACAATGGTCTTACGGTTCTAATTAAGGAGATTGCTACAGCGCCAGTTGTGAGTTTGCAGGTCTGGTATCGCGTCGGCTCCCGCCATGAACCCAAGGGGGAAAACGGCATTGCCCACCAACTGGAGCATTTGATGTTTAAGGGCACCCAAAGCCGCCCCATCCAGTTTGGCCAGTTATTTTACGCCTTGGGCAGTTCTTCCAATGCCTTTACTAGCTACGATATGACGGCTTACCACCACACAGTGCGCGCCGATCAACTGGAAGCTTTGCTTGTCCTCGAGGCCGATCGCCTGCAAAATCTCCTTATGACTGCCACTGCCCTTGAAAGGGAAAAGCGGGTGGTGATCTCGGAGCTGCAGGGCTATGAGAACAGTCCCGAATACCGCCTCAGTCGTGCCTTAATGGCGGCTCTGTATCCCCATCATCCCTATGGGTTGCCGGTGGGGGGGACAGCAACCGATGTGGAGCAATTCACGCTGCCGGCGGTGAAAACTTTTTACCGGCAGTACTACCGCCCCGATAATGCAGTTCTGGTGATTGCGGGGGATGTGCGTCCCCTAAAGGCCTTGGAACTGGTTCAGAAAACCTTTGGGCAAATTCCACGGCCAACCGCGCCCCTGACGTCTCCCTCGTTGCCGCCCCCAGTGGCGGGTCAATCGCAGCGCATTCGCCTTACAGAACCGGGGAGTGCGCCGCTGTTGCAGCTACTGGTACCGATTCCGGGGATGACCCATCCCGATCAAGCGGCTTTGGATGTGCTCGATATGCTCCTCAGTGGCGGGCGCAGCTCGTATCTGTATCAGGAGCTTGTGGAGACGGGGCAAGCCAGTTCCGCCTACTCCTATGGAGCAGCGTTACAGGTGGGGGGGCTGGTTTGAACTGGGGGGCGATCGCTAGCCCGCAGCAATCCCTTGAGACCATTGAGCACACCATCGGCAAGATTCTTGAGCGCCTTGCTCAGCAACCGCTCAGCCCCACTGAATTGCAACGGGCAAAACAGCAGCTTAGAGCCAACTTTGTATTGCGCAATCGCGATATTGATGCCCAGGCCAGTCAACTGGCCAACGATGAAACGCTCACGGGAGATTATCACTTTAGCGATCGCCACCTTGCCGCCATTGAACAGGTCACTGCTGCCGATGTGCAACGGGTGGTGCAAACCTACTTTGGGCGCGATCGCTGGATAGTGGGCGAATTTATTCCCAGTGAATTGGTGGCAGGTGAACCTTCAGCTTTGCCCAGCAAGCAAACGACTGCCCACAATCTTGTGGATGAACCGGTGCATCCCCAAGCCATTGCTGCCTATTTACCCCAAGTGAGCGCCCCGGCTACTACCGCAATCAAGCCCTCTGCCGTAGAAACCTTCAGGCTCCACAATGGACTGCGGGTTCTCTTGCTAGTGGATCACAGCACGCCAACAGTGACCCTAGCGGGACGCATTGACGCCGGCACGGCCTATGACCTGCTGACCCGGCCGGGCGTTGCCCACCTAACAGCAGCGAATCTCCTCAACGGCACCGCCAGTAAAACAGCGCTCACTTTGGCACAAACCCTTGAAAATCGCGGCATTAGCTTGGAGTTCAGTGCCTTCCGCGACGGGGTGGACATTGAGGGCTACGCCCTTGCCGAGGAACTGCCCACCCTCTTGGAAACCCTGGGGGAGGTGCTTCAGGAGGCCACTTTTCCAGAATCGGAATTTAAGCTCAGCCAACAGCGCTATCTCACTGCCCTGAGTCTGGAGGCGGACGATCCGTTGCGCTGGGGACGCCGAGTTCTCCAAGAAACCCTCTATCCTGCCCACCATCCCCTCCATCCCTTTGCGACCCCTGAATCTGTTCAGGCCATTCAGCGCCAAGATCTGGTGGACTTTTACCGCACCGCCTATACTCCTGAACACACTATCTTGACACTGGTGGGAGATTTTGACCCTGGGGCGGTGCGATCGCGCCTCAACGACATTTTTGGCGCCTGGCAACCCCAAGCCCCTCCCCTCTCTTTGACCTTTCCTGCCCCCTTGCTTCCCTCCCGCCCCCTGTTTAAGAACGCTGTCATCCCCGGCAAAAGCCAAGCAATTACCTATCTGGGAGCGCCGGGAATTGATCGGCGGGATCCCCGCTTTTACGCCGCAATGCTCATGAACACATCTTGGGGGGAGATACGCTGGCTAGCCGCCTGGGCACAGAGATTCGCGATCGCCAGGGATTGACCTACGGCATCCACAGCTTCTTTAGTGCCACTCGTCAGGCTGGACCCTTTCTAATTCAACTGCAAACGGCACCTGAGGACACTGCCAAAGCAATTCAAGCAACCCTGCAACTTTTGCGGGAGGCGCGCCGCCAAGGACTGACCGCAGCTGAACTGGAAGCCGCCAAGCGCAGCCTCAGCAATACTTACCTTGTGGAGTTAGCCAATGTGGATGTGCTGGCGCGGACGCTTTTGGGGAATGCCTCTGTGGAATTGCCCCCCGAAGAACTTCAGGCCTTTGGCGATCGCTTGCAGGCGGTGACCCTAGAACAGGTCAATCAAGCACTGCAAGAGCTGATTGATCCCGACCACCTTGTCATTGTAACCGCCGGTCCTGCAGTATCCTTTAACCCGTGACATACTCCCGACCCTCACGCTTCGCCTAGAGGGCGGGCTTCTCCAGTCTTTCCACCTGCGCGTTTTATAGTGAGCCGATGCCCTAGGCCCACTTTTTTGACCCCAAAATATCGCCGCAGCATGTTATTTTCCGGATTAAGCGTGTACGCTCATCCTGA
>DVDZ01000043.1 GCA_015296025.1 Thermosynechococcus sp. M46_R2017_013
CGGATGATTGAGTAGGGCATTGATCACCTGTACCCCCCGCAGTTGATTTGTCAGGGGTAAATGGCCACGAGGGGCACTCAAATCCCAGATAAATTCATGGGGATAGCGCGGCCAACGCTTACCTTGCCGCCAGCCAATTTTCTCCCAGAGGCGATCCCAGTTTTGCCCGCAGCCCAGCCACAGTTGCCGCTGCACTGAATAGCCAAAGCGACCCAGAGAAAACGCAAGCCACAGTTGATCAATAGTTTGCAAATCCACAATTGGGAATTGCTCCACCTCCGTGAAATAGAGCCAGCGGCGTTTTTGCGCCATTGGACCTGCCAGTTCACACAGCTTTTGGCTGGTCAGGCGATCGGCGGCTTCAAAATTTTCAGCCACTAGGAGTTCAGCAAGTTCCCGGTAGTCCACCCCCCGCTCAGAGCGTAGAGGAATGACGCCTTGGGGATAGTCCTGTTGCAAAAACCCATGAATTGTTTCCTCAGGGCTGCGATAGAGAAGACGATAGGCTTGGCCTCGCACCCATAGGGCGGGCGGGGGAGAGAAACTGGCACTGTCTCTCAGGAACTCCTGCAGAAGTTGATAGCCTTCACTGCCCATCGTACTCAGGGTGGTCATGGCAGCCAGTTGGGATTTTTCGTTGCCGTTGTACAACTGCTGCCGTAAATCGGCTAAGGCGGGTTCTGTGGTGACCATGTGCCTAATGACTCCTCCCCGTACAACTCCAAAATGCGCTGGACAATCGCCGTCGTTGAACTGGGAACCTCTACTTGAATGAGTTCAATGCGACCCCCATAGCGTTGGACGGCTGCCGCCTCCGGTAGGGTCTCCAGTTGATAGTCACCCCCCTTGACGTAGATCTCCGGTTGGAGTACCTCAATCAGGGCGGTGGCGGTGCGATCGCTAAATAGCACAACTGCATCTACTGATCGTAAACCAGCCAGCACCTCTGCCCGCTGCTGTTCGGGAATAATTGGCCGTTTTGGCTTTAGGGCAGCCACGGAGCGATCGCTATTTAACCCCACCACTAGGCGCTTGCCAAGGGCACGGGCGGCCGCTAGGTAGCGCACATGACCGGCATGGATGAGATCAAAACAGCCGTTGGTAAACACCAAGGGGCGCCAGTCTTGGGGAGCGGCGCCAATTGCAGCAACAAGAGTGTCAACGGTGTAAAGACAGGGAATCAGGGGAACGCTCCTAGGGAGACTAACTGAGTGTGCCACGAAATAGTCCTTGGGGACGCACCAAGAGCACGGCCATCATGATCCCCAAGGCAACGGCTAGCTTGTATTCAGAGGGAATAAGCAGTGTACTCATCTCTTGAGCAACACCGATAATCAGGGCGCCAGCGATCGCTCCGTAGGGATTGCCAATGCCGCCAAGAATCACACTGGCAAAGAGGGGCAAGATCAAAAACCAACCCATATTTGGTCGTACTGCTGTAATCAGGCCGTACAGACCCCCGGACACACCTGTGAGCACTCCTGCTAGAAGCCAGGTGCACAGCACCACCCACTCGACATCAATTCCCGAAACCCGCGCCAAGTCGAGATCATCGGCCACCGCCCGCATCGCCTTGCCCACTTTCGTGCGTTGGAGGATGAAATGCACAGTGGCAATTGCCATCACCGCCAGAATCATCACAATCACCTTCGAGTAGATAATTCTCACACCCCAAACATCAAGGGCAGGCATCACTGGCAAACGGTAGGTTTGGTTCTCGCTCCCCCAAATAAGAATCACGCCATTGCGCAGCAGAAATGAAAGACCAATAGAAATAATAATCAGCGTCGTTGAAGTTGCGCGGCGATCGCGCATCGGCTGCCACACAAGCTTCTCACTCACAAGCATCAACCCGGCCGTTCCCAGTCCCCCGATGGCCATTGAGAGCCAAATATCCAGTCCTGTCATATTGGCAGCCAATGTGAGGTAGGCTCCTGCGGTCATCAAATCCCCATGGGCAAAGTTAGGCAGACGCAAAATCCCAAACGTGAGCGTCAGACCAACGGCGGCAAGAGCAATAATACTTCCCACTGCCAAGCCATTAACGAAAAGTTGAATCAGTTGAATATCCATGAACAATTTCGACTAGAATTTTAGAGAGCACAAAATGGACAACGCCTGTTCATAGAATAACGATCAGAGGAACATTTTCACGATACTTTTTCTCTCGTTAGGAAAATGACTCTTCCCCAAGAGGGTTTAAGTCCGAGCGCAAAATTTTATCACACCTTAAACTAACAAAATGTAGCGACAATAACAAATAATAGTACGGATTCCCGAAGTTTCAGGTAGGGATTTACCCCCTTGGTCTTTTGCGGCCAAATTGCGTACCGTTGAGGCAGCCATGCTGCTTGAGTCAATCGCGCGATTAGTACAAGGCAGCGGTGACCAACCGTGTTGTTCGAGGAGACTTGTATGCGCATTGCTCAAATCGCTCCCCTGTGGGAACGGGTACCGCCGCCGGCCTATGGGGGTGTAGAGTTGGTGGTGAGTCTGCTTACGGAAGAATTAGTCAAGCGAGGGCACGAGGTTACGCTCTTTGCCAGCGGTGATTCGGTGACCCAAGCCAAACTGGTTTCTACCTATCCCCAAGCCATTCGCCTCGATCCTAATGTGCAGGAATATGCCGTCTATGAAGCCCTTCAATTAGGAGAGGTCTTTAGTCGCGCCAATGAATTTGATGTCATCCATTCCCATGTAGGCTACGCCGCTTTACCCTATGCTAGCTTGGTGAAAACACCCGTTGTTCACACGCTCCATGGTCGCTTTACGACAGATAATGAACGCATTTTCACCCAATATCGCCATCAAAACTACGTCAGTATTTCCCATTCGCAGCGACAACTTGGAGATCTCAACTACATTGCCACAGTCTATAACGCCATTGCTGTTGAAACCCATCGCTTTTACCCCCAGCCGAGCGATCCTCCCTATCTGGCTTTCCTAGGACGGCTCTCTCCTGAAAAAGGCCCACATCTTGCCATTGAGATTGCCAAACGGGTGGGCATTCCTCTGAAAATGGCAGGCAAAGTGGATCGGGTGGACCGCGACTACTTCAAGGAATTAATTGAACCCCACATTGACGGCCAATTTATCCAGTTCATTGGCGAAGCGAATCATCCAACGAAGAATGCGCTTCTGGGTGGGGCGATCGCCATGCTGTTTCCCATTACGTGGCAAGAACCCTTTGGCCTTGTGATGATTGAATCTATGGCAGCAGGAACACCTGTGGTGGCGATCGCTAAGGGAGCAGCACCCGAAGTCATTGAACAGGGTAAAACCGGTTTCCTCTGTCACTCTGTCGAAGAATGTGTTGCTGCTGTGACCCAAGTGCCGCAATTGGATCGCATGGCCTGTCGAGACTACGTTTGGCAGCGGTTCAGTGTCGAGCGGATGGTGAGTGAGTATGAAGCCGTCTATGAGATAGTTCTTGCCGATGCCTTTGTACAAAATGGACATCGTCGGGGAACACTTGAACTAATTGCTAGCTAGACCAATGCAGCAGTATTTGCTGCGAGTGCTTCTTAGGAGTCGTTATTCAAAAGGTGTATTTATGCAAGGATTATCAACACGTACAGCCAAAAATACTCTGCCGCGCGCCTTTGCCACGCCGCAGCCACAAGTGCCAGCGCGGCAACCCATTGCCCTAATTTCCGTTCATGGCGATCCTGCCGCCGAGGTGGGGCATGAATCTGCGGGGGGTCAAAATGTCTATGTGCGGCAACTGGGGGAAGCTTTGGCAGCGGCAGGATGGCAGGTGGATATGTTTACTCGCAAAATTGACCCCAATGACCCCGATATTATTGAGCACAGCCCCTACTGTCGCACCATTCGCCTTAAGGCAGGGCCGGTGACCTATATTCCGCGGGAAAAGCTCTTTGAGACTTTGCCGAAGTTTGTTGAAGCCTTTAAGGCCTACCATGCCAAATATGGCTATCCCCTGATCCATACCAATTACTGGCTTTCGGGCTGGGTGGGGTGGCAGTTGCGGCAGGATTTAAATTTCCAATGGCTGCACACGTATCACTCCTTGGGGGCAGTGAAATATCAGGTGGCTTCCGAGCAGGCTCAACGGGATGAAACCCGCCTGATGGTGGAAAAAGTGATTCTGGAAAATGCCGATTGTGTCATCGTCACCAGTCCCCAAGAGGAAGCCTACCTGCGACGCTGGGTCTCGCAGGCGGGGCAAACACGTCTGATTCCCTGTGGGACGAATTTGAATCTTTTCTATCCCGTGGCCAATGCCCGCGAGCAACTGAAGCTGTCTGCAGAGGAGCCAATTGTTCTCTATGTGGGGCGCTTTGATCGCCGCAAAGGGATTGAAACACTAGTAACAGCAATGGCTCAAGTTCCCCAAGGACGTCTCCTGCTTGTGGGGGGCAGTAATCCCCAGCGCAGTGATGGTGCCGAACGGCGACGCATTGAAGGATTGGTGCAGGCTTACAACTTGGGCGATCGCGTGACGTTTGTCGGCCAAATTGACCACGAGCGTCTAGCTGTTTACTACAGTGCCGCCAATGTCTGTGTTGTGCCCAGTTACTATGAACCCTTTGGCTTAGTGGCCATTGAAGCAATGGCCTGTGGGACGCCGGTGATTGCCTCTGCGGTTGGCGGTTTGCAATTCACGGTTCTTCCTGAGGAAACAGGATTACTAGTGCCACCTCAGGATGCACCTGCCTTGGCCGCTGCCATTCAACGCATCTTGGCCGATCCAGTGTGGGCACGTACCCTTGGGGAAAATGGCCGTGAGCGAGTGCAAGCCCTCTTTAACTGGGAGGCGATCGCCCTGCAGATGGGACAGCTCTATCGTCAACTCTTTGCTGCCTCCCTCATGGGGAATTCACCCCGCTTAGATACCGTCAAAAATACAGCCTCACTGACAACCGTAACCAAGGCGGTCTTAGCCTCCTAAGACTCTTAATCGACCGGTAGGGCGGCTGAAGGCAGGATAAAGCACCATTTTTCACCGTTATTTTATAGGGTGTGGGGATTGTGTGGATGGATGACGTCGGTCTTGCCGCTCTGCCAATAGGAGGATTGTCCTTGCAGTAAAAGTTTGTTAGATTTTAAGGGCTAATATATCGTTCTGTATCATTTCTAACATCTAATGCTGCGGTGGCGATCGCTTTCTCCCCTCTGGCCTGATGTGGTTCTGGCGGCTCTCGTTTTAGGCCCCCTTTTTGCCCCCTTCTTGGCTGCCAGCAATTTTCTTTTCTTGCCGCAAATTGCCCAGATTATCTACACCATGGGCAATCATGTGTGTCCACAGCCAGATATGGGTCTGATGCTAGCTCCGCCCTGGAAAATGGCGGTGTGCATGCGCTGCTACGGCACCCTTTGCGGGGTTCTGCTGACCCGTTGGTGGATTCAGCGTTCCCCAACCGGCTGTGAATGGTATTGGCTGCCACAGTATGGTCTAAGGGGCTTTTTAGTGGCAACGCTGTTGATGCTTTTTTATCCCTTAGAGTGGGCATTGCAACACTACGGCGTTTGGAGCTACTCCAATTGGGTGGTTTTTCCCTTTGGCGCGATCGCTGGATTGGGCTTGGGATTATTAATCATGCCCCTGCTATATCCCAAGCAGCGCCTTGCCACCTCCCGTTAGGGCGCAAACAACCAAATTTTGGTAGCCTCCGATACAAAAACTAATTAAAGCAACTTTCTACCATAGAGTGTCGCTGCGGTGCGCCCAATACAGTAAGGAGTAATCTATACATGGCAACGCCCCAAGAAATCTTGGATTTGATCCACAGCAAGTACGAGCTAATCGACTTGAAATTTACTGACATGCCCGGTACGTGGCAACACCTGACAGTGCACAAGAGTCAAATTGACGAGCATTCATTTACCGAGGGTGTGCCTTTTGATGGCTCTAGTATTCGTGGTTGGAAAGCCATCAACGAGTCTGATATGGTAATGGTGCCGGATCCAAATACGGCGTGGGAAGATCCCTTCATGAAAGAACCCACCCTGAGCATGATTTGCACCATCAAAGATCCGCGCACCGGAGAACTCTATGATCGCTGCCCGCGCTCCATTGCTATCCGTGCCGTTGAGTATCTAAAGGCAACAGGCATTGGCGATACAGCTTACTTTGGTCCTGAAGCCGAATTCTTTATCTTTGATGACGTTCGCTACGATCAAAATCAAAAATCGGGCTACTACTACATTGACAGCATTGAGGGAAGTTGGAATACTGGCCGCGAAGAAGAAGGGGGTAACCTCGGCTACAAAATCCGTGGTAAGGAGGGCTATTTCCCCGTCGCTCCCACCGACACCCTCCAAGACTTGCGCACAGAAATGCTTTTAACCATGGCCAAGTGCGGTGTACCGATTGAAAAACATCACCACGAAGTGGCCACGGCCGGTCAGTGTGAATTGGGCTTTCGCTTTGGCACACTCATTCAAGCGGCTGACTGGCTGATGACCTATAAATACTGCGTCAAGAATGTTGCCCGCAAGCACGGCAAAGTAGCCACCTTTATGCCCAAGCCCGTCTTCAACGATAACGGTTCGGGAATGCACACGCACCAATCCATTTGGAAAGATGGTCAACCACTCTTTTGGGGAGATGGCTACGCCAATTTGAGTCAAATTGCTCTCTGGTACATTGGTGGTATCCTCAAGCATGCTCCAGCGCTGCTAGCTTTTACTAACCCAACAACCAACTCCTATAAACGACTGGTTCCTGGCTTTGAAGCTCCCGTGAACCTTGCCTATTCCCAAGCAACCGCTCTGCCTCTGTGCGGATTCCCCTCACGGGCGAAAATCCAAAAGCCAAACGCCTAGAGTTCCGTTGCCCCGATGCGACCAGTAATCCCTACCTTGCTTTTGCGGCAATGCTGTGTGCTGGTATCGATGGCATCAAGAATCAAATTGATCCGGGTAGCCCCCTAGATGTTGATATCTACGATCTCAGCCCTGAGGAACTGGCGAAGATTCCTTCGACCCCCGGTTCACTGATGGCGGCTTTGGAAAACCTGCAAAAGGATCATAGCTTCCTGACAGCGACAGGGGTGTTTAGTGAAGACTTTATCCTCAACTGGATTCAGTACAAGCTGGATACGGAAGTGATTCCCATGTCGCTGCGTCCTCATCCCTATGAATTCACCCTTTACTTTGATGCCTAGGGACATGAACCGCTAGATCGTTACATTTAGAAAGATAACCACCAGAGGCACTCATCAAGGGTTGCCTCTTTTATTTTTTCTGCGGATTCCATTCCGCGGGATATGGGTGTACTTGCAGTTGCCTGGGGCTAGAATTTCTGATAATTTGGAATGTTACTAAAAATTAACATTTCTATACTTAGATGCTATTTTTTAGGAATGTTTTCCCTTGAGAATGAGGTTGTAGGGTCTGATGCTACGTGCGGGAATTGTCGGCCTACCGAATGTGGGCAAATCAACGCTGTTTAATGCGCTTGTGGCCAATGCCAAGGCGGAGGCAGCCAATTTTCCGTTCTGCACGATTGAACCCAATGTGGGGGTGGTGGCAGTCCCCGATGAACGGCTGGAGGTACTGGCAAAAATTTCCCAATCAGCGCAGATCGTGCCGACACGGGTAGAGTTTGTGGACATTGCTGGTTTGGTCAAGGGAGCGAGCAAAGGGGAAGGATTGGGCAATCAGTTTCTTGCCAATATTCGCGAAGTGGATGCTATTGTTCACGTGGTGCGCTGCTTTGAGGATGAAGATATTGTCCACGTGGCAGGACGGGTGAATCCTGTGGAGGATATCGCAGTCATTAACTTGGAACTTGCACTGGCAGATTTGGCGCAAATTGAAAAACGTATAGAGCGCACACGCAAGGCGGCGCGATCGCAAAAAGACGCACAGATTGAACTGACTGCCTTGGAAAAGCTGCTTGAGGTGCTCAATCAAGGACAGCCTGCCCGTCTCTGTCAACTCACGGAGGAGGAAGAAGCCGCGATTCGTTTTCTCGGATTGCTCACCCGTAAGCCGGTAATCTATGCTGCCAATGTTGCTGAGCAGGATCTGGCCACTGGGAATAAATGGACAGCGGCAGTGCAGGAAATTGCTCAGCAGGAGGGGGCAGAGGTGGTGATTGTCTCTGCTCAAGTGGAGGCTGAACTTGTAGATTTACCCGAGAGCGATCGCGCGGAGTATCTCGCCAGTCTTGGTGTCACTGAAGGGGGCTTGCGATCGCTAATTCGCTCGACCTATAGGCTCCTTGGTCTGCAAACCTTCTTTACCACAGGTCCTAAGGAAACCCGTGCATGGACGATTCCCGCTGGTGCCAAAGCGCCCCAAGCCGCAGGTGTCATTCACAGTGATTTTGAGCGAGGCTTTATTCGCGCTGAAACGGTGAGCTATGACGATCTAGTGGCCTGTCAATCCATGACGGTTGCCAAGGAAAGAGGCTTGGTGCGCAGTGAAGGCAAAGACTACGTTGTCCAGGAGGGGGATGTGATGCTCTTCCGCTTTAATGTTTAGCAATTCCTCTTAATTTAATCGCAACCTATAGTAACGTTCCCACAATCGGGTAAACCAAGGGGGGCACAATCAAGGTCATCGCCACCCCTACTGCTGCAATTGCACTGAGGAGAACCGCACCAGCGGCACAATCTTTGGCAATACGGGCAAGATCATGGTATTCCTTGCCAACGGTGAGATCCACCACCGCTTCAAGAGCCGTATTCAGCAGCTCTAACCCCATTACCACAGCAATCGTGAGGAAAATTACTGCCACTTCAACGGGGGGCAGTTTTAGCAAACCACTGAGGGCAATCGCGCTCAAGCCAACTGCGGTGTGAATACGGAAGTTGCGCTGCGTTTGAAAGGCATAAACCACGCCACTCCAGGCATAACGAAAACTCTTCAATAAAGAAGAGGCTATGCGGTGGGAGTGCTGTCGCCTTAGTGCTGTTTTTGCCACCTTTTCGACACAGGCAGTCATTGTTTGCTGCATCATAACACTCCAGTTATTTGCTAATTTACCCATCACACCGAAAATAATTACCCAGTCGCTGAGCTATTTATCCAGTTTTTATCCCTCCTTTGGGATAGGGGGAAAGACGCCATAGAACTCAACCCGTAAATGCTTCCTATTGAAGCACATCTTGCAGCAAAGATTCTCAGTTAGTCGAGGAGAGGGGGTGTCAGTCCGATGGTTTCTAGGCAGCGAGCTTGCTGCACCAGCATTCGGTTCAGGTGCGCTTCATCAGGATGATCCCAGCCCAATAGGTGTAGCAGGCCATGGCAAGCCAGCCAACTCACTTCCGTCAAGAGGGGATAATTTCCCGCCGTGGCTTGCCGTTGTGCGGTTTCAGCAGAAATGACAATGTCACCCAGATATTCAGGTTCCTCAGAGGGTAGGGGCAGGGTCTGATCTCGCGTCGCAAAGGCAAGGACATCCGTCGGGGTGTCGCGATCGCGATATTGACGATTGAGAACTTGAAGTTCGGCGTCGGTTGTCAAGCGCAGCGTCAGCTCATACTCCTTGCCTGCGTTTGGTTCAACCATCCCGATCCAAGTTCCAAACCACAGGTTCCAAGGAAGCGCTGCCACCTCAGAGGGCAGGGAGGGGGCGTGTAGTTCCAAATAGACGGTAACCGTCATTGTTTTTTCTTTGTTCTTACTAACGGGTGAGGTAGGACAAGCCCACCAACAACGCCAACAGACCGATACTGGTGAGGGCAAAATGGGTCAAGGATTTACCCCCCTTGCGCACCATGTTTCGCATGGCCAATTTGACATAACTGGGCTGCTCGGTAGGGGAGGATGTGGATTCTGGGGACTCGCTCATGGAACTGTCGTGATTTGGCTATGTTAGTTTTAACAAATTTTAACAAAAAGTAATTCGGCCTAGTAGCGCGATCGCGGGTGGTGATTGGCCACCGATTGCACCAGCCCTAAACCAATATAGGTTGCCAACAGCGCAGAACGGCCATAGCTGACGAAGGGGAGGGGAATACCTGTCACAGGAAGCAAATTAACTGTCATGCCGATGTTGACCACCACTTGGAACATCAACATGGCGAAAAGGCCGATCGCCAACAGCGAGCCGAAATCATCGCGGGCACTATTGGCAATTTGCAACAGCCGCAGGCCAATCAACCAAAACAGCCCTAAAACCAGCAAGCCACCCAAAAAGCCTAGTTCCTCACCGATGGCCGAAAAAATAAAGTCCGTGTGCTGCTCAGGAATAAACCCCAATTGTGTCTGCGTACCTTGAAACAGCCCCCGCCCCCAGAGGCCACCCGCCCCAATGGCAATGCGGGACTGGATGAGGTGATAGCCCGCCCCTAAGGGATCTTTATCGGGGTCTAGGAACATCAGGAGGCGATCTTTTTGGTAGTCCTTGAGAACGCTCCACAGCAATTGCCCCAGACCTGCCCCCGCAAGATTGAGAACAATGCCGCCGATCGCCCCAATCCAGTCAAGGGGAAGACTTTGCCACGCCACAACCCCCATGGCCAATGTCCAGAGAAACCAAAGCCATAGGTTGAGTCCATAGGGCAGGGGTAGGGCAAAGAGAATGGCCGCCACCAACGGGGAAAGCATGAGCACAATCCAGCCCAAAGGGGCATTTGCCCAGTAGAGCATCCCCAAAGTAATTGCACCAAAGACTAGCGAAGTCCCCAGATCAGGCTCAGCTAAGATCAACCCTAGGGGCAAAACCGTTGCCGCAAACACTCGTAGAATCCCGTTGAGGCCATGGGCCGGAACCCGCTGCAGGAGAGCAGCTTGGGTGAGAATAATGGAGATTTTAGTCAGTTCTGAAGGCTGCAAGTTAAAGCCAGCAATAGGCAGCCAGCTGCGGGCGCCATTGGCTTCAACGCCAAATAGGTTCACAGCCAGTAGGAGGGCACAACTCATGCCATAAACCCACCAGTGCACTGAGAGAAAGACAGAGGTTGGAACGCGGGCTAGCAGAAAAAGTAAAATTGTCCCGATACCAGCGATCGCCAGATGTTGGAAGCCATCCTTTTCGCCAATGTGCAGTTCAGCACTGTGAATGGCCACTGCCCCCAACAGCGTAATCACCCACACCGCAATTAAAAGTACCCAATCGATCCCCCGCCATGGATAAAGCCAAGCAGAGCAGCGGTGTTGCCGTAGCCGAGTCGTCCAAAACATCCTCAAATATCCTTTGTTTGCACTAGGCTTCAGGAGTAGTGGTTGGATCAAGACTCCCATTTTATCCTGAGTCGATCCATGGTTCGGTGGTGACAGCATTGGTCAAGGGGGCAATTTTAGGGCGGCTGCTGGTCTCCCTGCTGCTGAGCACAAGCACTGCGGCAACGTGCCCACAGTCAACTCCCCACCACTGCCACAGAGCCGCAGATAGGGCATACTGAGGGTAAAGCACCCCAGGATAAGTTTAACTGCCAACATGACCCCTCCTGCGCCGACTTTGGCTCAACTGCCCCTCCCTTTCTATACTGATGGTTCAGGTCCTGTGGCGCCTGATCGCAAGGGGGCGATCGCTCTTGATGCCATCTTTGATGCCACTGGCAACGCGCAGTATATCGGCTATTTTCGGAATGTGCGATTGAGTTTGCTACAACACTTCGTCCATTTTCCCCACCAATGTGACGGCTACAAGGCGATTGCCCTTGAACGTCCCGGTCGCCCTTGGCTAGAAATGGTGAAGCAACGGTGGATAGCGGAATTGGGAGTCGTGCCTTTAGGTAACGATTGCGATCGCCCCCAGTGGGAAAATGCCATTGATCTCAAAAAGCAAATGACTGCGGCCGAACGCCCTGCATGGGCAAATGCCGATCCGCCGACCCCGTCAGAACTGCTGAAACAGGCGGCGCAGCGGGTTAAAGCTGCCATTCTCGAACAGTTACGGCAGCGATCGCTACAGGAGCCACTGCTCTTTGGCACCAAACTAAAAGAAAGTGGACGGCTAGACCTCAAATGACGACTTCTCCGCCTCTGACTGCTAGCCAAATCTGGCAAATCAATCAACTCCTGCGCCAAGCAGGACAGCGGGCACGGCAACTGGCACAGCAACCCTTTGAGGTCATTGAAAAGGGACGCCAAGATTTTGTTACTAGTATTGATCGCTTCTTGGATCGGCTGCTGAGTCAGAAATTTCGCGCTTGGTTTCCTGAAGATGGCATCATCAGCGAAGAAAATGCCGCCTCCCAAGCGGTGTTTCAAGAACTGAAAAATCGCTATTGGCTGATTGATCCCCTTGATGGCACCGATGATCTGATTCACCATCGCCAAGGTTATGCCCTAATGGTGGGATTACTGGAGTACTACAGCCCGGTAGCGGGTTGGATCTATGCCCCCAATCTGGATCATCTCTACTACGGTGGTAAAGACTGGGGACTCTTCCAGATGAGCAGTGGTGGGCCGCCTGTCCCGCTGTTACCCGTTTGTCCGCGCTCCCCCAGTGAAAACCATTGCCCGATCATGATTGGCTATCGCGACTACCGCACCTACGGTGAGGCGATTCATCGGCTGTTGCCCCAAGTTCAATTTCGCTTTCTAGGCAGTTTTGGCCTTAAGGTGATCGAAGTGATTTTGGGACGAGCGGGACTCTACCTCTACTTGAACCAGCGGGTCAAGCTTTGGGACACCACAGCTCCCTTGGCTTTAGCTACGGCGGCAGGTTTGGTATGCACGGACTTGCAAGGGAATCCACTGCGCTTTGATGCCAGCGGTTTACAGGGAGAGACCCTTGCCCACCAGCAACCAATTCTCATCGGCTGGCCAGAGTATGTCGCTGCCTTGCAATCGCCCTTGGTGGAGGCGATTACGGCGGTTCAACTGTCCTTTGGCTCTGCTTAGAATCCCCCTTCAATAGGCTATCGTGGGTCTGGAGTCTGCCGGCAGGTATCCCGATGGGGCGTTGGCGCAGGTGGTCAGATTGAGGATCCCTAGGGGTGCCGCCAGCGCTGCCACTGTTGTAAAAGCCAACGACCCAAACCAATCAGATGTTCTTCAATCCACAAAAACAGGCGATCACACCACAGCAACAGTCGTTCAAACCAGTGGAGTTCATAGCCTATAAGAGCAGCATCCACATCGAGAATCAACTGCTCTGGATTCAGATGGACACTGGGGGTTGCAGTTTCTGATTGTAACGCATGGGCTAATGGCGATGATGCGCTCCCTAGCTGGAGCAGCGCCTCCCCTGGAGAAAAAACAGGTAAAGGATTCGTAGCTGCTAATAGGGGCGAATTCACGGCTGTCCCCAGCGGCGGCTGGACTCCCCCTAGCCAGTAGGAGAGTTGACTCAGCCAATCTTGGAAGGGCAGCTTGAAGGGGTTGAGATGGCGTTCAATCCAAGCCAGAACTTGCGCCTGCTGGGCAGGGCTGAGGGTGTAAAGGATTTCATTATCGCTGCCAACGAGCACCATTTGCTGGGTTCCTAGGAGCGTAGCAATTCCCTGTACTCGCCTTGGAGACAGCGGATTCTTGCGTCTAAAGGGGAGGCGCGATCGCAACCATTGGATAGCCGCTTTTAGGGGAGACATGGGGGGCAAGGCTAAATCCCCTCCCTCTGTTCCTGTGAGCTGAAGTTGCGCGAGAAAGGTTTCCACCAAGCAGAACCGCGGGGTAGAGCTTGCTTTGAGTGATCTCTCCCGCCAGCCCCAGAGCCAGTGATGCCGCCGCCGATACCACTGCCGAACATGCTGATAGTACACTGCCAAGGCATAGGCAATGCGTTGTTCGATGTGTTGCTGTTCTGCAGCGGTGAGAACTTTCAAGGGACGGGCAGCCTCATCCACTATCAAGAGGAATTTGGCGGCGCGATCGCAGGCAAGGTAAAAGGGTTGCCGCTGTGCCAAAGGCGCCTCTTGGGATGGTCGAGTTTTGGGCTGGGGTTGCCGCCAGCCTTGTAAAGGTGCGATCCAGCGCCGCCACCAGGGCAGTGGGCGGGCAATGGGGGCGATCGCCACCGCCAAAGATTCATCTTCCCCACCTGTGAGGAAAAGAGCAGACATCACACTTAACAGGGCTGCATCGGCAGCAGGAGCCGCCGTGGGTTTCGGTAGGAGGCGTTGATGCACCTGAGAGACGCTGCCCATCAGTTGGGGAAGTCCCCGCTGCCAAAACTGTGCCAGAATGGCGCCAATGACCTGAAGCGTGCCACTCAGGGTGCTTGCAACCTGCCATTTTTGGCGTTGCCACTGTTGCTGCCAATATTGCCATTGCTGTCGCCAGAAGTTAAAAAAGCGACTCTGATAGAAAACTGCCATTGCGGCTTTCTAGGTGGAGGAATATAACACTAGATTAGCGTTGTAGTGTCGTCACTGATATTTTTAGTATTGATCTCGTTTCCCCCGCAAGCGTGTAAAAGTTTGGAGGGGTGTAGTAGCCCCCACTGCTGCTTGAATGGCACTCACTTCACAGCGCAAAAAGGGATTGGTTGCCTTCTCAAGGCCAATTGTACTTGGAATTGTGCTTTTCCCTTGGGCGCGATCGCGACAAACTTGGGCATAGCGCTCTTGCAAAGCGGGATTGTTGGCTTCCACGGTGAGGGCAAAACCGAGGTTCTTTTGGGTATATTCGTGGGCACACCAAACCTGCGTACTCTCCGGCAATTGCCGCAGTTGGTTCAATGACGCCAACATCTGTGCCGGCGTCCCCTCAAAAAGACGCCCACAGCCACCGCCAAAGAGCGTATCGCCGCAGAATAGGTCACCCGTTTCTGGCGCATAGTAGGCAAGGTGGCCGCGTGTATGGCCGGGAACAAACAGCACCTCAAAATGACTGTCACCAAAGGGAACGCGATCGCCGGCCTTGAGAAAGACGGTCTGTTCTGGAATGCGCCCTTGATCCTCATAGCTGCCATAGACCTCGATATTGGGGAAGCGCGATCGCAGGGCACGATTGGCACCCACATGATCCCAGTGGTGATGGGTATTAAAAATGGCCGTCAGCCTTGCTCCCAATTCCGCTAACTTGGCCAGAACAGGCTCCGGCTCTGCGGGATCCACCACTGCCGCCGTCCCCGTTTGTGGATCGTGGAGCAAAAAAATGTAGTTATCCGTAAGGGCATTAAGACGATAAATCATCATAATGGCAGTACCCTTGTGAAGCTTATGATGGCTATTGTTTGTGTACCCAACGTCGCCAGTTCTTCTTTGCCTCTACCTCAACCAGAATGCGCAAAAATAGACCAATCAACTCACCCCCATCCAATTGTTAAGTTTTTAAGCTTCCTCAGGATGATTCTTGAGCCACTGTTTTAGAAAAGTAACCAAGCGATCGCACTCCTGCGGTAGGGTAAAGTAATGGACACAGGCACGCACCGAGGCGGGATAGAGCAATTCTCGCACTAGGATATTCTCGGCTTCAAGATCTTGGACGAATTGGTGGTGCTGACCATTGGCCAACTGAAAGGCGACAAGTCCGGACGGTGGGGGTATTGGACTCAGACAAGTCAAACCGCCGATGCCCTGTAACTGTTCCCAGAGGTAACGACTCAGCTCACAAATACGCCGGTATCGCGCTTGGGGAGTCCCCCATTGATCGTGCACCCGCAGAGCAGTGGTGAGTCCTGGAACCAATGAAAAAGCAGTTGTTGCTACTTCAAAGCGACTGGCATCCTCCTTCCAGCCGGCGGGTTGCGCCTCGCGGGTTTGGTGAATGCCGCGCCAGCCAATAAAGGTGGGTTCCAAGGTGGGCAGGCGATCGCGCCGAATATATAGCCCCCCCAATCCAGCGGGGCCACAGCACCACTTATGTCCTGTAAAGGCGTAGTAATCTACCCCCAAGGCAGGCAAATTCAGGGGCACCATGCCGACACTTTGGGCACCATCCGCCAAAACTTGGATACCGCGACGGTGGCAAACTTCAACGATGTTCTCTAAGGGCAAGAGCTTCCCTGTATTCCACAGCAAATGACTCAACACAACCAAGCGTGTGCGGGGATGGAGTTGAGCCTCGATGGCGGCCACTTCATTGTCACACCAGGGCCAAAAGGCCACCCGATCCACGACAATTCCCAACCGCCGTGCCAATTGCTCCGTAATTGCCACTACCCCTGGATGTTCACAGTTGGAAATGAGTAGGCGATCGCCCGCTTGCCAGGGAATGCCCCAAAGAACAATGTTGCAGCCCGTGGTCACCGAATCCGTAAGGGCAATGGTGTCTGGCGTGGTGCCCAGCAGCTGCGCTAATTCTTGCCGTAGGGTTTGCAGGTGTTGGCTCAGCCACGAAAACACACGATTGGCAAAAGGGCCTTCCTCCTGAATGTGGCGATCGCTCTGGAGAATGGTCTGCCAAGTGTCTTGGTGCAGTGGCCCTTGCCCACCGTAGTTTAGATATGTCTTGTTGGTCAAAGCAGGGTACTGGTCGTGGTAGGCGGCAAGTTTCTTGAGATCCATCTACGTTCCTTTGGGATGAGGGGACTCCCACCTGCAGGCTGAGGAGGGCGGAGGGGTCTTGGCGGTTTGGGAATGGGCATCGAGCCACTGTTGCAAAATCAGCGCAGCAGCAATTTGATCCACGAGGTCTTTGTGGTGACGGGGCGATCGCCGCCGTTGTTTGAGAATTTCCTCCGCCTGAAAGGAGGTGAGACGCTCATCTACGTATTCCACAGGTAAGTTCAAAGCCGCAGCAATTTTTTCTGCTAAATGTTGTACTTGACGCGCTTGAGAACCCAGTTGACCATCGAGGGTGTAGGGTAAACCGACAATTAATTTCTCTACCCCTCGCTCCTGGCAAATCTGCCGAAGCTGTGCCACATCACTCGCAAAATTCTGACGATGAATGGTCGTAATGCCCGCGGCCAACTGCCCCAAGCGATCGCACCCTGCAACGCCAATGCGCTTGCGCCCCAGATCTAAGCCCAGAACGGAAATCATCCTTGAGTCGGCAAGAACAGTTCCCCTACAATGAAATCCATTGCCAAGGTGCGTTTTTCCTTGACTAAAAACATCATACCCCGCTGTATCCACCCATGACTGACGCAAGCTCCGACTACAAAGACACTATCAACCTGCCCCAAACCACATTTGAAATGCGGGCGAATGCAGCGACACGGGAACCCGAATTGCAAGCCTTTTGGGCACAGCAGCAAATTTATGAAACGCTTCAGCAAACGAATCCAGGTGAGGTGTTTATTCTCCACGATGGCCCCCCCTACGCCAATGGCGCCCTTCACATTGGCCATGCCCTCAACAAAATCCTCAAAGACATCATCAACAAGTACCAACTCCTGCGGGGACGTAAGGTTCACTACCGCCCAGGGTGGGACTGCCACGGCTTGCCCATTGAACTCAAGGTACTGCAAACCCTCAAACCTGAACAGCGTGCCCAACTTACACCTCTTGCCCTCCGCCGGCAGGCCAAGGAATTTGCCCTCAAAACCGTGGCCGAGCAAAAGCAAAGTTTCCAACGCTACGGCGTCTGGGGCGACTGGGCGCATCCCTACTTGACCCTCACCCCCGACTATGAGGCCGCCCAAATAGGAGTCTTTGGCGAAATGGTGCTGCGGGGCTATATCTACCGCGGCCTGAAACCTGTCCACTGGAGTCCTAGCTCCAAAACCGCCCTCGCTGAAGCCGAATTGGAATATCCCGAAGGTCACACCTCCCGCAGTCTCTATGCAGCCTTTGAAGTCATCGAGTTGCCCGCAGGCTTAGCTCAGTCTTGGTATAAAGCACTCGGTAAATTAGGAGTAGCCATCTGGACAACAACCCCTTGGACAATTCCAGCCAACTTAGCGGTGAGTGTGAATCCCGATCTCACCTATGCCTTGGTTGAGGTTCAGCCTGCCTCCCACTACAAGTATTTAATTGTTGCCGCAGATCTTGTAGAGCGACTCAGCAAAACCCTCAGTTGCACGCTCAAGGTGGTTGCCACAGCCAAAGGGGCTGACTTGGAAAATAGCCGTTATCGCCATCCCCTCTTTGAGCGCGAGAGCAAGATTGTGATTGGCGGTGATTATGTGACCACAGAATCAGGGACGGGACTAGTGCATACGGCTCCCGGTCACGGTTTAGAAGACTATGCCGTCGGTCAACGCTATGGCCTGCCAATCCTGTCGCCCGTGGATGAGAATGGTTGCTTTACGACAGAAGCCGGACCATTTGCGGGTCTCAATGTCCTCAAAGAAGGAAACGAAGCAGTGATTGCAGCCCTGCAAGCATCTGGTGCTCTCCTCAAGGAAGAACCCTACGTCCACAAATATCCCTACGACTGGCGCACGAAAAAGCCGACTATCTTCCGCGCCACGGAGCAGTGGTTTGCTTCCGTTGAAGGCTTTCGTGATGCAGCCCTCAGGGCGATCGCCGAGGTGAAATGGATTCCTGCCCAAGGGGAAAACCGCATTACCGCCATGGTGGCTGAGCGTTCCGATTGGTGTATTTCGCGGCAGCGCAGTTGGGGGGTGCCCATTCCCGTCTTCTACGACAAAGCCACAGGGGAACCCCTGCTGACCGCAGAAACCATTGCCCATGTTCAAGCCATTATTCGCGATCGCGGCTCCGATGCCTGGTGGGAACTCTCCGTTGCTGAATTGCTCCCCGAATCGCTGCGGGATCAGGCCGATCGTTATGAAAAAGGCACCGACACCATGGATGTCTGGTTTGACTCCGGCTCCTCTTGGGCGGCAGTGCTCGGCGATCAGCAGGCAGATCTCTACCTCGAAGGCTCTGACCAACATCGGGGCTGGTTTCAATCCTCATTGTTGACGCGGGTGGCCGTTAAAGGCCAAGCCCCCTACAAGGCCGTCTTAACCCACGGCTTTGTCCTTGATGAGCAAGGACGGAAAATGAGCAAATCCCTCGGCAACGTCACTGATCCTCGCGAAGTGATTGAAGGGGGCAAAAACCCAAAGCAAGACCCTCCCTACGGTGCCGATGTGCTACGCCTGTGGGTTTCCTCGGTGGACTATGCCAATGATGTGCCCATTGGCAAAAACATCCTCAAACAGTTGGCGGATGTCTATCGCAAAATTCGCAATACGGCGCGCTTTCTCCTCGGGAACCTCCACGACTTCAATCCCGATCAGGATGCGATTCCCTATGCCCAACTGCCGGCTTTGGATCGCTATATGCTCCATCGGCTGCACGAGGTCTTTAGGGAAGTGACGGCTGCGTTTGATAGCTTTCAGTTCTATCGCTTTTTCCAAACGATTCAAAATCTTTGTGTCGTTGATCTTTCGAACTTTTATCTGGATATTGCCAAAGACCGGCTATACATCAGTGCTGCTACTAGCGATCGCCGGCGCAGTTGTCAAACCGTCCTGGCCATTGCTGTTCAAAACCTAGCCCGTGCCATTGCCCCAGTGCTCCCTCACTTAGCCGAGGATATTTGGCAGCATTTACCCTTCAAAACCCCCTATCTTTCCGTCTTTCAAAGCGGTTGGGTACAGCTTCCTGCCCAGTGGTATGACCCCACCCTAGCGAATGAGTGGCAACGTTTGCGGCAGCTTCGCCTAGAGGTCAACAAAGTGCTCGAGCAGGCTCGTGCTGAAAAGCTGATTGGTGCCTCTTTAGAGGCCAAAGTGTGGCTCTATGTCACCGATTCTGAGTGGCGCGATCGCCTTCAAGAACTGAATCCCAATGATACCCTCAGTGGCAATGGCGTGGATGAACTGCGCTATCTCTTTTTAGTGTCCCAAGTGGAGGTAATGCCAGAACGGAAAGCAGTGGACGTGCCCTATGTCCTTGAGGGTGAGGCTCTGTGGATTGGCGTCGGTCATGCTAAGGGTAAGAAATGCGTTCGCTGTTGGAATTATTCTGAAACTGTTGGCCAATCGGCCTTGCATCCCCAGTTGTGCGATCGCTGCCAAGCTGCCCTGCAAGGAGAATTTTAGCTCATCGGCGGGAAGCCCGGCGCGGGGAATCTTGCTGCTCAATGTACCGCTTTGACCGCTCCGCCACTGGCGATGAAGTAGGACTCATCCCAAAGCAGCGACTTCCCATAGTGTTCAGCCGCAGCCTGCGACTAAAGACAGACTTCAGAACGTTTTGCCGACGCTGGGATAGCTGGGCGGTTGGTCGTGAAGGTCAACCCCGCTGGTACGTCACAGCACTGGGGAATCTGCCTGAACCAAGTGCCGCAAGCGTGATCCGACCGTCAAGACGTGAACTCTGCATTGCTTGTTAAAAAGGTAGGCCTAGGGCATCGGTTCACTATAAAATGCAAAGGTCGCAAGACTGGAGAAGCTTGCCGTCGGGAGTATGTCCCAGCAGGTACCACGATTTACGGTCAAGAACATCCCTCGGGGTTTTTGATCCATCGATACGTGTACTCGCCATTGACGGCCTCAAAATAGTATCTTTGAGGACGCCAATCCCGCAGGGGTAGTCGAATCAATAGGCGACGCGCCAGCGCCGCCAGCGGTGTCATACTCAATAGAGTCACGGCAGCCGTTGTTGGCCACAGATATTTCCGGAGAAGGCTTCCCTACAAATTTGTGGCTCCAGTCTAGCCGAAGAAGCGGGAAACCGTTTCCTTCCCTCGCTAAGATAAGGATGAGATGACTGTTGATCCAAATTCAACCAGAATTCAATGACACTTGCGATCGCCCCTTTTCCCATCCCTGCCATCGTTGGCCAAGAGCTATTAAACTGGCGCTGCTGTTGGCTGCCGTTGATCCCGGTTTGGGAGGAGTCATCATTGCTGGGCGACGCGGTACGGCTAAATCCGTCCTTGCACGGGGTATTCATGCCCTATTGCCCCCCATTGAAGTCATTGATCAAGGAGAGATTCCAGTTCCAATCATTGCCAATCCCGATCCGGAACGTCCCGAAGAGTGGGATAGCCGCTTACAAACTTGGTGGCAAAGCCATCCTCAGGTTGAGCTGAAAACCAAAGTAATTCCAGCCCCTTTTGTGCAAATTCCCCTTGGCGTCACCGAAGATCGCCTGTTGGGGGCAGTGGATGTGAGTCAATCGGTGCAGCGGGGCGAAGCGGTGTTTCAGCCCGGCCTATTGGCGGCAGCACACCGGGGAGTGCTCTATGTGGATGAAATTAATCTGTTGGAGGAGCAACTGGCCAATCTGCTCATGGCCGTCCTCAGTACCGGGCGCAACCAAATTGAGCGGGAGGGAATTAGTCTGGAGCACCCCTGTCGTCCCCTCTTGATTGCCACGTTTAACCCCGATGAGGGTGAAGTCCCGCCCCACCTGCTGGATCGGTTTGCGATCGCCCTATCGGCAGATACCGTTTTGGGCTTAGATGAGCGGGTCACGGCGGTGGATCATGCCACCCGATTTGCCGATTCCCCCCAAGCCTTTTTGCAGCAGTACAATGCCGAGCTTGAGGATCTGCGCACCCAAATCATTCTGGCGCGGGAGTGGCTCAAGGAGGTAAAAATTCAACGGCAACAAATTGCCTATTTGGTTACCGAAGCCCTGCGCGCAGGGGTGCAAGGCCATCGGGCGGAACTCTTTGCCGTGCGGGTAGCCAAAGCCCATGCGGCTCTCAATGGTCGTAGTGAAGTGAACGCTGAAGACCTGCGCCGTGCCGTTGAACTGGTGATTGTGCCACGCGCCACTCAGCTTGAACTGCCGCCGGATCAGCCACCGCCCCCTCCAGAGACTCAGCAGTCTGACCCCGAAGAAGCACCGGCTGAGCCAGAGACCCCACCGCAAGAGCAGCAGGAGACGCCCCCCATTCCTGAGGAATTTGTCTTTGAAGCCGATGGCACGGTCTTGGATGAGTCGGTGCTCTACTTTGCCCAACTGACCCAACGTCAAGGAAAATCAGGGAGCCGCAGCCTGATTTATTCCCAAGATCGCGGTCGCTATATCCGCCCTATGTTGCCCCGCGGACGGGGAGGTCGAATTGCTGTGGATGCAACATTGCGCAGTGCCGCTCCCTACCAAAAATCCCGTCGGTTGCGCCAACCGCAGCGCTGCGTCATTGTTGAAAACAGTGATCTGCGGATTAAACGCTTGGTGCGCAAAGCGGGTGCCTTAATTATTTTTGTTGTCGATGCCTCCGGCTCAATGGCTCTGAACCGCATGAACTCCGCCAAAGGAGCAGTTCTTCGCCTCCTGACCCAAGCCTATCAAAACCGCGATATGGTGGCGCTCATTCCCTTTCGTGGCGAGCAAGCGGAAGTGCTCTTGCCCCCAACCCGCTCCATTGAAGCAGCCCGACGGCGCCTTGAAACCTTGCCCTGTGGGGGTGGCTCTCCCCTGGCCCATGGCCTGACCCAAGCGGTGCGTGTGGGTCTAAATGCCCGGCAAAGTGGTGAAATTGGTCAAGTGATGATTGTGGCCATTACCGACGGTCGCGGCAATATCCCCCTGAGCCGCTCCCTTGGGGAGACCATTCCGCCGCAGGCCAAGCCCGATGTTAAGGCGGAAGTACTGGAAATTGCTGCTAAAATTCGAGCTTTAGGTTTGAAGCTCTTGGTAATTGACACTGAAAATAAGTTTGTCTCTACTGGCATGGGCAAGGAATTGGCACAGCAAGCGGGAGGCAAGTATTATCATCTGCCTAAGGCCACCGATCAGGCGATCGCCAGGTGACCCAGAATGCCCTGAAATTTTAGATAGCCATAAAAAACTCTCCCCCCGTCAGATGAGGAGGAGAGGTAACGACTAGGCAGGTGAGCCTACATCATGCCGCCGTCGGCAGGAGCTGCGGCTTTGGGTTGCGGTTTTTCCACCACAAGGGCTTCAGTGGTCAGTACCATGCCGGCGATCGAACCCGCATTTTGTAGAGCGGAGCGAACCACTTTGGCGGGGTCAATAATCCCAGCACTGACCAGATCTTCGTAGGTACCGCTGGCGGCATTAAAGCCATAGTTAAAGTCACCCGCGCGGACATTTTCCACGACAACGGCTCCTTCGACACCGGCATTATCAGCAATTTGAGCCACTGGCGTTGCCAAGGCACTGGCGACAATGCGCGCACCCGTTTGTTCTTCAGGATTGAGGTTAGGAAGCAGAGCATCAATGCGACTGGCCAAGTGGAGCAATGTCACACCACCGCCGGGCACAATCCCTTCAGCAACTGCTGCTTTTGTGGCATTGAGGGCATCTTCAAAGCGGAGTTTGCGATCCTTCAATTCTGTTTCGGTAGCGGCACCCACTTTGATCACAGCCACACCACCCACAAGCTTAGCAATCCGCTCTTGTAGTTTTTCTTTGTCGTATTCGGAGTCGGTTTCTGCCAACTGCTTCTTGAGTTGCTCAACGCGCTTTTGAATATCAGCTTTATTGCCTTTCTCTGACACAAGGGTGGTCGTGTCCTTGGTCACGGTGACGGAGGCGGCTTCTCCCAGCATTGTGATTTCCACATCCTCTAGGGTCAGTCCCACTTCCTCGGAAATGACTTGACCGCCCGTGAGAATGGCAATGTCTTGGAGCATTGCTTTACGCCGTTCGCCAAAGGCGGGAGCTTTCACGGCAACAACACTGAGAACACCCCGCAGTTTATTCACCACTAGGGTGGCAAGAGCTTCTCCTTCGACATCTTCGGCAATGATCACGAGGGGACGACCACTGCGGGCAACCTTTTCCAATGTGGGAATCAGGTCTTGGATACTAGTAATTTTTTTGTCCGTCAGCAGCAGATAGGCATTGTTGAGTTGGACAATCATCCGCTCTGCATCGGTGACAAAGTAGGGGGAAATGTAGCCGCGATCAAACTGCATCCCCTCGACAATTTCCATTTCTGTATTCAGGGATTTGGACTCTTCAATGGTGATCACGCCATCTTTGCCCACTTTGGCCATGGCTTCACCAATCATGGCTCCCACTTCTGGGTCATTACCGGCGGAGACAGTTGCCACTTGAGCAATCATGTCCCCTTCCACGGGTTTGGCGACCTCAGCAATCCCATCAACAACTGCTTTAATTGCTTTTTCCATGCCGCGCTTGAGGGCAATTGGGTTAGCACCGGCAGCTACATTTTTTAGGCCTTCACGGATCAGCGCTTGGGCAAGGAGGGTTGCGGTGGTGGTGCCATCACCGACGACATCATTAGTTTTGGCGGCCACTTCCCGAATCAGTTGGGCGCCAGTATTTTCATAGGCATCTTCTAGTTCAATTTCCTTAGCGATTGTCACCCCATCGTTGACAATTTGTGGTGCACCGTACTTTTTCTCAAGCACCACATTTCGCCCTTTAGGGCCAAGGGTAATTTTTACGGCATCGGCAAGGGCATTAATTCCGCGTTCGAGCGATCGCCGAGATTCTTCATGAAATGCGACTAATTTTGCCATGGGTGGCTATCCTTTAGTAACTGGTTGGAGGTGATCATTGAGGGACTGCAAACTTGGCAGATTTCAAGCCACTGTTCACAATACTGTGGAAAACAAGCTCAAGGCAATGGCAGAAAATGTAGGGGATTCCGCACTTGCTCGCGTACACTGGGAATAGGTAGAGACACTTCTCAGCCATGACCGGCCGTCGGCTTAATCAACAGCACTTACAAGTCTTTTTGTATGTCACATTAATCTTGGGCATTGCTTTTGTGGCGGCTAAAGAGTCTTTCCACCTCGATAACGGTCTAGGGGGACAAGACTGGCAAATCGGTGCCCCACAGGTAGATGTGATTGCTGCTCAGCCGAAACGTTCCCTTGCGGAAGTGCGTGCCTTTGCCCTGCAATTAGTAAATCGCGATCGCCGGCTCAATGGATTGCCGCCCCTTGTTGCTGATGAGTTACTGACAAAGACAGCACAACGCCATGCCGAAGACATGCTCAAGCGCCAATACTTTAGCCATATCAACCCAGAGGGGCAATCGCCAATGGATCGGTTTATTGCCCTAGGGGGGCGCGGTGGCGTGGGTGAAAATATCATGGAGCAGCGGGGTGTCCTCGGATTGATGCTCAACTATAAGCTTATTGAGCACTGCCAAAAAGGCTGGATGTACAGTGACGGCCATCGTCAGAATATCCTTTATCCTGAATTTACCCGTTTTGGCTTTGGCATTGCTTTGAATTCAGCACGGGGCGAGGTCTATGCTGTACAGATGTTTGCACTGCCACCCCCGTAAAGGCAGAGCTTTGCTGTGGGAATAATTTTTTAATGTAATCAATGTCAAGCTAACAGCATTAGCCATGTTTACTGAACAGATGTACGTTGTTCTCGAGTCCACTGCCAAGGATGAGACCTTTCTCACGCCCATGGAGCTACAGGCCAAGCTGGTGGAATATTTAACAGGAACTGACGTTTGCCTAACGCCCGATCTATTGACCTTGCCTGATGTGGAAAGTCGTGCCCGGTATCTGATGACAACCGGCTGTGAACTGCAATTGGCCAATGGGGGCTACCTGCAGTGGTACGCTGTGCGCCTAGAAAAGTAATTGTTACATAGGATTACGAAACCTCTGCTCGGAAAATTCCGTTCTAATATAGATAAGGCTCTTGGATAAGCAAAAGAGTTCGGACAATTTCTTATTCTTTTTGGTGTCCATATCGTCAAGAATATTCAGGGTAATGCAACTGTGGCCAATCGCCGTCATCAACCAAAGAAAAAACAGCAAATGACCTACAGTTGGCCGTTGGCAGGCACCTACCAAGCTCTTAGCTCTGCATCGGTGGATTTGATCTGGCGCAAAGTAGTGAATTTGGCCGATGTGTCGTGGCATCCCTTGATTTTGCGCACGAATGTCCCCTACGGGCTTGTACCCAAGCCGGGGTTTATTTTCCAAGCAATGACCCGTTGGATTCCTTGGCCGATTCAGATTTTTGTTGAGCGTGTCTCACCGGGGAAGCTGTTGAGTATTCGCATTTTGGTCTTGCCGGGGGTAGAGGAACGGGTGACCTATCATTTGCAATCCACGGTCTGCGGAAGTCAGATTTCCTGCTCGGTCATGCTGCGAGGGTGGCTTGCACCCTTGATTTGGTCATTGATTCGTAATTATGCGGCAGTGTTGGCTGCTCGTCTAGCAATCGCGGCGGAGAAGGATCCCCCCTCCCCTAAGCCCCCTATTGACCCCTGTTTAGGTTTTTAGGCTGACGAGGGATAATTCTATGCTCAGCGATAGCGATCGCGTTCGTGTTCTTAGTGAAGCCCTGCCTTATCTTCAAGCCTTTGCGGGGCGCACCTTTGTTGTCAAGTATGGCGGAGCCGCCATGAAGGAGGAGCAGCTCAAGGATTCCGTCATTCGCGATATTGTCTTTCTCTCCTACGTGGGCATTCGCCCTGTGGTTGTCCATGGCGGTGGTCCAGAGATCAATACTTGGTTGAGCAAGCTCAACATTGAACCCCAATTCAAAAATGGGCTGCGGGTAACCGATGCCGCGACTATGGATGTGGTAGAGATGGTGTTGGTGGGTCGGGTGAACAAAGAAATTGTGACCCTCATCAACCAAGCGGGGGGCAAAGCGGTGGGTCTGTGTGGCAAAGATGGCAACCTGATTCGTGCCCGTGCCCAAGGGGAAGACAGTATCGGCTTTGTAGGCGAAGTGCAGGGAGTAGATACCCGTGTGATTACAGCGCTGGTGGAGAAAGGATATATCCCCGTGATTTCCAGTGTGGCAGCGGATGATACGGGACAAGCCTACAACATCAATGCTGATACGGTTGCCGGCGAGATTGCCGCCGCCTTGGGGGCTGAAAAGCTGATTTTACTGACGGACACAGCAGGAATTTTACGGGATTATCGCGACCCCAGTACGCTCATTTATCGCCTTGATATTGCCGAAGCGCGGCAATTGATTCAGGATGGGGTGGTGTCGGGGGGGATGATTCCCAAAGTGACCTGTTGCGTGCGATCGCTAGCTCAAGGGGTGAAAGCTGCTCACATTATTGACGGCCGAGTACCCCATGCCCTCTTACTGGAAATTTTTACCGATTCAGGCATTGGCTCAATGTTGGTGGGTTCCAACGCCGCCTACAATCGTGCCTTCACCGATTGAAACTTTTTGCATGAATCAGTGCGTCCTAGGGTATTACACCGATGTTATAGCGTTAGCATTTATTAGCGATGAAATTATTCTCTTTAATGTTAGTTGCTAGCGGTCTAGCTACAAGCTTCCCCTGGTCTGCAGACGCAGTTCCCCAGCCTTACCCCCAACTGGCCGTCAGTAGTTTTATGGATATGTGCATTGAACGGGGTCGGCGATCAGCACCCATTGTCCCCCGTTCAGTCATGAATAACATTTGCCAGTGCTCCATTAACTATATCCAACAGCGGGTGAGCTACGCCGACTTTCAAACCCTTAGCCAACCCCAGTCTCCTCGCCAGCAGCAGGCACAGCGAGTGGTAGATGAGAGTGTGAACTACTGCATTCGGCAACAACTAGGCGTCTAGGCACTTTTTCTTTGCGCTGCGCGTCGGAAAACATAGCTGGCGATCGCCCCTAGCCAAGGCAAGTCTTTGTGCTAGATTGGGCGTAGGCTAAAGGATCAAACATTCGGGACGAATCATATGGGAATCACACACCGCACGATCGTTGTCAGTACAACAGTGGTTATGACAGCATTGGTTGCTGTCACCGGTGCGGGTCTTCACTGGTCGCGTAGCCTAGCAGGTTTTCGCCAAAGTCCTAAGGAACTGGTGGATGAAGTGTGGCAAATCATTGACCGTGAATACGTTGATGCCACCTTCAACGGCAATGATTGGCGTGCTGTGCGGCGGGAGTTTCTCTCCCGTAACTACACCAAACCAGAGGAAGCGTATAAAGCGGCACGGGAAATGCTGGAGAAGCTCAATGATCCCTACACCCGCTTTATGGATCCGGAGCAATTTCGCTCCATGCAAATTGAAACCTCTGGTGAGCTCACAGGGGTAGGTATTACTATTACCCAAGATGAAAAAACAAAGCAGATCACGGTGGTTTCTCCCATTGAAGGGAGTCCGGCGGCTCAAGCAGGCTTAATGGCCAAGGATATCATCTTAAAAATCGACGGTAAATCCACCAAGGGCATGGATCTCAACCAAGCAGTCAGCATGATCCGCGGCCCTGTCAATACAAAAGTGCGCTTGACGATCCAGCGGGGAAGCCAAGTCTTGAATTATGAGATTACCCGTGCCCGTATTGAAATCCATCCTGTCCGCTACAGCTTACGGCAAACTCCCCAAGGGCCTGTGGGCTATATTCGTCTTGTTACATTTAGCTCCAATGCCGCAGCCGAGATGCGGGCAGCTATTCGCGCTCTAGAGAAGCAGGGCGTTGAGGGCTATGTTCTGGACTTGCGCTCCAATCCGGGGGGGCTACTGTTTGCCAGCGCGGAAATTGCCCGCATGTTTTTACCGCAGGGCGATATTGTCTCCACAGTCAACCGCCAAGGGGAAGCAGAACGCTTACGCGCGGGTCGCGGTTTCTTGACCAATAAGCCCCTAGTGGTTCTCATTGATGGTGGTTCTGCCAGTGCCAGTGAAATTTTAGCGGGTGCCCTTCAGGACAATGGCCGTGCCGTATTGGTAGGAACGCGCACCTTTGGTAAAGGCTTGGTGCAGTCCGTCCAGCCAGTGGGTGAAGGCGCAGGGATTGCGGTGACAATTGCCAAGTACTTTACCCCCAGTGGTCGGGACATTAACAAGAAAGGTATCGAACCCGATATTGAAGTTAAGCTTACTGAGCAGCAGCGGGAGCAACTCACTCGCGATGACATTGCCACTGATCGCGATCCCCAATTTACACGGGCACTAGCGGTTCTCAATGAACGCATCCTAGCGCAGCGGCGCAATACCCAATCGGCGCGACCTGCCCAAGCGACTCATCCTTAGGTTTAATATCTCTATGGTCGACCAGCGCCGACAAGCGCAGCGGGTATTGTTCTTGGCACTGGGGGTCAATGTCACACTGACGCTTACTAAAGCCATTGTCGGCGTTCTTAGTCACTCCCTTAGTTTACAGGTCGATGCCCTCCATAGTCTCACCGATGCAGGAAGTAGCATCTTGGGCTTAGTGGCCATGCAGTGGGCTAGCCCCCATCCTGATCGCGATCATCCCTATGGTCACCAAAAGTTTGAAGCCTTGGGTGCACTGGGAATTGCTGCCTTCTTGGGCATGGTTTGCTTTGAAATTTTACGAAGTGCGGTTGAACGCCTGCTGCATCAAAGCAGTACTGTGACACTCACAGGGATAGAGCTGTGGATTGTGATTCTTGTCCTGGGCATGAATATTGGCCTTACCCTCTATGAGCACCACATGGGGCGCAAGCTGAATAATTCCGTCCTCATTGCCGATGCCAAACACACGCTGAGCGATGTCTGGACAACTATTATTGTCCTGTTGGGGTTGATTGGCGTTTGGACGTTCAACTGGGATTGGTTGGATGTGGTGCTAGCTTTTCCGGTGGCTGTCCTTGTGTTTTGGAGTGCTTGGGAAGTTCTCAAGAGTAACATTCCTTGGCTGGTGGATGAGATGGCGATCGCCCCTGAGGCCATTCATGAGCTAGTGATGACCGTACCCGGTGTGGTGAATTGCCATGACATTAGCTCGCGGGGGGTGGTGGGACGGCAGGTGTTTATTGAGATGCACTTAATCGTAGAGGTCGAAGATATTTCCACTGCCCATGCCATTACCGAGCAGATTGAGAGACTCCTGCAAGAGCACTATGGACCAGCCCGCATTGTCATCCATGTCGAACCCCCCGACTACGAATCCAGTCGGATCAGCTTTTTTTAGAGAATTTGGGGTATTGTTGTTATTGTTCTAGAACCCACGCTCAGTCACAAAGGAGAGCCCCTGTGATCTACGACTGCATTATTGTTGGCTCAGGCCCGGCGGGCGGTGCAGCTGCTTATCACTTGGCCAAGCAAGACCGTCGAGTGTTGGTTCTGGAAAAGGAAGCCCTGCCCCGCTATAAGCCCTGTGGAGGCGGTGTGTCGCCCCAAGTGCAGTCTTGGTTTGACTTTGACTTTAGTCCCGCCATCTCCCTAAAGCTGACGCAGATGATTTGTACATGGCAAGGCGGGGACGCGCAAGTGCTGGAACTGCCTCCAGACCAGGCAGTTTGGATGGTGCGGCGAGATGTGTTTGATTATTTTTTGGTTCAACAGGCACAGCGACAGGGCGCCCAGGTGCAGTCCCAGACCGAGGTGACTGGCATTACATGGGCGGGCGATCGCTGGCAAGTGCACACAGACGGCGGCGATTTCAGCGCTTTGTACCTCATTGGCTGTGATGGCGCAAAGGGTTCAATGGCCAAGTGGTTGGGCTTAGCTCGCCGACGACCGCGCTGGGGCGGTGCTCTAGAAGTAGAGGTGCCGGTGGGCAATCACTCCCAGCGGGCGGCTCACTTTGATTTTGGGAGTGTGCAGAACGGCTACGCTTGGAATTTTCCCAAAGCCGACGGCTATTCCATCGGCGTAGGAGCCTTTATGGGTGGTAAGCCCCAAGACTTCAGGGGTATTTGCGCTGAATATGCGCGCCATTTTGGCGTGGATTTGCAATCTGTAAAGCACTACGGCCACCCACTCCTCTGCTGGCAGGGGTATCACCCTCTCCACAGCCAAAATGCCCTCCTAGCGGGCGAAGCAGCGGCTATTGTTGATCCTTTTACCGGTGAAGGCATTCGCCCTTCTCTGCTGACAGGGATGCTGGCGGCTCAGGCCATTGATCGCGCCCTAGGGGGAGATACCACTGCCTTGGCCAACTATTCACGCCAAGTTCATCAGGAATGGGGGATTGATATGGCTTGGGCGAGGCGGTTGGGGAGCCTCTTTTACCGCTTGCCAGAGCTTGCCTATCAGGTGGCCGTCAAGCGTCCCAGTACTCGCCAGCGCATGTGGCAAATCCTCTGTGGTTATTCCCGCTACCGCGATGCTGCCACCAATGGCTTGAAATTGTTGACCACTGCTTTGGCGGCCTCTCCCTTTCGCCGCTAGAAGTAGGCGCTGGCCTTTTGCGGCATGGGGTCAAGGGCGCTTACCCCTATAATGTTGGTGCATTTCCACTGAGGAATCTTAGCGGTGAGCAGTCCCATTGAGCAGCGCAAGGCCGAACACCTCGAGCTTTGTATTCAGGGTGATGTGGATAACAAGGAAATCACGACAGGTTTTGAGAAGTATCGTTTTCGGCATTGTGCCCTACCCGAACTGGACTTTGCCGAGATTGATCTAGGTGTAGAGTTTCTTGGCTGGCCCCTCGCCGCCCCCCTGCTGATTTCCTCCATGACCGGCGGGACGCCCCAAGCAGGAGAAATCAATCGCCGTTTAGCACGGGTGGCACAACAAAAAGGAATTGCCATGGGCGTGGGTTCCCAACGAGTGCTGCTGGAGCATCCAGAGGTGATGCCAACGTTTGCCATTCGTCAGGAGGCACCCACGATCCCCCTGTTGGCTAATTTGGGTGCGGTGCAGTTGAACTATGGCTGTGGCATTAGTGAGTGCCAAAAAATTATTGATCTTCTAGAGGCCAATGCCCTGATTTTGCACCTCAATCCCCTGCAGGAGGCCGTACAAACGGGGGGCGATCGCAACTTCAAGGGACTCCTAAGTAAAATTGCCGTCCTTTGTCGTGCCCTACCCGTACCAGTCATTGTTAAGGAAGTGGGCAATGGCATCAGTGCCGATGTGGCCAAGCAACTCGTGGATGTGGGGGTCGCGGCCATTGATGTGGCGGGGGCAGGGGGAACTTCTTGGGCAAAAGTGGAAGCGGCGCGGGCTCAAGATGCGCGTCAACAGTACCTTGGACAGGCCTTTGCCGAATGGGGGATTTCTACGGCTGAGTGCCTTGAGCAAATTCATACTGCCCTGCCCAACACGCCCTTGATTGCCTCTGGGGGACTGAAAAATGGCATTGATGTCGCCAAGGCCCTTGCCCTTGGGGCAGCGATTGCAGGTTTAGCGCGACCCTTGTTGCAAGCAGCCCATCAATCTGAAGAAGCACTCACCCAATGTATTGACTTGATCCTTGAGGAGTTGAAAACCGTGCTGTTTTGTACAGGCAGTGCCACCCCGCAACACCTCTTTCAGCACCGCTCTCTTGAAAGGCTCTAGCGGGGGTCTTCAAGGATTGTGCGCAGCCAAGGGGGCGGATCCGGAATCGGATTCCCCAACCGCTCTAGGAGTGTCCATGCCAAGATATGAACCACTAAGGCATAAACCATGGACTGGAAAAAAACGAGTAGCAGTGCCACAACTTGGATAAGGGTCACCGTTGGTTCCAACAGCAAATTCAGATTGACCAGTACCCAATCAATGAAATTCGTAACCTGCTGATTGAAGTAAATCCAGAGGTTTTCCCCCAGCAAAATGGACACAAGACTAATTTGAAAGAAAAATCCTGCGGTACCAACTACTGCACCACCGAGGATAGAACGTCCCCAGCCCTCTTTTTTTGCCCAACAGCCGCCAAAAATGACCCCCATCATGCCGTGGGGTAAGAGAAATTGCAGACTGCGGGGGGGACCCATCAAAACAGAAAGGAGCAGTGCACTGACAATGGCGGCCATCCAAGCCGCGCGGCGGTTCCAGCGTAAATAAACTAGGGCAATGGGAATCGGAAAAAACAGACGCAAGACTGGCCCAATGGGCAAATAAAAGTTAATCACCCATAGCAGAGCAGCGGTACTGGCAAGGAAGGCTGTTTCGGTAATGACCAAGGTGCGTTGAATTTGCGATCGCCCTAAGGCTGAGGACTGCTCAGGGGGCACAATGGCTTCTACATCGGGAAAATCATCTTCTAGGGAATCCGTTGGCTTCATTGATTGCAAATAACCTTTTTTCTCTATACTTTAGCAAGCTTTACTGCCAGCTCTTAAATTGGATATAGCCCCCGAGAAAAATCGTTGGATGAAAGTTAGAATCAACGGTAGGCTATTCTTACCAATTTTGCATGTTAATCTATGTGTCGTCTCTATGCCTACATGGGGCGCAAAACGTCCCTTGCCCATGCCTTGGTGGAGGCTCCCCATTCCCTGTTGGTGCAAAGTTACCAACCCCGTGAAATGACGGCGGGACTCTTGAATGCCGATGGTTTTGGGGTTGGCTGGTATGATAGCAGCCAAGATGAGCCCCCCTTTCTCTATCGGCAAACGCTACCCATGTGGCATGATATCAATTTCACTGAGTATTTAAGCCGCTATATTGAATCGAGCTGTTTTCTGGCCAATGTCCGCAGCGCCACCCTTGGGCAACCGGTGCAAATCACAAATACACAGCCCTTTCGCTGGGGACGCTGGCTGGGGGTTCACAATGGCTTTATCGAGAACTTTCGCCAAACCCTCTACCGCCCCCTGCGCGATCGCCTCTCGGATATTTGTTACAACATTGTTGAAGGCTCGACGGATTCTGAGCACCTCTTTGCTCTCTTTTGCAATGAACTAGTCTTGAATCCGCAACTGTCACCGGTGATGGTTTTGCGCCAGACGCTGCAAATTCTCTTCTCCCTGGCGCAGAGTGCTCGGACCAGTGTTAGTGCCGCGATGATTCTCACTGACGGTAAGTATATTTTGGCCACCCGCTGCTCCTGTGGCACACCACCCCCGACCCTGTACTGGAGTCAAGAGGCCGAAAAAATTCAGCTCACCTCAGAACCTATAGATTCTCAAACGGAGTGGTATCCTTTAGGCGAGAATAAACTGCTGTTAATGAGCTTGCACAGTGAACCAGAAATTGACGCCCTCTGAGACCGCCGTGCCTTTTGACCCTTTTGATCGGGAAGCCTTTTGGCAAGCTTTTGAGCACCAGCGGGAATTTACGCTTCAGTTAGTTGCGCAGCTAAGTGAGGCCGTCCTCTGTGCTCAGCCCCATCCCCTCTATAGTCCCGTGGGGTGGCATCTGGGGCACATTGGCTACACAGAAGCCTTTTGGCTATTGCCTGACTGTTCGGCTATTAGCGATCGCGATCGCTATTGGTATGCCGCTGATGGTCGCCCCAAGGTGGAACGACAATATTTACCACCGTACAATGAATTACTTGATTACCTCGCAGAAATTCGCCGACGCACGGGCGATCGCCTCTGCACTCTCACCGCTGAACAGTGGCAACGGGAACTTCGTCTCTGGTGGTGGATTTTACAGCATGAAGCTCAACACACTGAAACGATGCAAATGGTGCTGGCAATGCAGGGGATTTTGACCACATTACCCCCTAACCCATCGTGCCCCCAGAAACATCAACAGATTCCTGCTGGGAGTTATGTCATTGGCAGTGAAGACCCCTTAGCCCTGGATAACGAGCAGCCCGTCCAAAGTATTGAACTGCTTCCTTTTACGATTGATGCAGCACCGGTAACGTGGCGGGAATTTCTTGCTTTTGTGGAAGCGGGTGGTTATCAGCGACGGGAATGGTGGTCAAGCAGGGGATGGGAATGGCGCAAAGCAGAGGAAATTACTTCACCGTTCTACCCCATCCCTGAGAACTTAGACCTACCTATGTGGGGACTTAGTTTCTACGAAGCAGAAGCCTATGGTCATTTCCGAGGCAAACGCCTTCCCAGTGAACGAGAATGGGAAATTGCTGCTCAGCAGGGACTTCTGAATAAGGGTTATGTTTGGGAGTGGACGCAAAGTCCCTTTGCCCCCTATCCGGGGTTCCAGAGCTATCCCTACCGTGGCTATTCTGCACCCTACTTTGATGGTGAGCACTTTGTCCTCAAAGGCGGTAGTCACTGGACACGTCCTCTGCTCAAGCGTCCCTCATTTCGCAATTGGTATAGCCGCACCACCCGTGAGGTATTTGCTGGGGCACGCTACGTTAACCAAGAAGATCTAATTGCTCAGTAAAGAAAGTTTGAAAAGACAAGTCTAATGATTCAAGGAGTTCCGCCAACTACAGACGCGCCTTCTAGAGCGTTGGGACGGAAGAGAAACGTTTATTCCTGAGTTGCTCCTGATGGCAGTGAGCGCGATATTGTGGTGGTGCTTTCCCTGAGTTTTCCCCAACCAGAACTGGCCAAGATTACAGGCGATACCCACTCTGAGGAGCGGCAACGTTATACGCTGATCCAGTTGCGGAATCACTGCACTCGCATGATCTATGTGACATCGCAGCCGCTGCACCCCAGTATTATTGATTACGACTTGGATTTAGCGATCGCCCAGCGTCCAAGGCTGTATTCCCCCCAAAGGCAGTGTTGAAATCATCTCGACCCATGAGCAGTTAGTGAATGCCCCCAGCGGTCAAATTTTCATTGGCTGTGAATTCCCTGCCCATGCCGACTATCGCCAACAACTCCAAAAACTCAGGCAAACGGTAGGGACGTATTTAGCCTAGCAGGGAGTGATCGGCTATTTTAATGTGGATGTTGTTGCAACCCAGACAGCTCAGGGGTGGGAACTTTAGGCCATTGAAATAAACCTGCGCAAGGGCGGCACTACCCACCCCTTCATGGCCTTACAATTCCTCACCGATGGCCACTATGAGCTAGCGTCTGGCCTGTTTTACAGCAAGCATCGCCGTCCCAAGTATTACATTGCCTCTGATAACCTCTGCCAGCCCCATTATTGGGGTCTATTGCCCAATGATTTTTGGATATGATTGCCCGCTATCATCTCCACTTTGACTCCAGTACAGCAACGGGCACTGTCTTTCACCTCATGGGAGCGCTCTCAGCGTTTGGTAAGCTGGGACTCCTCAGGCTTGGAATACCCCCGAAGAAGCTCAAGCCATTGACAACCAAACCATCGGCGTTCTCGATGCTGCGGCACTATAGATACCTGATGTGCCCACCCCTGGCATAGACAGGGGTCTGAGAATCTCGTTACAATTGGCAACGTTCACTGTGAAGAGCAGCCTGTAGGGAAAATCCAGTGCAAGTCTGGTGCTGTGCCGCAGCTGTGATGGGAAGTCTCCCTCAGCCAGAATGCCTACTTGCTGTGGTTCACTCTATTTGCCTGCGTCGCACGGGCATGGAGTTTCTAAGGTGCTGGTTACGCTTAACGATTCAATTCTCAATTCCTTCGGTTTTAGTCTGGACTTACCCCCCCTCCCTCAGTCTCGACCTCTTTTACTGGTTGGTCATGGAACCCGCGATCCTGAAGGTCGCCAAGCATTTTTGGACTTTGCCCAAGCCTACTATCAACTAGATCCCTGTCGGCCTGTTTTTCCCTGTTTTCTGGAGTTAACTGAACCCTCCATTGTTGAAGTTCTCAGTCAGTGCGTTGCCACAGGCCATACGGATTTATCGGTGCTGCCGATTTTGCTCTTTGCCGCTCGCCACAATAAGTTTGATGTCACGAATGAATTGGATCGGGCACGGCGTGCTTTTCCTGAGTTGCGCTATCACTATGGCCGTCACTATGGCATTGCCCCAGAAATTCTAACGCTGTGGCGATCGCGCCTTGAACTCTTGGACACTCCGGAATTTAACCCCCAAGCCATTGGCCGCGAAGAAACAGTTCTCCTAGTCGTGGGACGCGGTTCCAGTGATCCCGATGCCAATGGCGATGTCTTTAAGCTCGCCCGCATGCTCTGGGAAGGCAGTGGCTACAAAACGGTTGAGGTGTGCTTTATCGGCATTACCCATCCCCGCCTACCTGAAGGGTTTGTACGTGCCAATCTTCACCAGCCTCGTCGTGTCATCGTCCTGCCCCACTTCATGTTTACAGGGGCGCTGGTCAAAAGAATTTACACCCTGACTACAAAAGCGCAAGCAGCCTATCCCCATGTTGAATACGTGAACTTACCGGAAATTGGCTTGCATCCACAACTGTTTTACCTAACACGACAGCGGGAAATTGAAACCCATGTCGGGCAGGTAGTGATGAACTGTGAGACCTGTAAATTTCGCTTGGTGGCAGGCCAGACTCATCACCACCACCATCATCACTATGAGCACCACTCCCATAGTCATAATCACGAGGATCACCCTCATCACCATGGATCAACGGTAAATTTGGATCATTTGCCCAGTTATCACCAACGCATTTGGCAGGTGCCCTAGGCGTTGGCTCCCCGCTGAAAATGTTAAAGTTAAAATAATTGCTACTATTTTTCAAGCTTAAATGGGGCTTGTCTATGCGTATTAAATATCCTCCCCAAACCGTTGATCGGGTGTTGATTTTTGATACCACACTGCGGGACGGTGAACAGTCTCCGGGTGCCTCCCTGAATGTGGATGAAAAACTCACAATTGCCCGTCAACTGGCGCGACTAGGGGTGGATATTATTGAGGCGGGCTTCCCCTTTGCTAGTCCCGGTGACTTTGAGGCTGTCCAGCGGATTGCCGAAACCGTCGGCACCGAAACCGGCCCTGTGATCTGTGGCTTAGCTCGTGCCACCCGCCAAGATATTGAAGCGGCAGCCAAAGCCCTCAAGCCCGCCTACTATCCCCGCATTCACACCTTTATTGCCACCTCCGATATTCACCTAGAGTACAAGCTCAAGAAAACCCGCGCTGAAGTACTGGAAATTGCCCCAGAAATGGTGGCCTATGCCAAGTCCTTTGTGGATGATGTGGAGTTTTCCCCTGAGGATGCTGGTCGTTCAGATCCTGAGTTTCTCTATCAAGTCCTTGAGCGGGTCATTGATGCAGGTGCGACAACGATTAACATTCCCGACACCGTGGGCTACACCACCCCCACTGAATTTGGTGCCCTGATCAAAGGGATTAAGGAAAATGTGCCCAATATTGATCGCGTGGTCATCTCCGTTCATGGTCACAACGATTTGGGTTTAGCTGTGGCCAACTTCCTAGAAGCAGTGAAAAATGGGGCGCGCCAACTGGAGTGTACGATTAACGGCATTGGTGAACGGGCAGGGAATGCTGCTCTTGAGGAATTGGTGATGGCTCTCTATGTGCGGCGGCAGTACTTTAATCCCTTCTTGGGGCGTCCACCCGAATCAGAAGCACCTCTCACAAATATCAACACCCGTGAAATTTACAAAACTTCTCGCTTAGTCTCAAACCTAACGGGGATGCTCATTCAACCCAATAAGGCGATCGTTGGTGCCAATGCCTTTGCCCATCAATCGGGGATTCACCAAGATGGGGTTCTCAAGCATAAGCAAACCTATGAAATCATGGACGCCCAACTCATTGGTCTTGCTGATAACCAAATTGTCTTGGGCAAACTCTCTGGTCGTAATGCCTTTGCCACCCGCCTGCGGGAATTGGGCTTTGAACTCAGTGAAACCGAACTCAATAAAGCCTTTTTGCGCTTTAAGGATCTCGCCGACAAGAAAAAAGAAATCACCGACTGGGATCTCGAGGCGATCGCCAAGGATGAAACCCAAGGGATTGATCTGCGGGGCTATCAACTGGAATTTGTCCAAGTTTCCTGTGGAGATCATGCTCGCCCGACGGCAACAGTAACCGTGCGTACCCCCAGCGGCGAAGAATTAACCGACGCAGCCATTGGCACAGGGCCTGTGGATGCCGTTTACCGCGCCATTAATCGGGTTGTACAGATTCCCAACCGCCTCATTGAATACTCGGTGCAATCGGTTACCGCTGGCATTGATGCTATTGGTGAAGTGACGATTCGCCTACAGCACGAAGATCGCATCTATTCAGGTCATGCCGCCAACACCGACATTATTGTGGCCTCTGCCCAAGCCTACATGAATGCCCTCAACCGCCTCTATCGAGGTCTTGAACAGCGGGCGCTACATCCCCAAGCTAGGTATGCCAGAGTCCACTGCTCAGCCCTTGGAAACCAATGGGGTTTATTTATGCCCCGTCTGCCGCCACGGACAAATTGCACCGATGGTACTCATGGATACCTATGCCTGTAACTTTTGTCGCCATATTTTCAGCCTAGATGTTGTCCATCAAACGGCGCAGCTCGAAGATAGTGCCATGCCATTTCGCTGGCAGTGGACTGGTACCCACTGGCGATCGCTCAACCGTCCTCCTGTTACTCTGACCTACACTGCGATGATTCTGGCCATTTTGCTGATGACACTACCGCCTGCTTTAATTTGGCTGGCCTATCGCACATTTCCCCCCCTCGATCCACGCACCCATTGGTTTCCCCTTTTTTGGGTTGGCCTGACCTTCTTGGCTCACCTGTTGATAATACTGCGGATTTTTGCTGGCCTCCTACCAGCATCCCTTATTGGCTCTTACTTTTACCGGCGATCGCGGAGTTTACCGTAGGGATTTGCCTTAACTCACTGCTGCTGAGCGAGGGACAAAAGAAGATAACACCGGCAGATCTTCCATCTGGCTCTGCTTAGCTGCCCGCACTCCGTTAACTACGATACCAACTGCCTTATTCTTTAGCCCTAAATCATACTCCTTGAGTGCTTTGGCAAACATCTCCCGTTTTGTTTTGTCCAAACGTACCACAAACAGCGCCTGATCCACGCTGGCCACAAGGCGATTCGTTTCTGCACACTGCACCATTGGTGGCGTGTCAATAATAACCAAGTCAAATGCAACTCGGGCAGAAGTCAAAAACCCATGCCATTGGGGAGAACTCAACAAACTCATTGGTTCTGGGTGCGGTTGCCCCGCTGTCAGTACCCAAAGTTTTTCAGAGTAAGCTTCAAGACAAGTGAACCAATTAGGTAAAGGAAGCGCCTCTGTCAGTAGCTCAGTGAGACCACCGCTGTTTACAATCCCGAAAACTTGATGTAGGCCGGGTTGACGCAGATTTGCGTCCACAAGCAAAACTCGCTTACCAGATGCCGCTGCAGCTAGTCCTAAATAAGCTGCAATTGTTGTCCGCCCCTCTCCTGACTGGGCAGATGTCACGGCCAGCGTGCGCTGAAGACCTAGCTGCTCTAAATGAACCAAAAGAAAATAAAAACTCTCCTTAAAAGCGGGTGTTGCCCCTGGCAGATGGTGCTGCAGCCCCCAGAGCGTAAGGGGAGTTTCAAGGCGTGTAAACGAATACTGATCAAACTCCTTAGCTAGGGGCACTTGTCCAACAATTGAAAGTCGAGTGCTTTGCTGAACTCGTTCAACCTCCAAGAAACGGGAATCCAGCGCATCTAAAATCAAGGCTAAAATAACCCCAGAGGTAGTTCCCAAAATTAAAGCAATTGCCAATGCCATTGACAGCCGCATCGTTACTTCATATTCTTCCGCGTTAATATCCGATAGTAACCGCCATGTAAAATCCTGCTGTGCAATTTGTAGCTGTAGTGATTGCCGCGTCTGAAGCAAAAGTTGCAGTGATTGCTGTGCCGCTGCTATACGTTGCTCAATTTTTCGATAGGGGTTTGCTAGGCGTGTCAGTCGGGCTAATTCCTCACGAGTTACTGCGATTTGCCGAGCAAGCTCTGCATCCATGCGTCTCAGGGATTCAAGCTCAACTTTTGCTTCAATATACTTACTAATCAAATTTTCTGAAACAGAACTTTGATAGCCGATCAATCCCTCTGGATTTGAGACTCGATTTCTTTGGGCAATCTGCTGAGCCTCCCGCTTAATCTGCTCTAATACTAGGCGTCTTTCTTCATCAAGGCTACGAACAGTAGGAGCATTTGGTTGTAATCTGCTTAACTCTTCAGCAAGCTTTTTTTCGACACTTGTTAGATTGTTCAATAGGCTAGTATAGTTGACCGATGTACTTAGGTTAGAAGCAACAAGTGCTTCATCAGGGGTCATTTGCAACTGTGAATTAATAGAATCAAAAGTCTGCTGTACAGATTCTATTTTGGCAATATTTTCATTTCTTGCGGTCATCAAATTAGCTAGCTGCATTCGGTACAGATCAGCATCACTAGAGCCACTCGCGCCAATGCCACCTATAGAATCAGGCCTCAATACTTGATTTGCAGCTCGAAACTGGTTCAACTGATCTTCAAGATCATCAATTTGGCTAAGTGTTCTTTGAATTTCTTGGTTAACGTATCGTAAATTTTGAAAAATTTGCTGCTGCTTTTCTTTTTCATTAAAGTCTATAATTTTTTCGGTAAGTAAATTGAAGACAGAATTTAGTTTACCCTTGTTATTAAATGAAAATGTAATTTGAATCACTTTAGAATTGGTGTTACCGAGACGAAGACCACCAAATTGCTGTGGCTCAATCTTGATACTTCTCCGAAAAGATTCGTAGGTGTAACTTTTAGAGTCTAGCTCAGGATAAGCTTCCAAAAGCTTGTCATAGAGGGGTCTAAGCACTAAGTCACTGTTGAGAATCTGTATGAGAGTACTTGTATCGCCTGTTGTTTCTCCTGAAAGAAGGGGCAAACTGGGTATTGACTGAATCATACTACTAATTGATCCTGAGCTAGTCCCAGCTCTAGCGCCCAAAGGTTTAATTGCTTCTACCTGCAAAGAAATAATTCGCTGGTAGCTCCTGAGAAATTGATAGT